>JAEKKH010000359.1 GCA_019510465.1 Burkholderiales bacterium
CCCTCCCGCCGCTGGCCGGCAAGGCGTTCCAGCTGCACCCGGTGCACGCCGCGTTCTCGGCCGCCGACAAGCGGGCGGCGCAGGCGACGGTCGACACGGCCTCCGGCACGTTCGACATCCCTGCACGCACGGCGGTGGTGTTCGTCGTGAAGCACTGAGTCCGACGAGCGGGACGAGGCGGGCGGTCGGGCGCCCGCGGTCTTCTTGCGCCGTCCGCGGGCGGCGTCCTTCATCCTGAGCGTGTCGGGTCTTGAACCGTTGCATGCCGAGGCGGCCGAAGATGGGGTCAGGTCTTGAACGTTGCGCGACGGGGTGCCTGCCTGGGTGAAGCGCCCGAGCGCGCAACGTTCAAGACCTGACCCCATGCGCGGAGTCCGTCGAGTGGAACGAGGCGGGTGGTCGGGTACCCGCGGTCTTCTTGCGCCGCCGGTGGGCGGCGTCTTTCATCCTGAGGGTGTCGGGTCTTGACTCGTTGCGTGCCGAGGCGGCTGAAGATGGGGTCAGGTCTTGAACGTTGCGCGACGGGGTGCTTGCCTGGGTGAAGCGCCCGAGCGCGCAACGTTCAAGACCTGACCCCATGCGCGGAGTCCGTCGAGTGGAACGAGGCGGGTGGTCGGGCACCCGCGATCTTCTTGCGCCGTCCGCGGGCGGCGTCCTTCATCCTGAGGGAGTCGGGTCTTGAATCGTTGCGTGCCGAGGCGGCCGAAGATGGGGTCAGGTCTTGAACGTTGCGCGACGGGGTATTTGCCTGGATGAGGCGTCCGAGCGCGCAACGTTCAAGACCTGACCCCATCCGTGCAACTTTCAAGACCTGACCCCATCCGCGAGGCCTGACCGATCGGCGACTGCATGCATACCTGTGCCTGGAGGCGCAGCGCGAGCTCGCGTACACCACGCTGAGCGTCAAGCACATCGCCTACAAGCTGGGCTTTAGCGACGCCGGCTGCTTCATGCGCTTCTTCGAGCGCGAGACAGGCCACTCCCCATCGGCATGCCGTAAAGAGCGGCTCGCTCGACGGTGAAGCGGCGATACTCCGCGTCGTGAAGCCGACACGCCTCGTTCCCGCGCTCGTCACCGCCCTGCTGGCCGGCGGCTGCGTCGTCGTGCCCGTCGACCGGGAGTCGTACGACGACGACTGCAAGCTCGCCAGCCATCGCATGGAGCTGACGACGGTGCAGGTCCAGGGCGTCTACGGCTGCCGGCGCGATGGCGACTACCTCGGCCCGCTGTGCGTGCTCGGGGCGGTGGGGCTGGCCACGGTCAGCACGGTCGTCTCGGGGTCGGTCGTGGTGGTCGGCAACATGGTCTACTGGACGGAGCGCAAGGCCGCCTGCGTCGCACCGTCGCTGGGCATCCGGTCCGACACCTGAGCCGCGACGCGATGCGCACCCGATCCGCCGCCGCGGCGCTCGCCGCCAGCCTGGCCGGCGCCGGCTGCGTGATCGTGCCCGTGCAGATGGACGACTACGACCCCGGCTGCCGGCTCGTCACCCATCACATCGAGCTGCAGCCCGTGGTGCTGGGGCGGCTCAATTCGTGCAGCGGGCAGGGCTGCGAGGCGCTGGTGCTCGCGAGCCTGGGCGTGACGGCGGTCAGCGCGGTCGTCTCGGGCTCGATCGCCATCATCGGCAACGTGGCGTACTGGGCCGAGCACCGGGCCGGCTGCGTCGCGCCGCCGCCGCCCGCGCCGCCGCCCGCGCTGGTCGCCCCACCGGCCGCCTGAGCAGGCATCGCCCTTCGCCCCGCCCGGCGCGCGGCTTCCCCGATCGCGAAGCGATCCACGGGTCTTCCCGGGGGCGCCCGCGCCCGCGCGTCACGCGACCGTCACGGGCGGTTTCGACAATCCCGTCCACCTCGCGAGCTCCTTCGAGGCAACGACGACAAGCCGAGATGACCATGACGCAACACACAGCCAGGAATGGCGCGCTGCTGGCGATCGCCGCCGCGATGGCGGTCCCCGCCGCCCACGCCCAGGACGCGACGCCGGTCGTCCTCACGTTCTCCACGGTCGGCGATTCGCGCCAGGATCCGGTCAAGTACGACCAGGCGAGCGTCGGCGCCACGCTGTCCGGCCAGGACGCCACCTGGCTGCAGAACACCAAGGCGTTCACGCGCATCCTGCGCACGATCCAGTCGCAGAAGTCGACGATGCTGTTCTTCAACGGCGACATGATCCATGGCTACGGCTGGGCCAACTACGGCTACACGTCGAGCCCCACGCAGAGCGCGATCGCCGGCCCGGTGGCGCCCGCGACGACGGCCGACATCGTCGGCTCCGACCTGATGAAGGAATACCGCCAGTACGCGTTCTGGCGCGGCCTGGTGGCCCCGCTGCCCGAGACCGGCACCTACGTGTTCCCGGTGCCGGGCAACCACGAGACCGAGTGCAAGGCCTGCGGCAAGAACAGCGACGGCCAGACGCAGGCCAAGGTCGAGAACGAGCAGGCCTGGGCCGCCAACATGGGCGACCTGATCCTCGACACCGCGCGCTTCACCAACGTGCTGGGCGTCGCGCCGGCCAACGTGAACTACGGCCCGGCCGCCGGCGTCGGCCCCGACGCGCTGTCGACCGACCAGTCCAGGCTATCGTATTCGTTCGACTACCTGGGCTTGCACTTCGCCGTGATCAACACCGACCCGGTGGGCGCGGAGACCTCGGCTCCGACCGCCTTGCTCGCCGCGGACATCGCCGCCGCGCAGGGGCGGGGTGCCAAGCGCTCCTTCGTATTCGGCCACAAGCTGGCGTTCACCTACGCGTACGCGCCGGGCGTCGCCGGTTCGGGCCTGGATGCCACGGCCACCACCACCGCCAGGCGCGATGCGTTCTGGAGCGTCATCGAGCAGTACAAGGCGACGTACTTCACCGGCCACATGCACACCTACGACATCTCG
>JAEKKH010000159.1 GCA_019510465.1 Burkholderiales bacterium
TCTCCTTGCTCAGGTCGACCGCCTCCGGCGCGGACTTCTCCATGCGATAGGCCAGCTCGTAGGACTTCGCCCGCGCGGCCAGCTCGGTGTCGCCGCTGCGCGTGATCGCGCCATGCTCGTTGAGTGAAGCGATGAGATCCAGCGTGTTGCGCTGCTCGGTGTCGATCACGCCCTCGGGCGGCGCCAGGTGCAGGATCGGCGAGTCCCCCTTGCGGAACGCGGTGCCCTGGTAGGCCGCTGGCAGGAAGCCGGAGCTCCAGATCACCGCGCCGCGCCCGCCGCCGGCCGCGCCCACGCCGGTGGGCAGCACGACGAAGGCGGGCAGGTCCGGGTTGGCCGAACCCAGCGCGTACTGCACCCATGAGCCGAGGGCCGGGCGCCCCGGCACCAGGCCCGCGGTGTGCAGCTTCAGCGACGAGATGACGTGCGTCGCGCCTTCGGTCCTGCAGCCCTTGAGGAAGGCGATGTCGTCGACCTGCCGGGCCAGGTTGGGCAGGAAGTCCGACACCCACGCGCCGGTCTCGCCATGCTGCGCCCATGTGCGCCGGGTGGCCAGCAGGTTGCCGACGCCGCCGTCGGTGGCGGTCTTCAGGTTCTTCGCGAACGAGTCGGGCAGCGGCTTGCCGGCCAGCCTGACCAGCTCGGGCTTGTAGTCGAACAGGTCCAGCGTGCTGGGCGCGCCGGCCATGTGCAGCCAGATGACCGACCTGGCCTTGGCGGGGAAATGCGGCGGGCGCGGGGCCTGCGGGTCTTCCAGCTCGGCCGCCGAGGCGACGTCGATCTGCAGGCCCAGGCCGCCGAGGGCGGCGGCGCCCAGGCCGAGGCCGGCATGGCCGAGGAAGTCGCGACGCGAGGAATGGGTCATGAGGTTCTCCGTTGGAAAAAGGATCAGAAGCGGTAGAGGAAGTCGTTCGCGTTGGACAGCGCGTGCACCAGGTCGACGAAGGCGGCGGCGTGCGCCGCATCGGGGTCGTTCTTCAAGGCGTCCGCCTCGCTGCCGGTACCGTCGTCAGGCGGCGGCGCGTTGGCGGCGGCGTTGGCCGCGGCGGCCGCCGCGGCGAGCGCCACCGGGTCGTAGTTCGGGTTCGGCGCGGTGGCCCAGCGCGTCTCCTTCTGCTTCTGCTTCTCGATGAACTCGACGAGCGCGGCCTGCTCGAAGCGGTCCGGCTCGCGGCCGTACGCCACCTTGTAGAGCTTGTCGACCTGGCTCTCGAGGCGGGGCGCGACGCCGTAGCCTTCCGGCAGGTTCACCTTCCTGCCGCTCGCCAGTTGCCTCGCCTCCAGGTCCTGCTGCGTCTTCAGGAAGGCGAGCAGCCGCGTCTTCTCGAACGTGTCCGGCTTGCGCGCGTACAGGATCTCGTAGACGCGATCGATGCGCGCGGCATCGCCCGCTTTCGGCTGCTCCCTGATCACGCGGCCCGCGAGCGCCTTCGACCAGCCATACACGAGCTCGCTGTTGATCAGCGCGAGCGCCTGCGGGGCGGTCGTCGTCACGTCGCGCTTGTTGTGCACGATCTGCGGGTTGGCCCAGTCGAAGGTGTCCAGCAGCGGGTAGGGCAGGTTGCGGCGGATGAACACGTAGACGCTGCGACGGTTCGCGTCGTGCGGGTTGTCGGACGTGATCCAGAAATTGCGGTTCGGCGCCTGCGTGCCGGCCGGCAGAGGCGGGAACACGGCGGGTCCGCCGAGCCTGTCCTCGAGCAGGCCCGAAGCCTGCAGCAGCGAGTCGCGGATCTCCTCGGCCTCGAGCCGCTGGCGCGGGAACGCCCACAGCAGCTGGTTGGTCGGATCGATCTTCTCGGCGTCGCTGCGCGGCGAGGACGACTGGCGGTAGGTATGCGACAGCAGGATCTCGCGCTGCAGCTTCTTCACGCTCCAGCCGTCCTGGACGAACTCGGCCGACAGGTAGTCCAGCAGCTCCGGGTTCGTCGGCTTCGTGCCCATCTTGCCGAAATCGCTCACCGACTCGACGATGCCGTTGCCGAACACCTGCGCCCACTGCCGGTTGACGAACACGCGCGCCGTCAGCGGGTTGTCCGGCGACACGAGCCAGTTGGCGACTGCGGTGCGGCGGCCGGAGGAGGTCGCCGTCGGGACGATCTCGGGCTTCGCGTTCGTGAGCAGCGACGGGAAGCCCGGCTGCACCTCGTCGAGCCGGCGGTCGTAGATGCCCTTGAACAGCACGTAGGTCTTCGGCGAGTCGGCGTGCCCGAGCTCGCTCATCGTGGAGATGTTGCCCGGATCCTCGGGCTTGATCGCGTCGAAGGCCCTGAGCTGCTCCTCGAGGGCCTGGTATGTCGCGTAGCCGTCCTTGTCCTTCTTCCTGAGGTCGGCCAGCGCGTTGCGCGTTCGACCGGACAGCGTCCACAGGTTGCGGTGGTAGATCCAGCGGTCGTAGGCATCGCGCTCGGCCTCGGGCCTGGTGATGGACGCGCGCGTGTCGGGCACGAAGCCGGACAGGCGGTCGGACTCCAGCTTGTCGATGACGGGCTTGAGCAGCGCATCCTGCTGGTCGCGGAGGTCCTTGGTCGCGGCTTCCCACTTCGCCTGCCTCGCGAGCCATTCGGCCCTGGCCGGCCCCTCGACAGCCTTGACGTCGTCGTTCCAGCTGGCGTTCACGAAGAAGGCCTGGAACTGGTAGTACTCCTTCTGCGAGATCTTGTCGAACTTGTGGTCGTGGCACTGCGCGCAGCCCAGCGTGGTGCCCAGGAACACCGAGCTGACGGTGTCGGTCAGGTCGTTGGCGACCTCCTGCTTCTTCAGGTTCAGGTCGCGCGCGTTGATCTCGTCGGGAAAGTTGCGCAGGAAGCCGGTGGCCACCAGAGCCTCGTTGCGATCGGGCCAGAGCTCGTCGCCGGCGATCTGCTCGCGCACGAAGCGGTCGAAGGGCTTGTCCTGGTTGAACGACGCGATGACGTAGTCGCGGTAGCGCCAGATGTTGGGCCGCGTGCCGTCGGCGTTGTAGCCGTCGGAGTCGGCGTAGCGCGCCAGGTCGAGCCAGCGGCGGCCCTGGCGCTCGCCGTAGCGGGGCGACGCGAGCAGGCGGTCGACGAGCTTGTCGTAGGCCTTGGGCGACTTGTCGTTCACGAACGCGCGGACCTCCTCGGGCGTCGGGATCAGGCCCCAGGCATCCAGCGTGGCGCGGCGGATGAAGGTGGCGCGGTCGGCGTCGGGCGAGGGCGACAGGCCCCTGGATTCCAGCTTCGAAAGCACGAAGGCGTCGAGCGGCGTCCTGACCCACGCCGCCTGCTTGACGGACGGCACGGCCGGCTTCTGCGCGGGCGTGTAGGCCCAGGCGCGCGCGACGGCGGCGCTGGCCGGCGTGGCGGCGGCGAGGAGGGCGCCGGCATGGACCGGCAGGGCCGGGTGCGCGGCCGGCAGTGCGGGCGCGCCCGGCGTGTCGGCCGCCGGCGCGCGGGTGGCCAGGACGGCCAGCGACAGGAAGCCGGCGGACAGGAGGGCTGCGGTGAGAGGTTTGATCATGGTGCGACTCGGTGTCGATGAGGGGACGAACGTGCCGTGGACTGCGGGCGCCATCGGGTACCCGTCACGCAAATCACGCGCCAGCTTCGGGGCGGAGACCGGACACGAAATCGATGCGTTCGAAGCAGGTCCGGTCCGGCCGCTGCTGCTTGCCAAGCACCGGCCGATCGGGCTGTTGCAACGGCAGCAGCACGCGCCCGGCGCGTCAGAGCGTGCCGGTGAACTGGATGGCGAACGTGCGCGGGTTGCCCGGCGTGACGCTGGTCCAGGTCCGTGCGGTCGGCGTGTGGTTGTCGAACAGGTTCTTCACGACCACGCTCACGTCGAAGCTCCTGTCGTGCTTGCCGGCGCCGATGGCGAGGTCGGCCAGCACGGACTCGCCGACCACCGCGTACTGCGACAGCGACACATCCGAGTTGAACTTGCTCGAGTAGGCGACGTTGGCGCTGACGTGCGCGTCCTTGTCGGCGGTGACCGGCTGGCGGTAGTCGGCGCCCACGTTGAACGCGAGCCGCGGCGCGCCGGCCAGCGTGCGGCCGCTGAGGTCCTGGTACGGCGCCGCGCCCGTGTAGCCGTTCTCCACCGGCTGCGCCGAGTTCGGGAACGACTTGTAGCGAGCCAGGTTCCACGCGCCCGAGAAGCGCAGCGTCGTGCGCGGGATGCCGCCGTAGACGCCGTCGATCTCCAGGCCGCGCGCCTCGACCTTGGGCACGTTGCCGGTGGCCGAGGTGTAGGCCGTCGGGTTGGGCGTGCCGGCGGCGACGTTCAGCGCCGTCGTGTAGGGATCGACGACGCGCACGCCCTGCTGGTAGTTGGAGATGCGCACGTCGTAGACGTCGAGGTTCAGGATCAGCGTCTTGTCCAGCAGCGCCGACTTCAGGCCCAGCTCGAACGCATTCGTCTTCTCGGCCTGCACGAGCGCCGTGATGCCGTTGACCACCTGCGAGATCCCCGCCTTCTCGCCGTGCTGGTAGGACGCGTAGGTCGTCGCGTCCGGGCTGATCTTCCAGCTGGGGCTCAGCGTGAACGCCGGCTGGTTCTTGCGGAAGGGCTGGGCGACGACCGGGTTGAACAGCACGCCGACGTTGGCCTGGCGGATGGATTTCGCCGCCGCGACCTGCTTTTGCTGCGCGGCCGACAGCGCCGCGTACGTCGCCACGCCGAAGTATTTCTGCGCCAGCGAATCGGCCAGCGCGACCTGGGCCGCGCTGTTGCCCGCCTTCAATGCGCCGGTGCCGGGGTCCGAGTCGAATCCGCCTTGCTGCACGCCGTTGACGGAGACCGGGTTCAACTCGGGCGCGCTGCCGTTGCTGATGACGTAGCTGCTGTCGGTGGTGCGGCGATCCTCGTGGGTCAGGCGTGCGCCGGTGGTCACGGTGAAGGGGGGGGACAGGTGCCAGTTCGCCTGCGCGTACACGGCCGCGCTCTTGTTGACGATCGTCTGCTCGCCGGCCGGCGAGTTGTAGGCCATGGACACGTTGGCCAGCGAGTTCTCCAACAGCAGCTGGCCCGCGGCCGTCGCGTCCAGCGTCGTGTACTGCGCTGGCGACGCAACCCAGGCGCCGGCGTCGTTGCCCCAGGCCCGGCGGTAGGTGGCCGAGTTCCTGACGTGCATCAGGAACAGGCCGGCCTGGTAGTCGACGACGCCGCCGGTGGGCGACGTGATGCGCAGTTCCTCGCTCTTCTGGCGATAGTCGTTCCAGAAGCCACCGGCGTTGCGCGTGATGTCGAACGGCGTGCCGTCGTCGTTGTGGGCATTGAAGTGGTAGGTCTCCAGCGCGGTGATCGATGTCAGGGTGTGGCCGCCGGCGAGCTTCCAGTCGAGCTCGGCCGAGGCGCCGCCGTTGCCCGTCACCAGGCCGCGCTGGGCATCGTTGTTCGGGCTTCCGTAGTAGTCCGCCAGCGTGTAGCCCGTGTCCTGCGTGAACCAGCGGCGCGCCAGCTTGGCCTCGCTGGTGTTGGTGATGTTGACGGGCGTGCCGTTCGAATACGTCGATGCGACGTTGGGACGGTTGATGCTCGCGCCGTTCGTGGTCTCGGCGGCGCGCGGCGTGACGACGCCCTCCAGCCGCACGCTCAGGTCCTCGGTGGGCGTGAGCAGGAACTGGACGCGGCCGGAGACGCGGTCGACGTTGGTGTAGGTCTGGTCGCGGTCGTTGGCGTTGACCAGCGCCCCTTGCTGGCGGTTCACGGAGAACGTCCCGCGCCAGGCGAGCAGGTTGTCGATCACCGGACCGCCGATGGCGGCGACGCCCAGCACGCCGTTGTGCTGGGAGAAGGCGAGCGTGTAGTCGGCGGTGGGCGTGAACGTGGGGCGCTTGTAGTTGACGGTGATGCTGCCCACGCTCGCGTTCTTGCCCTGCAACGTGCCCTGCGGGCCGCGCGCGACCTCGACGGTGTCGACGTCGACGAAGTCGAAGCTGGACGTCAGCGCGTTGTACGCGTAGCTGACGCCGTCGACGATCACGCCGACGCTGGGATCCTGCGCCTCGGTCTGGCCGATCCTGCCGATGCCGCGGATCGACAGGCTGCTGGTGCGCTGGTTGCCGCGGTTCCAC
The DNA here is from genome assembly GCA_019510465.1 of Burkholderiales bacterium. Lineage (GTDB taxonomy): Bacteria > Pseudomonadota > Gammaproteobacteria > Burkholderiales > Burkholderiaceae_C > Scleromatobacter. The sequence goes on from JAEKKH010000159.1 coordinate 6,042, forward strand.
GACACGTTGGCGGCGCGCCGGGTGAGCGCGTCGACGCCGTATGCGTCCAGCCGCGCGAGCTCGGCACCGGTGGTGACGGACACCGAGATCGGCACGTCCTGCAGGCGCTCGATGCGGTTGCGGCTGTGGACGGTGACGGCGTCCAGGGCCGGGGCCTCGGTGGCAGGCTCGGTGGCGCCGGGCGCGCTGGCGGCGGGGCTGGCCGCGGCCGCGGACTGCGCGTGCGCCTGGGGCGGCATGGCGAGCGAGAGGACGGCGATGGCGACGGGCGCGATGTGGTACGGGATCCTGGCGTGCTCTTGTGGTTGTCGGCGGAAGGACGGACGGCTCACGGAGGCTCCTCGATGTCGTTCGAATGAAAAGGGAAGAAGGGGTTCGGGCCTGGCGGATGCAGCGCGCGTGCCACGCGTCGCGGATATGCAAATGCGTTGCGCGATCGAACGCGGCGTCGCGACGGCGCTCCGATGCGCGCCGCCCTGGCCGGCGCGACGCGGCGGACGGCCTGCCGTGTTGCGATCGCAGCAGCCGCTGCCGTGCGCGTGCGCGAAACGCAGCGCGCGCTGCACGGCTTCGGTCCGCGACGCGGGGCCTGGCGGGGAAACGGCGCTGGCACGCTTGCTGCACACGCATCCCGCGTGCATCTGCGCATTCGTCATCCACTCCAGGAAGCTTCCGACATGACCACCCCTCGATTCCTCGCCGCCTTGCTGCTTGCCGGCGCCTCCCTGCATGCGTCCGCCCAGGAAGCCGGGGCGCCGCTGGCGCCGCCCATCCACGTGGCCGGCGGGGCGTCCGACCCGGCCGCCGTCAAGCGCGTGCAGCAGTACCTCGCCGCGCCCTGGAAGTACAAGGCCAGGCGGCTTTCCAGGGCCGACGTCGACGCGCTGCTCGCCAAGCCCGATTCGGTGATCTTCATCGACCTGCGCACGCCGGCCGAGTTCATCCAGTACGGCAGCTTCCCGGTATTCCTCAGCGTGCAGAACGAGGACCTGGAGAAGCAGCTCGCCTGGCTGCCGCGCGACCGCCAGGTCGTCACCGTCTCCAACCACGCGCAGCGCGCCGGCGCGGCGGCCGACCTGCTGGCCTCCAAGGGCTTCAACGTCGCCGGCGCGACGGGCAGCGAGGAATACGAAGTCGAGGGCGGCAGCGCGGTCGCCCACCTGCTGCCGCGTGCGCCGCGCATGGCCGGCGCGGCCTCGCAGCCGCGCTCCTGAGCAGGAGGCCGCCATGAGCTCGCCCGACCTGTCGTCGGACTTCGGGGCGGTCGATCGCGGTGCCGCCGCCGACCGAGGCGTCTCCGCGTCCGCGTCCGCGTCTGCGTGGAGCGTCGTGCTGTGGGACTTGCCGCTGCGCGTCTTCCACTGGTCGCTGGTGGCGGCGGTGACGGTGGCCGTCGTCACCGGCGAGCTCGGCGGCGCCTGGATGCCGTGGCATGGCCGCGCCGGCCTGGTCATCGTCGGGCTGCTGGTGTTCCGCGCGCTGTGGGGCGTGGTCGGCTCGGCGACGTCGCGCTTCACGCAGTTCGCGCCGACGCCCGCGCGCCTGCTGGCCTACCTGCGCGGGCGCTGGCGCGGCGTCGGGCACAACCCGCTGGGCGCGCTATCGGTGTTCGCGCTGCTGGGGCTGCTGTCGCTTCAGGCGGCCACGGGCCTGTTCGGCAACGACGACATCGCGTTCGCGGGGCCGCTGAACCGCCTGGTCGACGACGTGGCGGGCGCGCGCGCCACCGGCTGGCATCGGTGGCTGGCCGACGGGCTCATCGCGCTCGTCGCGCTGCACCTGCTGGCGATCGCGTTCCATGTGATCGTCAAGCGCCATCGCCTCGTGCGGCCGATGATCACCGGACGGCACACCCTCGAGCCGGGCCGCGACTGGCCGCGGCCGCGCGGCGTCGGGCGCTTTGGGTTGCTGTCGGCCGTGGCGGTGGCCGCGACGGCGGTGCTCGCGCTGGCGGGTGCGGGCGGGACGCCGGTGGCCCCCGCGTCGGCGCCCGCCCGGCCCGCGCTGGTCGCGGCGCCGGCCGGCGCCGCGTCGACCCCGGCCTGGTGAGTCAAGTCGCGGCCGCCAGGCGCTGGACCGCCGCCAGCGCGTGCGCCATGACGGGAGCTGCATTCGAGGCGTCGACGTGCGGCGACCGGCACGAGCGGCATGCGCCGTCGTTTACCGCATATCGACAGGCGAAGTCGTCGCTTGGTGCGGCGCAGCACAGCACTTAACTTTGCGTTCCCGCCAACGAGACTTCACCAAACCGTCATGGCCAAGATCCTGACCCTGCCGGACTCGCACACCGCGCCGCTGACCATCCGGGCCAAGGCGCTCGTGTTCCACGACCCGCAGTCGCGCCTGCTGTTCGATCACGTGGAGCGCCTCGCGCGCAGCGACGCCACCGTGCTGGTGACCGGCGAGACCGGCACCGGCAAGGAGCTGATCGCACGCCACATCCATGCCACCAGCAGGCGCGCGGGGCCGTTCGTCGCGGTCAACTGCGGCGCATTCAGCGAGACGTTGATCGACGCCGAGCTGTTCGGCCACGAGACGGGCGCGTTCACCGGTGCCACGCAGGCACGCGCCGGCTGGTTCGAGGCGGCCAACGGCGGCACGCTGTTCCTCGACGAGATCGGCGACCTGCCGATGGCGCTGCAGGTCAAGCTGCTGCGCGTGCTGCAGGAGCGCCAGGTCGTGCGCCTGGGCTCGCGCCGCCCGATCGCGCTCGACGTGCGCCTGGTGGCCGCGACCAACATCGACCTGGCGCGCGCCGTCACCGCGCAGCACTTCCGCGCCGACCTGTACTACCGCCTCAGCGTGGCGGGCGTGCGCCTGCCGTCGCTGCACGAACGCCAGGCCGACATCCTGCCGCTGGCCGAGCACTTCGTCGGCGTCTATTGCGGCCGCCTGGGCATCCCCGCGATCGCGCTGAGCGACGACGCGGCCAACGCGCTGCGCGCCTACACCTGGCCGGGCAACATCCGCGAACTCGAGAATGTCATCCACTACGCGCTGATCGTGTGCGCCGGCGATGCCATCCAGTCGCACGACCTGAAGCTCGTGCCGCTGCAGCCGGCCGCGCGCCGCGCGGGGGATGTGCACGACCCGGCGTCCGCCGGCCCCCCGGGCTTTGGCGGCTATCGCGCGCCGGACGAACGCCTGAGCGCGGCACCGCCCGCGCCGGCGCCCGTGCCGGTGCGCGTGCGCGAGCGCCTGCCCGCATTCTTCGGCGACCTGCTGCGCGAGGGCGGCCCCGAGCTGTTCGACAGCGTCGAGCGCGCCCTGGTGCATGCCGCCTACGAGCATGCGCACGGCAACCAGGTGCGCGCGGCGCGCGAGCTGGGCGTCAGCCGCAACATGGTGCGCACGCTTCTCAAGCGGCATGGCCTGCTCGGCTGCGAGCCGCCGCTCGACGCGCTCGTCGACGCGGGCCAGGGTGGCGTCGCGATGTCGGCCGTGTAAGCAACGGCGATTTCGTTCTTTGCCTTCGTCGAGCCGGATTCCCAGAATCCACTCATCGATGAGCGACGCTGGAGGGCGTCGCGCCCGAATCACCTGCCATCGCACACACCGAAGAGGATCCCTGATGACGACCCCCCGCCTTTCCCGAACGCTCGTGGCCCTGGCGCTCGCCGCCACCGCCGCCGCCTCGTTCGCCAAGGAGATCACGCTGCTCAACGTGTCGTACGACCCGACGCGCGAGCTCTACCAGGACATCGACGCGAGCTTCCCGAAATACTGGAAGAGCAGGACCGGCGACGACCTCAAGATCAATGCGTCGCACGGCGGCTCCGGCGCCCAGTCGCGCGCGGTGCAGGACGGCCTGGATGCCGACGTCGTCACGCTGGCGCTGGCCTCGGACATCGACGCCATCGCCAACAAGGGCCTGCTGGCCAAGGATTGGCAGAAGAAGTTCAAGGACAACAGCACGCCCTACACCTCGACCATCGTGTTCCTGGTGCGCAAGGGCAACCCGAAGGGCATCCACGACTGGGCCGACATCGCCAAGCCGGGCATCGGCGTGGTCGTCGCCAACCCGAAGACCTCGGGCGGCGCGCGCTGGGCCTACCTGGCGGCGTATGGCTGGGCGTTGAAGCTGCCGGGCGCGAGCGACGCGACGGCGCGCGACTACATCAGGAAGGTGTACGAGAACGTGCCGGTGCTGGACTCGGGGGCCCGCGGATCGACGGTCACCTTCGCGCAGCGCGGCGTGGGCGACGTGCTGCTCGCCTGGGAGAACGAGGCCTACCTGTCGCTGAAGGAATTCGGCGCCGACAAGTTCGACGTCGTCTATCCGCCCTCCAGCATCCTGGCGGAGCCGCCGGTGGCCATCGTCGACAAGGTGGTCGACCGCAAGGGCACGCGCGCCGTCGCCCAGGCCTACCTGGAGTACCTGTACACGCCCGAGGCGCAGGAGATCGAGGCCAGGAACTTCTATCGCCCGATCGATCCGGCCGTGGCCGCGAAGTACGCGAGCAAGTTCCCCAAGCTGAAGCTGTTCTCCATCGACGACACATTCGGCGGCTGGACCACCGCGCAGAAGACCCATTTCGCCGACGGCGGGGTGTTCGACCAGATCTACACGAAAAGATAGGTTCATCGCCGATGTCCGGGGAACGCGAGCTTGCGTCACGCGCTCGTCCAACTTCCCGTCATGGCACCCGCTGGCGGTTCAAGCGACGTGCCCTGCGATGAATGCAGTGGCACGAGCAAGCCAGCGCGCCAACACCTCCTTCGAAGCGTTCGCGCGGCCCGCAGGCTGCCGACGGCCTCGATGGGCCGAAGACCCTGCGCGAACGGAACGCCCGGCGCGCAGCGCCGGGCAAGCCGCCGCAGGCAAAGGCAGCCCGGCGCACCCGCGACGCCAGCATGGCCAGCATCGCCAGCGGGCGATTGATCGGCGGCTCCAGGGTGCCCAGCAAATCGGCGATGACCAAAAAATGTCCCAGCGCTCGGCAGCCCGGCAAACCCGTTTCCGCCGCTCCCTTGAACGTGGGAGACGCGCGTGAGCGCCAGGGCGCCGGAGGGGGGTGATTTCGGTGCGGCCCGTGCGGTGACGCCCCTGACCTTTCGTGAGACGGTGTTCCGGTGCGGGAGACTTCGCTCACGATGCTCTCGCCGCAGCCTGTCGACGACATAGACTCCGTCCCCAAGCCGCCCGACGTACGGGCGCAGGGGGAAGAGCACATGGTGTCGTGGAGTCGGAAGGTCTCGCTGTCGTTGGTCGCATCGTTGTCGCCGTTGCTGGCGAACGCGGATGCGACGTTGAAGACGATGTCGCCGCGCGGCGAGGTCGCGCTGGTGCGCCAGGTGCGCGCCACGTTCAGCGAGTCCATGGTCAAGTTCGGCGACCCGCGCCTGCCCGCGCCGCTGGACGTGACGTGCACCCCCAACACGGCGCAGGGTGGCACGGGGCGCTGGGTCGACGACAAGACCTGGGTCTACGACTTCGCCAAGGACCTGCCACCCGGCACGCGCTGCAGCGTCACGCCGCACCCCGGCATCAAGTCGGTGGGCGGCGCCGCGGTCGCCGCGAGCGCGAAGTTCGACTTCGGTACTGGTGGCCCCGCCATCGTGCGCGCCTACCCGGCGCCCGGCGACTGGTCGAAGATCGAGGAGGAGCAGGTCTTCGCGCTGCTGCTCAACGGCCCGGCCACCGCCGACAGCATCCAGCGCTACGCATACTGCGAGTTCGCCGGCGTCGGCGAGCGCGTGCCGGTCAGGATCATCACCGGCGCGACGCGCGACGCGATCCTGAAGGCGGTCGGTCTCGTGCCGCAGAAGGAGCGTGCCGTGACGCTGCAGTGCGGGCGGCCGGTGGCGCCCGAGTCGAAGATGTCGCTGGTCTGGGGCAAGGGCATCGCCACCGGCACCGGCGTCGCGTCCACCGACGACCGCCGCCTGGCCTACACCGTGCGCCCTGCGTTCACTGCGAACTTCACCTGCGAGCGCGTGAACTCGCGCTCGGACTGCCTGCCGATGCGGCCGCTGCGCCTGGAGTTCTCGTCGCCCGTGCCGCGCAGGATCGCCGAGAAGGTGGCGCTGGTCGGACCGGACGGCGCGCACAAGCCCAACGTCGAACAGCATCGCGGCGAGACCTCCGACGCCCTGCTCGAGATGCACCAGTCGGGCTTGCAGAAATTCATCTACTTCTTCGGGCGCAACAAGGGCAGCGTGACGGGCGACGCGTCGGAAGAGGGCGTGACGGCGGTGCAATGGATGGACCAACTGCCCGAGAAGGCCGACCTGCGCATCGAGCTGCCGTCCGACTTCGCGGACGATTCCGGGCGCAGGCTGGACAACGCCGGCCAGTTCCCGCTGAAGACGCGCACCGCCGAGGCGCCGCCGCTGGCCAAGTTCCCGGCGGCCACGTTCGGCATCCTCGAGCTCAATGCCGACCCCGTGCTGCCGTTGACGGTGCGCAAGATCGAGGGCCGGCTGGGCGTGAGGGCCGTGACGCTCGGCGGCGCGCCGGCACGCGACCTGACGCTCACCGCCGACGCCGCCATCATCGACTGGTTCGCGAGGGTCGCGCGCTACAACGAGACCTCGCTCGATCGGTCCACCGTCGAGGGCGAGCTGGGCATCAAGCTGCCGGTGCCGCCGAAGAAGGCGCCCGCCCGCCAGGCCAAGGACCACGGCCGCACGAAGACCCAGGAGGAACAGGACGAGGACGCCGACGAGAGCGACGTCAACGCGCAGGACCCGAACGCGGTGCAGACCCGCAGCGTGAGCCTGCTGGCCAAGGCGCCGGGCGCGCGCCTGGTCAAGCTGCCGACCGAGTCCCAGACGGAGCCGCATCCGTTCGAGGTGATCGGCATCCCGCTGCCGCAGCCGGGCTACCACGTCGTCGAGATCGAGTCGCCGCGCCTGGGCGAGGCGCTGCTCGATCGCCAGGCGCCGATGTACGTGCGCACCGGCGTGCTCGTCACCAACCTGGCCGTGCACTTCAAGTGGGCGCCCGTGAACGCCGGCGCGTGGGTCACCACGCTGGACAAGGGCCAGCCGGTGCAGGGCGCGGCGGTGCAGGTGTCCGACTGCCAGGGCCAGAAGGTCTGGAGCGGCCAGACCGACGCGACCGGCTTCGCGCGCATCGAGCAGCCGCTGCCGCGCCTGCGCTGGGAATATTGCTCGCATGCCGGCAACGAGCGCTGGGCCGGCCAGACGGGCCGCCCCGAGGGCTACTTCGTGAGCGCGCGCAAGACGGACGCGCAGGGCCGCCACGACATGGCTTTCGTGTGGTCGACCTGGCAGGAAGGCATCGAGCCGTGGCGCTTCAACCTGAACTCGTCGGGGCGCGGCGACGAGGTGTCGCATCCCCTGTACCACACGGTGATGGACCGCACGCTGCTGCGCGCCGGCCAGACGATCTCGATGAAGAGCCACGCGCGCCGCGAGCTGCTCACCGGCCTGGCGCTGGTGGACGCGGGCGAGCTGCCGACCACGCTGCGCGTCGAGCATGAAGGCAGCGACGACCACTACGAGTTTCCGCTCGCGTGGCGCTCCGGCCGCTACGCCGAGACGACATGGAAGATCCCCGAGGACGCGAAGCTGGGCGTGTACGACGTCACGCTGATCCGCGAGGGCCTCGGCCCGGTGTCCACCGGGTCTTTCCGCGTCGAGGAGTTCCGCCTGCCGGCGATGATCGGCCGCCTGGTGCCGCCGGCCGGCCCGCAGGTCGATCCGCGCGAGCTCACGATGGACGTGATGGTCAACTACGGCAACGGCGGCGGGGCGGCCGGCCTGCCGCTGAAGGTGTCGGCGCAGGAGCGCGACATCGACCTGTCCAGGGCCATTCCCATGCAGCGCTGGCCCGGCTTCCATTTCGATCCGCCGAAGGCTCCGAGCACCGACGCCGGCGCGCGCGATCCCGACGGCGCGATGTTCAGCGAGGAGTACGTCGACGAGGACGACGCCGACCGCATGGTGTCGCAGCGCGATCCGAACTCGAAGCTCGTGGCCGACAAGCTGCCCGTCACGCTCGACAAGGCCGGCGCGGGCAAGGTGACGCTGGCCAGGCTGCCGCCCGTCACGGCGCCCAAGGAACTGCTGGTGCAGGCCACCTACGCCGACCCCAACGGCGAGGTTCAGACGCTGAGCCAGACGCTGCCGCTGTGGCCCTCGGGCGTGGTGCTGGGCGTGCGCACCGACGACTGGGTCTCGGTGCACCAGAAGCTGCCGGCACAGGTGGTGGCCCTCGACACGCGGGGCAAGCCGCAGGCCGGTGTCGCGGTGAGCGTGCATGCGGTGGTGCACCGCCAGATCTCGGCGCGCAAGCGCCTGGTCGGCGGCTTCTACGCCTACGACAACAAGAACGTGGACGAGGATCTCGGCGAGGTGTGTTCCGGCACCAGCGATGCGCGCGGCCTGGTGCTGTGCGAGGCGGAGCTGTCCGCGTCGGGCCAGGTCGAACTCGTCGCGCAGGCCAGGGACGCGCAGGGCCATGTCGCGCGCGCGGCCTCCAGCGTGTGGGTGACGCGCGCGGGGGAGGTGTGGTTCGGCAGCGCCAACGACGACCGCATGGACGTGCTGCCCGAGCAGCGCGCCTACGAGCCGGGGCAGGTCGCGAAATTCCAGGTGCGCAGCCCGTTCCGCCACGCGAGCGCGCTGGTGGCCATCGAGCGCAACGGCATCGTCGAGACGCGCGAGGTCGAGCTCGACGGCCGGGATCCGACGATCGAGCTGCCGGTCAAGGCCGAATGGGCGCCCAACGTGTTCGTCTCGGTGCTCGCCGTGCGCGGCCGCGTGCGCGAGGTGCCGTGGTACTCGCTGTTCTCGTGGGGCTGGAAGTCGCCCGTCGAGTGGTGGCACGCCTGGCGCAACGAGGGCCAGGATTGGCAGGCGCCCACCGCGATGGTCGATCTCGCGAAGCCGGCGTTCAAGTTCGGCATCACGGAGATCGAGGTCGGCAGCGCGGCGCACCGGCTCAAGGTGGACGTGACGCCCGACAAGGCCACATACCCGATCCGCGCCACGAGCCAGGTGCGCATCAAGGTGACGCTGCCCGACGGCCGCCCCGCGCCCGCGGGCACCGAGGTGACGCTGGCCGCGGTCGACGAGGCGCTGCTTTCGCTGAAAGCCAACGACAGCTGGGACCTGTTCGACGCGATGATCCGCCGCCGCGACTACGGCGTGGAGACGGCCACCGCGCAGATGCAGATCATCGGCAAGCGCCACTTCGGCAAGAAGGCCGCGCCGCCCGGCGGCGGCGGCGGCCAGTTCCCCACGCGCGAGCTGTTCGACACGCTGCTGCTGTGGAACCCGAGCGTGGTGCTCGATGCCCGCGGCGAGGCCGTCGTCGCGGTACCGCTCAACGACTCGCTCACGAGCTTTCGCATCGTCGCGGTGGCCGACGTGGTGCAGGGTGCGCAGTCGGCGCTGTTCGGCACCGGCCAGGCGACGATCGCCGCCACGCAGGACCTGCAGATCGTCTCCGGCGTGCCGCCGCTGGTGCGCGAGGGCGACCACTACAAGGCGATGTTCACGCTGCGCAACACGTCGAAGGCGGCCATGAACGCGTCGCTGGCGGCGTCGGCGGGCGCGCGGTCGCTGCCGACGCAGGCGGTGGCCATCGCGGCCGGCGCGGCGGTCGACGTCGCCTGGGACGTCGACGTGCCGTTCAACGTCGACAGCCTGGCGTGGACGGTCGCCGCCGATGCCGGAAGTGCGCACGACCGCATGAAGTTCGCGCAGAAGGTGGCCGAGGCCGTGCCGGTGACGGTGCAGCAGGCCACCCTGATGCAGCTGGACAAGTCGCTGCGCGTGCCCATCGCGCCGCCGGTCAACGCCCTGGCGGACGGCAGCGGCAAGCTGCGCGGCGGCATCGAGGTGGCGCTCAAGCCCCGGCTCGGCGACGGCCTGCCGGGCGTGCGCGACTACTTCTCGTGGTATCCGTGGGACTGCTTCGAGCAGCGTGCCTCCGTGGCCATCGGCCTGCGCGACACCGCGCGCTGGCACGCGCTGATCGGCCAGGTCGCGCTGTACCAGGACGAGGACGGGCTGCTGAACTACTTTCCGAACGGGCGCCCGCACGACGGCAGCGACAGCCTGACGGCGTACGTGCTGGCCATCAGCGACGAAGCCACCCGCCTGGGCTACGACTTCGCGCTGCCCGACGACGCCAAGGCCAGCCTGCAGCGCGGGTTGATCGGCTTCGTCGAGGGCCGCGTGAACCGCGACTTCTGGCGCCCGGCCTTCCTCAAGAACGGCGACCTCGACGTGCGCAAGCTCGCCGCCATCGAGGCGCTGAGCCGCGACGGCAAGGCGCAGCCGCGCATGCTCGACTCGGTGCAGATCCTGCCGAACCAGTGGCCCACCGGCGCGGTGATCGACTGGATGCAGATCCTCGACCGCCTGCCCGGCATCAAGGATCACGACAAGCGCGTGGAGGAGGCGCAGCAGATCCTGCGTGCCCGCCTGAACGTGCAGGGCACGCGCCTGGGCTTCTCCACCGAGCGCGACGACAGCTGGTGGTGGCTCATGAGCAATGGCGACGTCAACAGCGTGCGCATGACGCTGGCCGTGCTCGATCGCAAGGACTGGGCCGAGGACGTGCCGCGCATCGTCACCGGCACGCTGCAGCGCCAGCAGCGCGGCCGCTGGTCGACGACGGTCGCCAACGCCTGGGGCAGCGTCGCGATGGAGGCGTTCTCCAAGAAGTTCGAGACCGTCCCCGTGCGCGGCACGACCAAGGCAGGCTTCGGCGTGCCGGGCGCGACGAACGCGCTCGACTGGTCCAAGATGCCCGCCGGCGGCGCGTTGCCGCTGGGCTGGCCAGAAGGCTTCGGCATCGGTGGCAACAAGGCCGACGCGAACCTGCAGGTCGACCACGACGGCACGGGCAAGCCCTGGGTCACCGTGACGTCCCGGGCCGCGGTGCCGGTGACCGTGCCGTTCGGCAGCGGCTACCGCATCACCAAGACGATCACGCCGGTCGAACAGAAGGTCAAGGGCACGTGGTCGCGCGGCGACGTGGTGCGGGTGCACCTGGACATCGACGTACAGGCCGATGCGACCTGGGTCGTCGTCAACGATCCGATCCCGGGCGGCGCGTCCATGCTGGGCACGGGACTGGGCAACGACGACCAGATCAGCACCGGCAGCGAGAAGGACGACTCGCGCGGCTGGCTCGCGTACCAGGCGCGCAGCTTCGAGGCGTTCCGCTCGTACTACCGCTACCTGCCCAAGGGCGCGTTCAGCCTCGAGTACACGTTCCGGCTGAACAACCCGGGCCGCTTCGGCATGCCGCAGACGCGCGTGGAGGCGATGTACGCGCCGGAGATGTTCGGCGAGTCGCCCAACGCGGCGTGGACGGTCCAGCCGTGAACTCCCGCACAGGCCGCTTGCACCCGCGCGCGGCGCTGGCCGCTCTCGCGCTGGCGGCGTCGGTGTCCGCGCATGCGGCGATCCCGTCGTTCGATCAGGTCAAGGCGGCCTATCGCAGCTCCGAGACAGTGCTGCTCGATCGCCACGGCCAGCCGGTGCAGGTGGTGCGCACCGACATGCGCGCGCGGCGTGGCGCGTGGGTGCCGCTGGCGCAGGTCTCGCCGGCGTTGCGCGCCGCGGCGATCGCGTCGGAGGACCAGCGCTTCCTGTCGCATGCCGGCGTGGACTGGCAGGCGGTCGCGGGGGCCGCGATCGGCCGCACCGCGCCCGGCGGCACCCGCGGCGCGTCGACGATCACGATGCAGCTGGCGGGACTGCTGGACCCCGAGCTCGCGCTGCCCAGGGGCGGCCGCTCGGTCGGCACGAAGATCGGGCAGGCGGCGGCCGCGCTGCGCATCGAGCACAGCTGGAGCAAGGACCAGATCCTCGAGGCCTGGCTCAACCTGGTGCCGTTCCGCGGCGAGCAGGTGGGCGTCGCGGCGATGTCGCAGTCCCTGTTCCAGAAGGCGCCGTCCGGGCTCGACGCGGAGGAGTCGGCCATCGCGGCCGCGCTCCTGCGCGCGCCGAACGCGGCGCCGGCGGTGGTGGGCCAGCGCGCCTGCGGCGTGCTCAAGGCGCAGGGGCGCGGCGACGCCTGCGTGGCGGCGCAGGGCTTCGCGGAGCTGGTGCTGGCGCATCCGCCCGCGGTGACCGCGGATGCCGGCGAGCAGCTGGCGCCGCACTTCGCACGCCAGCTGCTGAAGCCGGGGGGAAAGCTCGGGCCGGCGACGCTGCGCACGACGCTCGATGCCGGCACGCAGCGCCGGGCGCGCGACGCGCTGCGCGAGCAGCTCGCGCAGCTGCGCAACCGCGACGTCGAGGACGGCGCGGTCGTCGTGCTGGACAACGCGAGCGGCGACGTGCTCGCGTGGGTCGGCTCCAGCGGCGACCTGTCGCAGGCGGCCGCGGTCGACGCCGTCGTCGCGCCGCGCCAGGCCGGCTCGACGCTGAAGCCCTTCCTGTACGAGCAGGCGATCGAGCAGCGCTGGCTGACGGCCGCCTCGGTGCTCGACGACGCGCCGACGCGCCTGCATACGCCCTCGGGCCTGTACATCCCGCAGAACTACGACCACGACTTCAAGGGCCCGGTCAGCGTGCGCACCGCGCTCGGTTCGTCGCTGAACGTGCCGGCGGTGCGCACGGCCGTGATGGTCTCGCCCGACCGTTTCGGGCGCCGCCTGGTCGCGCTGGGCCTGCCGATCCGCAAGCCGGGCGACTTCTATGGCTACAGCATCGCGCTCGGCTCGCCGGAGGTCACGCTGCTGTCGCTCACCAACGCCTACCGCGCGCTGGCCAACGGCGGCAACGTGAGCGCACCGCGCCTGCAGCCGTCCGATGCCGCGCCCTCGGCGACGCGCGTGATGGCGGCCGCGCCGTCGTTCATCGTCGCCGACATCCTGGCCGACAACGATGCCCGCGTGCCCACCTTCGGCCTGGACAACGCGCTGGCCACGCGCTACTGGTCGGCCGTGAAGACGGGGACCAGCAAGGACATGCGCGACAACTGGTGCGTGGGCTTCTCCGCGCGCTACACCGTGGGCGTGTGGGTGGGCAACGCGAGCGGTGCGCCGATGCATGCGGTCTCCGGCGTGACCGGCGCCGCGCCGGTATGGCGCTCGGTGATGGACGCGCTCCAGCGCAGCGACATGCCCCAGGCGCATCCGGCGCGACCCGGCCCCGCGAGCGCACGGCGCGGCGCGCCGGCGCGCGACGCGCGTGACGCGCGCGGCCCGGCGGGCGGGCTGTTCCAGGTCGCCTGGCAGCCCGGCGCGGTGCCGGCCGCCGCGGCCGGCGCCCCCATCCCGCCGGACGGGCTCGTGGCGCAGCCGATCACCTTCGAGGGCCAGGTCGAACCGGCGCGCACCGAGTGGTTCATCGCCGGCACGCAGACCGCGCGCGTGACGATGGCGAGCGCGGCCGGCAGCGCGGCACGCCTGATCGCGTCGCCGGACGACCGGTCCGTCGTCGCGCTCGACCCCGACATGCCGCCGGCCGTGCAGCGCCTGCGCTTCGAGGCCGTGGCGCCCGTGCCCGCGGGCGCCTGGTGGCGGCTGGACGGCAAGCGCCTGGGCGCCGCGCGGCCGCTGCCGTGGGCGCCGTGGCCGGGACATCACGAGCTGGCGCTGGTCGACGCCAAGGGCGAGGCGTTGGACAGCGTCAGCTTCGACGTGCGCGGCGCGCAGGCCCGGCCGGGGCATGCTCCCGCGAAGACGACGCCGCGCGCGGCGAAGCCGGGCGGCTGAACCTCAGGCCGTCGCGGGCTGGCGCCGGCGTCCCATCTGCCAGGCGTCCCAGGCGGCCAGGACGGCGTAGGCGGCCTGGATCCCGAACACCAGTGCGACATGCTGCGTCGACACGTCGGCGCGCGTGCCCAGAACCGTCCATGCGACCGGGATCGCGCGCGCCAGCAGCAGCACCGCCCAGGGCAGGAAGAAGAGCAAGGCCATGCCGCCGCGCCGTTGCCACCACTGGCCCAGGCCGGGCAGCAGGGCCGACGCGAGGGCCGCCACGGCGCGATCCGGCCCGGCAGTGGCGGTCGCCGTCGGGACCATGGCGGGACGCGGCGTCGACGGCTGCGCGGGATGTGCCGACGCGAGGAAGGCGGCCACGCGGGCCAGCGTGACGGGCGAGGTCACGGTGCCCTCGATCGTGCGGCCGTCGCGCAGCGTGATCGCCAGCCAGCCACCGCGGCCGGTGCGCAGCGCCAGCCAGGCCGGCGACCAGCCGGTGGCGCGGCGCGATGGCGGCTGCGTCGACACGCCGGCCACGTCGGCCAGCGCGAACTCGTCCTCCAGCTGCTGCGAGCGGCCCGAGACGCGGAACAGGCGGACGCCCCGGCTGGTGCAGACCACCCAGCGCATGGCAGCCGGGGCGAAGCCGAGGCCCCCGAAGCGGCGCGCGCCCGGCCTGTCGGCGGGCTGGCGAATCAGCATGAAGGTCTCGATCACGTGCTCGCCCTCGGCCAGCGGCAACTGGTCGGCGCCGGCCGCGCGCAGCCGCCGCAGGGCCGTGCCGTTGATGACCGGCTCGAACTCGGCCAGCCGCCCCTTGCGCCTGAGCCCGCGAGCCACGGCCACGGCGAGGAGGGCCCAGGCGACGACGAGTCCCGCGACGACCGCCAGGCGCGCCGCCGTGCCCTGCGGCATCGCCGTCGCCAGCCAGTGGCGTCCCGGCGCCCAGCGTGGCAGCTGGCTGGCCGCCAGCAGCGCCGGCAGGGGCCACAGGATGCGCAGGCCGAGGCCCAGCATCGCGGCGGTCCCGGGCTGCGGCGTGCCCAGCCGGGCGAGGTCCAGCCGCGCGGCGGCGGGCGCCGCGGCGTCCTCGCGGCGCTTCGACACGAGGGCCAGCAGGAACGCGACGATGAAGACGGGGATGGCCGTGCGCAACGCCAGCGTGTGGCGCTTCCAGAGGCCGGCCCGTGTCGCGGTGAGCTGGCGCATCCGGCTCGCGAACTCGTCGTCGCCGAGATCGGAGAGCGCCTCGCCGTCGACGGACCAGCGGTGCACGGCCATCGCCGCGCCGTCGGTGGCGAGCACCGTGCGCCCGTTCCAGTCCACGTCCGTGGGCTCGAAGTCGCGCGGGCCCGCCAGCGCCGTCTCGCTGCCGTCGGGATGCACGATGACCACGCGTCCCACGATCATCCCGTTGCGAAAGCGGATCATCGCCGCCGTCGGATCGGCAGGGCCGATGGCCTTGGCCGGGCCCAGGTAGCGGGCGTCGTCCACGCTGGACAGATCGATGGCCTGCAACACCGCCAGCGTCCGCCCGTCGAGGCGGCGCAGCGTGCTGCGGTTGGTGTCCGTCGTCCACAGCACGTCGCCCGCCCACCACAGTCCGTTGGTGAAACGGTAGATGCCGGGCGCGGTGCGGGCCAGGAAGCGTCCCTGGGCGTCGAACAGGACGACGGCATGGCCGCCGCCGGTGGCGATCGCGATGCGTCCGTCGGGCGCGAAGGCCACGTTGATCGCGTCCTTGCCCTTGTTCCTCAGGTCCTCCGGCCAGCGCGGCGTGATGGTGCGCGTCACATGGGCGGTGGCCGCGTCCAGCACGAACAACCTGGGGTCGTCGCGCACGGTGGCCACGAGATGGCCGTCCGGTTCGCGCACGAGGTTGGAGGGCGGGCCCGGCAGGCCGAGATCCGCCGCCGATGTTTCCTGCAGCCAGCGGCCCTCGGCCGACACGCGCCAGAGCGCCTTGTCGACGCCGATCCAGACCTCGCCGCGCGGCGTCACGCCCAGGGCTTGCGGACCGTTGATGGCACTGGACTGCATGCCGCTGACCAGCGACAGCGCGATCAGCGCGATGGCGAGTGCGAGGCCGGCGAGAGCCGAGAACTTGATGGCGCGCGGAGTCATCGTGGCAGGTACCTCGCGCCGGCAGCGGCGCCTTGTCGCCGTCGTTCGACGGCCGGGGCCGCACGCGGCGCTGGCGGGTGGCGGCGTCGCGTCGGCGGGGTGAGGAACTCTACAGCACGGGGCCTCGGAGACGGCCGGCGCGAATGCCCCCGGGGGCGACGCGCGTCCAGCGCGCCGGCATGGACGCCCGGCGGGCTCCGCGTATCCTTGGCGCGGCCGCCCGGCCTGTCGCAGCCGGGACAGTCGCGTGCGCGCGAACGGCCATAGAATCGAACGATCGTTCTATTTTCGGTTCGAGCCCTCGGTCGAACCGCAAACCGGAGACCTGCCCCATGAGTGCGAGTTACGAAGTCCGCGGCGCCGTCGCCGTCATCACCTTGAACAACCCGCCGATCAACGGCCTGGGCCACGAGACCCGCAAGGCGGTGGCCGAAGGCGTCGAGAAGGCGGAGGACGATCCGGCGGTCAAGGCGATCGTCATCACCGGCGCCGGCAAGGCGTTCTCCGGCGGCGCGGACATCCGCGAATTCGGCTCGCCCAAGGCCCTGGCCGAACCCAACCTGCTGAGCCTGATCGCCCGCGTCGAAGGCGCGTCCAAGCCCGTCGTGGCCGCGGTGCACACCGTGTGCATGGGCGGCGGCCTCGAGCTCGCGCTCGGCTGCCACTACCGCGTCGCGAGCTCGGGCGCCAGCATCGCGCTGCCCGAGGTCAAGCTGGGCATCCTGCCGGGCGCCGGCGGCACGCAGCGCCTGCCGCGCGCGATCGGCGTCGAGCCGGCGCTCAACATGATCGTCAGCGGCGAGCCGGTCAAGAGCGAGCAGCTGGCGCTGATCCCCGGACAGAAGCTGTTCGACCGCGTGTTCGAGCGCGACTTCATGGACAGCGCGATCGCCTTCGCCAACGAGATTGCCGCCGTGCGCCCGCTGCCGATGGTGCGCGACATCAAGTGCAAGCACCCGGAAGGCGATGCCTACTTCGGCTTCGCGCGCAACACGGCCAAGGCGATGGCCAAGAACTTCCCCGCGCCCGCGCGCTGCGTCGATTGCGTCGAGCAGGCCACCAAGGCCAAGTTCGAGGACGGCCTGAAGTACGAGCGCGAGGCCTTCGCCGCGCTGATGCTCACGCCCGAGAGCAAGGCGCTGCGCCATGCGTTCTTCGCCGAGCGCGCGGCGTCCAAGGTGCCCGACATCCCCGAGGACACGCCCGTGCGCCCGATCGCCAGGGTCGCCATCATCGGGGCCGGCACCATGGGCGGCGGCATCGCGATGAACTTCCTCAACGCGGGCATCCCGGTCGTCCTGCTCGAGATGAAGCAGGAGGCGCTCGACAAGGGCCTGGGCATCATTCGCAAGAACTACGAGGCGCAGGTCAAGAAGGGCAAGCTCAAGGAGGACAAGTACGCCGAGCGCATGGCGCTGCTGTCGACCACGCTGTCCTACGACGACCTG
Organism: Burkholderiales bacterium; assembly: GCA_019510465.1. Taxonomy (GTDB): domain Bacteria; phylum Pseudomonadota; class Gammaproteobacteria; order Burkholderiales; family Burkholderiaceae_C; genus Scleromatobacter. Next base: position 23,254 of record JAEKKH010000159.1, read on the forward strand.
CGCGACGCCGACCTCGCGATCGAGGCGGTGTTCGAGGAGATCGGCGTCAAGCAGAAGGTGTTCGAGCAGCTCGACGCCGTGATGAAGCCGGGCGCGATCCTCGCGTCGAACACGTCCACGCTGGACCTGGACAGGATCGCGGCCTTCACGAAGCGCCCGCAGGACGTGATCGGCATGCACTTCTTCAGCCCGGCCAACGTCATGAAGCTGCTGGAGGTCGTGCGCGGCGCCAAGACGGCGCCCGACGTGCTGATGACGGTGATGAAGCTGGGCAAGGCGATCCGCAAGACCTGCGTGGTCTCGGGCGTGTGCGACGGCTTCATCGGCAACCGCATGATCGAGCAGTACAGCCGCCAGGCCGGCTTCCTGCTGGACGAAGGCTGCACGCCGCAGCAGGTGGACAAGGCCGTCGAGAAGTTCGGCTTCGCGATGGGCCCGTTCCGCATGGGCGACCTGGCCGGCAACGACATCGGCTGGGCGATCCGCAAGCGCCGCTACGTCGAGAAGCCCGGGCAGCGCTACTCGAAGACGGCCGACCTGCTGTGCGAGCTGGGCCGGTTCGGCCAGAAGACCGGCGCCGGCTGGTACGACTACGTGCCGGGCAAGCGCGACGCGATCCCGTCCAGGCTGGTGGAGGACATGCTGGTCAAGCATCGCGAGGCGCTGGGCATCGCGCCGCGCAAGATCGGCGACGACGAGATCGTGCACCGCCTCGTGTACGCGCTGGTCAACGAGGGTGCGCACATCGTCGAGGAAGGCATCGCGCTGCGCGCGTCCGACATCGACATGGTCTACCTCACCGGGTATGGCTTCCCGCTGTGGCGCGGCGGCCCGATGAACTACGCCGACACCGTGGGCCTGTGGAACGTGGCGCAGGCGATGAAGAAGTTCGCGAAGAACCCGGCCGACGACCAGGCCTTCTGGCAGCCCGCGCCGCTGCTGGCCAGGCTGGCCGCGGAAGGCAGGTCCTTCAGCTGAGGACGTCCGCCATGCCGGGTTCCGTCAAGCGCGCGGTGGCCATCGTGGCCGGCGTCGTGCTGGGAATGGTGATCGCCGCGGGCGCGAGCCCCTGGCGCGAGCTGTTCAGGAAGACCGAGCCCGCGCAGCCCGCCCCGATCCAGCGCGAGCCCGCCCCCGACACGCGCGTCTGACCTTTTCGAAACGAACGTTTCCAGAAATCCAGGAGTTCCGACATGACCGAAGCCGTCATCGTTTCCACCGCCCGCACGCCGCTCTGCAAGAGCTGGAAGGGTGCCTTCAACATGACGCACGGCGCCGAGATGGGCGGACACGCCGTCAAGGCGGCCCTCGAGCGCGCCGGCATCGACGGCGCCGAAGTCGAGGACGTGCTCATGGGCTGCGCCAATCCGGAAGGCGCGACCGGCGCCAACATCGGACGCCAGATCGCGCTGCGCGCAGGCTTGCCCGTCAGCGTGGCCGGCGCCACCGTCAACCGCTTCTGCTCCAGCGGCCTGCAGACGATCGCGATGGCCGCGCAGCGCGTGATCGCCAACGAGGGCGACGTCTACGTGGCCGGCGGCGTGGAGAGCATCTCGTGCGTGCAGCAGGAGATGAACCACTACATGCTGCGCGACATGTGGCTCGCGCGGAACAAGCCGGCGGTCTACATGTCGATGCTGGAGACGGCCGAGACGGTGGCCAAGCGCTACAAGATCTCGCGCGAGCGCATGGACCAGTACGGCGCGGCGAGCCAGCAAAAGGCCGCCGCGGCGCTCGAGGCCGGCCTGTTCAAGGACGAGATCGCGCCGATCACGGTCACGGCCGGCGTCGCCGACCCGAAGAACGGCATCCGCACGAAGGAAGTGACCGTCGAGAACGACGAGGGCATCCGCCCGGGCACGACCTACGACGGCATCAAGGACATCCGTCCCGCGGTCCCCGGCGGCGTGATCAGCGCCGGCAATGCCAGCCAGTTCAGCGACGGCGGCGGCGCCTGCGTGGTCGTCTCCAGCCAGTATGCCGAGCGCAGGAACCTCAAGCCCATCGGCCGCTTCCTCGGCTTCGCCGTCGCCGGCTGCGAGCCCGACGAGATGGGCATCGGCCCGGTCCACGCCGTGCCCAAGGTGCTCAAGCGCCTGGGCCTCACGGTGGCTGACATCGACCTGTGGGAACTGAACGAGGCGTTCGCGGTGCAGGTCCTGTACTGCGCCGACACGCTGGGCATCCCGATGGACCGCCTGAACGTCAACGGCGGCGCGATCGCGGTGGGCCACCCGTACGGCGTCAGCGGCCAGCGCCTGACCGGCCACGCGCTGATCGAGGGCAGGCGCCGCGGCGCGAAGCGGGTATGCGTCACCATGTGCATCGGCGGCGGCATGGGGGCGGCGGGCGTCTTCGAAGTCCTTTGAGCCCCCACGGTCGCTGGCGCTCCCTGCCCCCGAGGGGGCCGGCCGCGAGCGGCCCGGCAGAGCCGGTTCCGCCGCGCCCTTGAATCTCGATTCGACAGGTGAGCGCCGGCGGCGGCGAGGTTCCCGTTCCAACGTTTCGGCCTTCGGACAGCATGATCGATCTCGACTCCGTTCGCAGCTTCTTCACCCGGGCGCCGTTCATGGTCGATCTTGGCGTCGTGCCCATTGCGGTCTCCGAAGGCCGGTGCGAGACCGAGATGCTGCTGCAGCAGCGGCACCTGCAGCACACGGGACAGGTGCATGCCGGGGTCGTCACCGCGATGGCCGACCACACCGCCGGGGCCGCGGCGCAGAGCCTCGTCCGCGATGGCGGCCTGGCGATCACCGCTGAATTGAAGACGAGCCTGCTGCGGCCGGCGGTCGGCAGCAAGCTGGCGTGCGTCGGCACGGTCGTCAAGTCCGGGCGCACGCTGATCTTCGCGGAATCCGACGTCTTCGCCATCCTCGGCGAGCAGCGCACGCTGGTCGCCAGACTGAGCGCCACGCTGGCCGTGGTGCAACCCACGCCATGAGCTCTCGCGACACCCTCGATTTCCTGCTGTACGACTGGCTGAAGGTCGACGAGCTGACGGCGCGCGAGCGCTTCGCCGACCACTCGCGTGCCACCTTCGACGCGGTGCTCGACACCGTCGAACGCCTGGCGCGCGAGAAGTTCGCGCCGTTCAACCGCCTCGTCGACACCGAGGAGCCGCGTTTCGATGGCGAGCGCGTGCACCTGCCGCAGGCCACGCACGATGCGCTGCGCGCCTACGCGGACACCGGCATGATCGCCGCGTCGCAGGATGCGCAGATCGGCGGCATGCAACTTCCCTGCACCGTGGAGAAGGCCGCCAACGCCTTCATCTCGCAGGCCTGCATCGCGATGGGCGGGTACGTGATGCTGACGCACGGCAACGCGGCGCTGCTGATGGCGCACGGCACGCCGAGGCAGCAGGAAGTCTTCGCCGCGCGCGAGTTCGCCGGCGAGTGGTTCGGCACGATGTGCCTGAGCGAGCCGCAGGCCGGCTCGTCGCTGGGCGACATCGCCACCCGCGCGACGCCCGACGGCGCGGGCTTCGAATCCGACCCGCTGGGCCCGCGCTACAAGCTGGTGGGCAACAAGATGTGGATCTCGGCCGGCGAGCACGAGATCACGCCCAACATCGTGCACCTGGTGCTGGCCAAGATTCCCGGCCCGGACGGCAGGCTGCCGGCGGGCGTCAAGGGCATCTCGCTGTTCATCGTGCCCAAGCATCGCGTCGACGCCGACGGCCGCCTCGCGGGCGGGCGCAACGACGTCAGCCTGGCCGGCCTGAACCACAAGCTGGGCTACCGCGGCACCACCAACACGCTGCTGAACTTCGGCGAGAAGGGCGGGGCGGTCGGCTACCTCGTGGGGCAGCCGGGCGACGGCCTGCGCTGCATGTTCCACATGATGAACGAGGCGCGCATCGGCGTCGGCCTGGGCGCGACGATGCTGGGCGCCGCGGGCTACGAGGCGAGCCTCGCGTATGCGAAGCAGCGCACGCAGGGCCGCCCGATCGCGGCCGGCGGCAAGGATTCCGCGGCGCCGCCGGTGCGCCTCGTCGAGCACGCCGACATCCGCCGCATGCTGCTCGCCCAGAAGGCCTATGTCGAGGGCGGCATGGCCCTGGCGCTGTACTGCGCGCGGCTGGTCGACGAACAGCGCACCGGCAGCCCCGAGTCCGCGGCCGAGGCGGGCCTGCTGCTGGAGATGCTCACGCCGGTCGCCAAGAGCTGGCCCAGCGAATGGGCGCTGGAGGCTAACAGCCTGGCGATCCAGATCCACGGCGGCTACGGCTACACGCGCGACTTCCCGGTCGAACAGCACTGGCGCGACAACCGCCTCAACATGATCCACGAGGGCACGCACGGCATCCAGGCGCTCGACCTGCTGGGCCGCAAGGCCGTGATGCAGGGCGGCGCAGGCCTCAGGCTGCTGGCCCGTCGCATCGACGCGACGATCGCGCGCGCGCTGCCGCAGGCGCGTCACGCGACGCACGCGAACGCGCTCGCGCAGGCGCTGCAGCGCCTGGGCGCGGCCACGCGGTCGGCCTGGGCCACCGCCACGCCGGAAGACGCGCTCGCGAACGCGACGCCCTACCTGCAGGCCTTCGGCCATACGATGCTCGCATGGCTGTGGCTGGACATCGGTGCGGCCATCGTCGAGAGCGGCGCGGGCGATGCGACGGCCAACGTCGGCCGCCTCGCCGCGCTCGACTACTTCATGCGCTACGAGCTGCCCAAGACCGACGCCTGGCTGCGCGTCGTCGAATCGCGCGACCGCACCTGCCGCGACGTCCCCGAGGACGCCTTCTGATTCCCTCGCCACGAAACCCATGACCGCACCGTCCGCCATCCCCACCACCGCGTTCGCCGAGCGCCGCCGCATCCAGTCGCTGTTCGACCTGACGGGCCGCACGGCGCTCGTGACCGGCGGCTCGCGCGGCCTGGGCCTGCAGATCGCCGAGGCGCTCGGCGAGGCCGGCGCGCGCGTCGTCGTCAGCGCGCGCAAGGCGGGCGAGCTCGAGGCCGCCGTCGCGATGCTGGAACGGCGCGGCGTGCAGGCCGACTGGATCGCCGCCGATTCCAGCCAGCCCGCCCAGGTGCAGCGCCTGGCCGACGAGGCGGCGGCCAAGCTGGGCTCGATCGACATCCTCGTCAACAACGCGGGCGCCACCTGGGGCGCGCCGGCCGAGGATCACCCGCTCGACGCCTGGGACAAGGTGATGAACCTCAACGTCCGCTCGATCTTCCTGTTGTCGCAGGCGGTGGGCAAGGCCAGCATGATCCCGCGCAAGCGCGGCCGCATCATCAACGTGGCCTCGATCGCGGGCCTGTCGGGCAACACCGGCGGCATGACCACCGTGGCCTACAACACGAGCAAGGCGGCGGTGCTGAACTTCACGCGCGCGCTGGCCGGCGAGTGGGGCGTGCACGGCATCAACGTCAACGCGCTGGCGCCGGGCTTCTTTCCCAGCAGGATGACCGCGGGCCTGCTCGCGCACGTCGGCGTCGACAACCTGCGCGGCCACGCGCCGCTGCGCCGCCTCGGCGACGACGAGGACCTGAAGGGCGCGGCGCTGCTGCTGGCCAGCGACGCGGGCAAGCACATCACCGGCCAGCTGATCGCCGTCGACGGCGGCGTCAGCGCCGTGCACGGGGCCTGAGATGTCCGACGGCCGCACGCCGCTGAAGTTCGCCCTCGACATCCCGTTCGTCGAGACGCTGGGCATGCAGCTGTGGCGCTTCGACTCGGGCGTCGCCGAGATCAGCCTCGAGGTGCGTCCCGAGATGCTCAATTCATGGGCCGTCGCGCACGGAGGCGTCGTCATGACGCTGCTGGACGTGGTGATGGCGCACGCAGCGCGCAGCGTGCGCGACGACACCGACGTGCCCGGCATCGTCACCCTCGAGATGAAGACCAGCTTCATGCGGCCCGCCACCGGCCGGCTGGTCGCCTGGGGCCACCTGCTGCACGGCACCCAGGGCACCGCGTTCTGCGAAGGCAGCGTGCGCGACGCCGGAGGTGCGCTGTGCGCCCACGCCACGGGCACCTTCAAGTTCCTGCGCAAGTTGAAGCGCGGCGCCGAGCTGGACGCCGCTTCCTGAACAACCACCGGTCGGCGCATACCCCATGCCGTACCGACACCACCACGGAGACTCCACCATGTCCACCATCAATCGCCAGATCCTCCTCGCATCGCGTCCCGCCGGCGAGCCCGTCGCCGAGAACTTAAGGCTCGTCGAGACGCCGCTCGCGCCGCTGGCGGACGGCCAGGTGCTGGTGCGCCATCACTTCCTGAGCCTCGACCCGTACATGCGCGGCCGCATGAGCGACGCCAAGAGCTACGCCGCGCCGCAGCCGCTGGACGAGGTGATGATCGGCGGCACGGCCGGCGAGGTCGTGGAATCGAGGAACCCGAATTTCAAGGCCGGCGACAAGGTCGTGGGCATGGGCGGCTGGCAGGAATATGCCGTCGTCGATGCCGGCCAGCGCGGGGTGCTGCAGAAGGTCGACACGACCCATGTGCCGCTGTCGGCCTACCTCGGCGCGGTGGGCATGCCCGGCGTCACGGGCTGGTACGGCCTCGTCAGGATCATCGCGCCGAAGGCGGGCGAGACGGTGGTGGTCAGCTCGGCGGCCGGCGCGGTCGGCGGCGCGGTCGGCCAGCTCGCGAAGGCGCGCGGCTGCCGCGTCGTGGGCATCGCCGGCGGGCCGGACAAGTGCCGCATGGTCAAGGAGGAGCTCGGCTTCGACGAGTGCCTCGACTACCGCCCGTACCCGGACGTGAAGTCGATGAGCGGCGCGCTGAAGGCGGCCTGCCCGGACGGCATCGACGGCTATTTCGAGAACGTCGGCGGCCACCTGCTGGACGCCGTGATGCTGCGCGCCAACGCGTTCGCGCGCATCGCCATGTGCGGGATGATCGCCGGCTACAACGGCGAGCCGATCCCGATGACGATGCCGCAGCTGATCCTCGTCAACCGCATGAAGATCGAGGGCTTCATCGTCAGCGAGCACATGGAGGCCTGGCCCGAGGCGCTGAAGGAACTCGGCACGCTGGTGGCCGGCGGCAAGCTGAAGTACAAGGAATCGGTCGCGCAGGGCCTGCAGAACGCGCCCGAGGCGTTCTTCGGCCTCCTCAAGGGCAGGAACCAGGGCAAGCAGCTGGTAAAACTCGTCTGAGACGAACCAACCGGACGAAAGCGATGCTGACCTGGCAATGGACCCGCTTCGAGGGCCTGAGCGGCGACGACGTATACGACATGCTGGCACTGCGCGCGCGCATCTTCGTGCTGGAGCAGAGCTGCGCCTACCTCGATCCGGACGGCCTCGACCGCCAGTCGTGGCACCTGCTGGGGCGCGGCGCGGACCAGGCCCTGCTCGCGTACGTGCGCGTGTGCGACCCCGGCGTGAAGTTCGACCCGCCGTCGATCGGCCGCGTGGTCGTCGACGCGTCGCAGCGCGGCACCGGCCTGGGCCACGTGCTGATCGCCGAGGCGCTGCGCCGCTGCGACGCGACCTGGCCCGGCCAGCCCAACCGCATCGGCGCCCAGGCCCACCTGCAGGCGTTCTACGGCCGCCACGGCTACGCGCCGGTCGGCGGGACGTACATGGAGGACGACATCCTCCACATCGACATGGAGCGACCCGCATCATGACGGTCCAGATGCCGCACGGCGCCACGCACGCCGTGCTGAACCAGGTGCCTCCGTACGAGGACGTCAACCTCTTCGAGGCGAACGCCGCGCTGCGCGACGCGGTCGGGTTCAACCAGCCGACGCTGGCGACCGAGGGGCTCTCGGCGCTGGGCAAGGTGGCCGGCAGCGCCGGCATGCAGCGCCATGCGCGGCTCGCGAACCTGCATCCGCCGGTGCTGCACGCGCACGACCGTTTCGGCCATCGCATCGACGAGGTCGAGTTCCATCCCAGCTACCACGTGCTGCTGGGCGCGGCGCTGCATCAGGGGCTGCACGGCTCGCCCTGGGCCGCCGGCGGCCCGAGCCACGTCGAGCGCGCGGCCGGCTTCATGCTGTTCACCGAGCTCGAGCCCTCGGTGCTGTGCCCGGTGTCGATGACCTACGCGGTGGCGCCCGCGCTGCGCGCCAACGCGGCGCTGCAGCAGGCGTTCTCGGGCCTGCTCGCCAGCCCGCGCTACGACGCCCGGTTCCAGCTCGCCACGACGAAGACGGCGATGACGATGGGCATGGGCATGACGGAGAAGCAGGGCGGCTCCGACGTGCGCGCGAACACGACGCAGGCCTGGCGCGACGGCGAGGACGCCTGGGGCGAGCGCTATCGCCTCGTCGGCCACAAGTGGTTCATGTCGGCGCCGATGAGCGACGCCTTCCTGGTCGTCGCGCAGACGGCCGCCGGCCCGACCTGCTTCTTCCTGCCGCGCTGGCTGCCGGACGGCACGCTCAACGCGGTGCGCATCCAGCGCCTGAAGGACAAGCTGGGCAACAAGGCCAACGCGAGCTCGGAGGTCGAGTTCGTCGACGCGTTCGCGTGGCGCGTGGGCGAGGAGGGCCGCGGCCTGCCGCAGATCCTCGCGATGGGCGCGTTGACGCGCCTGGATTGCGCGCTCGGCACCGCCGGCCTGATGCGGGGGGCGGTATCGCTCGCGCTGCACCACGCCACCCACCGCATGGCCTTCGGCAAGCGACTCGTCGACCACGCGCTGATGCGCAACGTGCTGGCCGACCTGGCGCTCGAGAGCGAGGCCTCGACCGCGCTCGCGCTGCGCCTGGCGCGCGCCGTCGATGGCAGCGAGGACGCCTCGGTGCCGGCCGCCGGGCGCGAGCACGAGGCGCTGATGCGGCGCCTGCTGACGCCCGCGGCCAAGTACTGGGTCTGCAAGCGCGGCAGCCACCTCGCGCAGGAAGCGATGGAGTGCCTGGGCGGCAACGGCTACGTCGAGGAGCACGGCGAAGGCGTGATGGCGCGCATCTACCGCGAGATGCCGCTGAACTCCATCTGGGAAGGCGCCGGCAACATCATGGCGCTGGACCTGCTGCGCGCGCTGCGCTCGGGGCCGATCGCCGAGGCGCTGGCCCACGAGACGCGCGGCGCCAAGGGCGCGCACCCGATGCTCGATCGCGCGACGCAGCGGCTGCTGGCGCGCGTGCAGAACGGTGTCGACGAGATCGACGCGCGCCGCTTCGCGCGCGACCTGGCGCTCGTCACCCAGGGCGCGCTGCTGGCGCAGACGGCCCCCGCCCCGGTGTTCTCCGCGTTCTGCGAAAGCCGCCTCGACGGCGCCCCCGACGCGTTCGGCCAGCTCGGCGCATCCACCGATTTCGATGCCATCCTGCGCCGCGCCGCGGCGCACTGAGCCTCCCTCAACGAGACCACGAGACATCCCATGACCACCCACACCTGGCAGGGCCGCACGGCCGTCATCACCGGCGCGGCGTCCGGCTTCGGCCTGGAGACCGCGCTGCTGGCGGCGCGCCAGGGCATGAACGTCGTGATGGCCGACGTGATGATGGAGGCGCTCGGCGAGGCCGTCTCCCAGGTGCAGGCGCTCGGCGCGCCGGTGCTGTCGCTGCGCTGCGACGTGCGCCACGCCGCCGACATCGAGGCGATGGGCGCAGCCACGCTGGCGCGCTTCGGTGCGCCGCACCTGGTGTTCAACAACGCGGGCGTCGGCGCCGGCGGCCTCATCTGGGAGCACACCGCGCGCGACTGGGACTGGGTGATGGGCGTCAACGTGATGGGCGTCGCGCACGGCGTGCGCGTGTTCACGCCGATGATGCTGGCCGCCGAGAAGGCCGACCCCGGCTACTCGGGCCACATCGTCAACACCGCGTCGATGGCCGGTCTCGTCAACATGCCCAACATGGGGGTCTACAACGTCAGCAAGCACGCGGTCGTCGCGCTCAGCGAGACGCTTTACCAGGACCTCAGGCTCGTGAGCGACCGGGTGCACGCCCACGTGCTGTGCCCGTATTTCGTGCCCACCGGCATCGCGCACAGCGAGCGCGCGCGCCCGCAGGACGCGCAGGAACAGGGCCGCAAGGCGACCGCCAGCCAGCGCGTCGCCCAGGGCCTGATCGAGAAGGCCGTCGCCAGCGGCCGCGTCACGGCCGCCGACGTGGCGCAATTCGTGTTCGACGCGCTCGAGGCCGACCGCTTCTACATCTACAGCCACCCGAAGGCGCTGGCGCCGGTGACGACGCGGGCCCAGGAGATCGTCTCGGCGACGAATCCGTCGGATCCCTATCGCGACCGCCCGGAACTGGGCCAGCAGCTGCGCGCGGCACTGCGGCGCTGACGCCGCTTTCAGGGTTCCTCCCGAGCGAAGCATCGCCAGAACGCGCGTCCGCCTCATGTATCATGTCGGGGTAGGCAATACATAAGACCATCGTCCAGAAGGACTCCACCGGCTGCCGTCGTGTGAACGGCGTTTCGGCCAGGTCGAACTCTCCAGTTTGATTTTCTTGCGTAGTACCTGCCCTGCGTTGGCATGTGCTGCGCATGATCTTGAAATTAGGATTTAGAGAATGACGACCGAAACCGGTGTTGTGAAGTGGTTCAATGATGGCAAGGGTCCCACCGCGAAGCAGGATCCGGCATGAAGCCGCCCAAGGCGCTGCCGATCACCGCCGCCGACAAGCAGGAGGCGGCGCGCAAGGAACGTCTGCGCCTGGCCCTGCCGGCTGCCGTGGAGCTTCTGCGCACACGGCAGGCCGGCCTGATCTCCGCCGCGGAGATCGAGGAATTCGTGGCCCTGAACTGGCTGGAATGGCATGGCGGCACGCTCAAGCTGACCGTCACCGGCGCCAACGTCTGCTCCCAGGGCAAGGTCAGTTCGACCGCCTCCCGCGGTTGAAAGCGTGGGGCGCCCGCCACAGGGCGCCACGATGCCGGGTTTCCGGCGACACGACGAAACGCCCGGGATAGCCGTAAAATAAATGGTTGTGTCCGTTGCGGCACGTACGCGGCTTGCCCCGGCGGGAGAGCCGCGGACCGACGGCGGTCACACCCCAGGTTCCCAAGGCGCCGATCGCGGCAACGCGATCCGTGCCCGCGCCATGCGCTCCGCACCGGCCACCCCGGCATGCACGAGCGGCAAGGTGCAATGTCATCTTCGAAGGCCATTCCCGCTTCGCGGCCAACCTCCTCGCGTGGCACGGTGGTCTTCCATCGCAGAAATTTCAGGAGCGTTTTCAATGGCGAAAGAAGAACTGATTGAAATGCACGGGGTGGTCGAGGACGTGCTGCCGGACTCGCGCTACCGCGTGAAGCTGGACAACGGCCACGAGCTGGTCGCCTACACGTCCGGCAAGATGCGCAAGCACCACATCCGCATCCTGGCGGGCGACAAGGTGTCGCTCGAGCTGTCGCCCTACGACCTGACCAAGGGCCGCATCACCTTCCGCCACATCGAGCGCCGCGGCCCCGGACCGGCCTGAGCGCGAACCGGCCGGGCGGCCGTCCCGGTCCGACACGCCCACGAGAAAGCCCGCAGGCTCGCGCCGCGGGCTTTTTTGCATCCGGGCGGGCGAATGGAGCCTACAGCAGCTTGCGGATGCGCCAGCCCGGCGCGTCGACGGTGGCGGCGTCGCCGGCCTCCTCGGCGATCGGGCGCACGTCCGTCACCAGGTGGACGAGCATCTTGCCGGGCTCTTCGAGCTCCATCATGTGGGCGGAGTTCTCGAACATCACCAGGCCCTTGCGCGGCGCGTGCAGGGCGGTCAGCCAGTCGACCGCCAGTTGCGACGGCGTCTCATGGTCGTGGCGGCCGGCGAAGATGAACACCGGGCAGTCCAGGCGCGTGAGGCTGCGCACGTCCCAGGCCATCATGGCGGGCAGCAGGCGCGGCAGCGACTCGCCGATGCCGTCCTCGGGCGACAGCTCCCTGCGCGTGTGGTCGGGCGAGAATTTCGCGGCGTCCTGCGCGTAGCCGAAGTCGGGGCGGCCCCAGATGAGGCCGCCGTAGTGGATCACCCACTCCCGCTGCGTGACGATCTGCGCCACCGTCACCGTGCCGTCCGCGCGCGGGTACGGCGCGAGCGCCTGCAGCTCGTGCACCGCCTTGTCGTTGTGGTCGGCGCGCGCGGCCTGCAGCGCCCACTCCCAGCCCAGGCGCTCGTTGTCGCGGCCGTAGATCATCTGGCCCATGCCGACGTAGGCATGCAGCCAGTCGGGATGGCGGCGTGCCAGCTCCATGCCGATGATGGAGCCCCAGGAGTGGCCCAGCACGAAGACCTTGCGCTTGCCGTAGTGCTCGCGCAGCCAGGCGACCAGCTCCTCGCCGTCGGCGATCATGCGCTCGGCAGTGATCGTGGGCTCGACCACGGCCGGGTCGTTGGCGACGTAGGTCTTGCCGGCGCCGCGCTGGTCCCACTGCACCACGGTGAAGTAGTCCTCCCAGCCGGACTGGTACAGCCAGCTGACCGGCATCTCGGCGGACGCCGGGCCCCCGTGGATGAACAGCAGGATCGGGTTGCGCCGGTCGCGGCCACGCACCGAGATCCACTGCTCGATGCCGCCGATGCGCACGCTGCGCGTCTCCTCGATGCCGGGCGGCGACGGAATGCGCCGGACGTCGCGCAGGATCTGCTGCACCGGCGTGCGCCAGTCGCCGGACGACGCGGCGCCCGCGCTCGCCGGGGCTTGCGCGCGGGCGACGTGCGCCAGCGCGAGGCCGGCGACGCAGGCGGCGAGGGCGGCGATTCGGAGAGGCAGGCTGGGCGAACGCATGGGCGGGATCCTCCGGGGCGAGGCCTCGACCCTACCCAGGCGGCCACCGGCCGCGAAGCGCCACGCGACGGTCCGCAGGTTCGCACGGACGACGCGCGGTAACGCGGTGCCGGGCTGCGGCTTCAGCCCGCCGCGGGCAGCTCGAACACCAGGCAGGTGGTGGTGGCGTGCGCGAACAGCGTGCCGTCGGGCCCGAACAGGCGCGCCTCGGCGGTCGCGAGCTGCTTGCCGCAGTGGAGCACCGTGCCCTCGGCGCGCACGCGGCCGACCTTGGGCGACAGGCCGCGCACATAGTTGACGCTCAGCTCGGCCGTGGTGTAGCCGCGGCCGGCGGGCATCAGCGTGTGGACGGCGCAACCGAGCGCCGAGTCCAGCAGCGTCGCGAACCAGCCGCCATGCACGCCGCCCATCGGGTTGAAGTGCTGCGGACCGGGCCGGCCCTGGAACAGCGCCTTGCCGGGTGCGACGCGGATCAGCGAGAAGTCCAACGTGCGGGCGATCGGCGCGAACGGCAGCAGGCCATCCAGCATCGCCTGCATCTGCTCCAGGCCGCTCTTGCCGGCCCATTGCTGCGGCGTGGCCACGCCGGGGCCCGCGCGCATCATGACCTCCTCCCGGGCATCGCCCTCGGCGATCCACTGCTGCAGGACGGCGTGGGCCTCATCGGCGGACAGGCGCGGCGGCGCGGCGGGAGCGAGCACGGCGGACATGGGATTCCCTTCATTGATGCATATGCAATCATTGTAGCTACAACTATAATGACGCCATGTCGCCTTCTTTACAGCCGGGGCGCGAAGTGCCCGCCACCGCCAGGCCCCAGGGTTGCACCAACCTGAAGCTGCGCCAGCTGATGCGCCGCGTCGCGCAGCGCTACGACGCCGAGGTGGGGCAGGTCGGCCTGAAGGGGACGCAGTATTCGCTGCTGAGCTACGTGATCAAGCTCGGGCCGGTCCGGCCGGTCGATCTCGCGGAGGCGATGAACGTCGACGCGTCGACGCTGTCGCGCAACCTCAAGCCGCTCATCGCCGCGGGCTGGGTGACCCAGGGCGCGGGGGTGGACGCGCGCAGCCGCCTGGTGCAGGCCACCGACGCGGGGCACGAGAAGCGGGCGCAGGCGCAGCGCCGCTGGCGCATCGCGCAGGAGGGCCTCAATGCGGCGCTCGGGCCGCAGCGGGTGATCGCGCTGCACGCGCTGATCGACGAGGCGATGCGGGCGCTGGACGACGCCCGGGCCTGAACATCAGCGGGGGCGCGGTGCGCGGCCCGCGGAAGATCAGCGTTCCGCCTTCTCGGTGGAATGCAGGCGCGTGGCCGAGAAATTCCAGGATAGCGCGTGGGCGCGGTTGGCCGCGTCGCGCGTGTCGTCGATCGGCAGCGTGACGTCCAGGGAACCGAAGTCGGTGCGGGGCAGGTCGGGCGTGCCGCTCTTGTGCTGCATGTAGTGCCACACCACCATCAGCGCCTTGCCGAGCGCGTGGTATTCGCGGCCGCGGCCGGCGAGGCAATACGCCTCGCGCGCCTTGATCAGGTCCATCAGCATGGCGCGGTCGGTGGCGCTCAGGCCCGGGGCGAGGGGATCGATGTCTTGAACGGCGGTCATGGAAGGGTTCGTGGAGGCGGGGGAGAGGGCGCGCGGGGCCGGGAGGGACGGCTTGTCCGCGTGCCTGGATGATCGGCGCTCGGCCGTGACTTCATTCACGGAATGACTCGACGATCCTCGGCCCATTTCGAGCCATCGACGTAACAGCTCGCAACCGGCCGGGCCGGACGACCGCCCTGCGGTCGAGCGGCGCACCCGCATGCCATCAGGCCACCGGGCGGCCGCCGAGACGCCCTCGCCGGGGCGCCCTGGGCACGAAGCGACTCGACCTTACGTCTTGAGAGACAACCTGTCGCCGGCGTGCAGGGGGCCTAGCACATCGCATCCCGAAAAAGCCCCACCCGGAGCGTCGGGATCGCCTGGCTCGCTATGGCAAACTCGCGCGCTTCGCGACGCCAGACGGGCACGAGCGTCCCGGGGCGACGGCAGGTGAAAGACGCTGCCGGGCCCGCCGGGACCGATCCAGAGAACCTTCAACTCGACACTAGTTTTGGAAAAGATCCTTCTTCAGATCGCGGCGGAACTGAAGGTCCGCCCTGCACAGGTCAACGCGGCGGTCACGCTGCTGGACGGTGGCGCGACGGTGCCGTTCATTGCGCGCTACCGCAAGGAAGTCACCGACAACCTCGACGACACGCAACTGCGCGAGCTCGAGGCGCGGCTCGCCTACCTGCGTGAACTGGAAGACCGCCGCGCCACGGTGCTCAAGAGCATCGAGGAGCAGGGCAAGCTCACGCCCGCGCTCGCCGCGGCGATCGAGGCCGCGCCGACCAAGCAGGAACTGGAAGACCTGTACCTGCCGTTCAAGCAGAAGCGCCGCACCAAGGGCATGATCGCCCGCGAGGCGGGCCTCGAGCCGCTGGCCGACAGGCTGTTCGCCGATCCGACGCTCGACCCGCTGGCGGAGGCCGGCGCCTTCATCAACGCCGATGCCGGCTTCGCCGACGCGTTCGCGGTGCTGGACGGCGTGCGCGACCTGCTGTCCGAACGCTGGGCCGAGGACGCCGCGCTGGTGGGCGCGCTGCGCGAGTGGCTGTGGGAAGAGGGCATCCTGCAGTCGAAGAAGATGGACGGCAAGGACGAGCACAACGCCGACGTCGCCAAGTTCCGCGACTACTTCGACTATGCCGAGACGATCCGCACGGTGCCGTCGCACCGCGCGCTGGCCGTCTTCCGCGGCCGCACGCAGGACGTGCTGGATGCCAAGCTGGTGCTCGACGAGGAGCTGGTCCCGGGCCAGCCGAGCGTGGCCGAAGGCCGCATCGCGCGCCATCTGCGCTGGGCCCACGGCAAGCGCGCCGGCGACGACCTGATCAAGCGCGCGATCGCCTGGACTTGGAAGGTCAAGCTGTCGCTGAGCCTGGAGCGCGACCTGTTCGGCCGCGTGCGCGAGGAGGCCGAGAAGGTCGCCATCCGCGTGTTCGCCGAGAACCTGCGCGACCTGCTGCTGGCCGCGCCCGCGGGCAAGCGCGTCGTGATGGGCCTGGATCCGGGCATCCGCACCGGCGTGAAGGTGGCGGTGGTGAGCGACACCGGCAAGGTGCTGGCCACGCACACCGTCTATCCGCACGAGCCGCGCTGCGACTGGGAAGGCTCGCTGCATGCGCTGGGCCGCCTCGTCGCCCAGCATGGGGTCAACCTGATCGCGATCGGCAACGGCACCGCCAGCCGCGAGACCGACAAGCTCGCCGGCGACCTGATCAAGCGCATCCAGCAGATGGCGCCCGACATCAAGATCGAGAAGATCGTCGTCAGCGAGGCCGGCGCCTCGGTGTACTCGGCTTCCGAGTTCGCCAGCAAGGAGCTGCCCGAGCTGGACGTGAGCCTGCGCGGCGCCGTGTCCATCGCGCGCCGCCTGCAGGACCCGCTGGCCGAACTCGTGAAGATCGATCCGAAGAGCATCGGCGTCGGCCAGTACCAGCACGACGTCAACCAGAGCGAGCTGGCGAAGACGCTGGACGCGGTCGTCGAGGATTGCGTGAACAAGGTCGGCGTCGACCTCAACACCGCGTCGGCGCCGCTGCTGGCGCGGGTGTCCGGCCTGAGCCAGGCGGTGGCCAGCGCCATCGTGCGCTGGCGCGATGCGAACGGCGCCTTCGCGGCGCGCTCGCAGCTGCTGGACGTCGCCGGCCTCGGGCCCAAGACCTTCGAGCAGGCGGCCGGTTTCCTGCGCATCCGCGGCGGCTCGAACCCGCTGGACATGACCGGCGTGCACCCCGAGACCTACCCGGTCGTCGAGCGCATGCTCGCCGCCAGGGCGATGCAGATCACGGACGTGATGGGCCGCAGCGACGTCATCAAGTCGCTCAAGCCCGACGCCTTCGCCGACGAGAAGTTCGGCGCGATCACGATCAGGGACATCCTGGTCGAGCTCGAGAAGCCCGGCCGCGATCCGCGCCCCGACTTCAAGGTGGCGCGCTTCAACGACGGCGTCGAGGACATCAAGGACCTGCAGCCGGGCATGCTGCTGGAAGGCACCGTGAGCAACGTCGCGCAGTTCGGCGCGTTCGTCGACCTCGGCGTGCACCAGGACGGCCTGGTGCACGTGAGCCAGCTGTCCAGCAAGTTCGTGCAGGATGCGCGCGAGGTCGTCAAGACCGGCGACATCGTCAAGGTGAAGGTGGTGGAGGTCGACCTCGCCCGCCAGCGCATCGCGCTGACAATGAAGCTCGACACGCAGCCGCAGGCCAAGGGCGCGCGCAACAGCGACAACAGCTACCGCGCGCCGGCGCGCAACGAGCGCGTGGGCGGCGGCGGCCAGCGCGGGCAGCAGCCGGCGGCCGCACCCGCGGGCCAGAACGCGATGGCCGCGGCGTTCTCGAAGCTGCAGACCAAGCGCTGACGGCGTCGCGGAGCGGCGAGGCGGTGCCGATTCGCCGCGTCCGCGGCATCGCCGACGAGGTCATCCTGCGCGGACCGAAGCGCAGTCGCGGGATCCACCGGGCGCCGATGCCATCGGATCCCGCGACTTCGCCCAGGATGACGACCACGGTTTCACGTCACCGGACAAGTCCCGGATTGCAGCCGGTTACTCCCGCCCATCGAGCGCCGAGACCCCGATTCACGCTATGGTTCGGCTCCGCTGCCGGGCCGAGCCCGCCTGCGGCGCCGTCGAAGCGCCCTCGTCGCATGAGACCTTCCCACCGCTACGCATGAAAGCCCTGCAGATCCTGGCCGGCCCGGTCGCGCTGAAACGCCTGCGTGAGCGCGGCCTGCGCCCCGAAGACGTCCGCGCCATCCCCGCGGCCGCCGGCGGCCCCAAGGGCCTGATCCTCAACCCGCTCGACCGCTTCGTGTTCGGCCACTGGCTGCCTCGCAGCACGCAGACGGTGCACCTGCTGGGCGCATCGATCGGCGCGTGGCGCATGGCCAGCGCCTGCCTGCCCGATGCCGACGCGGCGTTGTCCGACCTCGCGGCCGACTACATCGCGCAGCGCTATGAGCACGAGCCGGGCAAGGCGCCCAAGCCGAGCCACGTCAGCGCGCTGTTCGAGGCCAGGCTGCGCGAACGCTTCGGCGGCCGCGAGCACGAGCTGCTGTCGCACCCGCGCTACCGCCTGCACGTGTTCACGAGCCGGGGCGTGCGCGCGCTCGCGCGGGACGGGCGGGTGCGCACGCCGCTGGGCTACCTGGGCGCATTCGCGTCGAACGCCGTGTCGCGCCGCGCGATGGGCGGCTTCCTGGAGCGCGTGATCTTCTCCGACCCGCGCGACCGGCTGCCCGTGCCGACGCACGACTACCGCACCCAGCACGTCGAGCTCACCGCCGCCAACCTGGCGCGCAGCGTGCTCGCGAGCTGCAGCATCCCGTTCTGGCTCGAGGCCGTCGATGCCATCGCCGGGGCGCCGCCCGGCCCGTACTGGGATGGCGGCATCACCGACTACCACCTGCACCTGGACTACGCCGCCCTCGCCGGCGAGGACGGCGCCGGCCTCGTGCTCTACCCGCACTTCCAGAAGACGCTGGTGCCCGGCTGGCTGGACAAGGCGCTGCGCCACCGCCACCGCGCCAGCGCGCGCCTGGCCAACGTGGTCCTGCTGTCGCCCAGCCCCGACTGGGTGGCCACGCTGCCGGGTGGCAAGATCCCCGACCGCGGCGACTTCAAGGCCTTCGGCGACGACCACGCCGCCCGCGAGGATGCCTGGCGCCGCGCCACCGACGAGAGCGCCCGCCTCGCCGAGGAGTTCGACACCCTCACCCGGCAGGCGTCCATCGAGGCGATGCCGTTGCCGTGAACGGGCCGGTCGCGCTGCCGCGACTCCGGCTTTCGATGCCGGCGGAAAATCCCATAGAATCGGGCCATCCCGATCCAGCATCGATCAACCAGTCAAGAATGGGAAAGGCGCGACGGGTTATGACACCGCGAACTACGGTTACGTTGATTTCCTTCCGCGGGGCGCGCCCGGCCGTGGCGCACTGACGCGCGGCATCCTTTCATTTCCCATTCTCAAAGCGCGGCCAGTCGGTCGCGCTTTTTGTTTTCTGCAGAGAGATTTCCCATGATTTCCATCCAACTGCCCGACGGTTCCAAACGCGAGTTCCCGCAGCCCGTGACGGTGGCCGACGTGGCCGCATCCATCGGCGCGGGCCTGGCCAAGGCTGCGCTCGGCGGCCGTGTCGGCGCGCCCGGCGCGACGAAGCTGGTCGACACGAGCCACCTGATCGAGCACGACGAATCGCTGGCCATCGTCACGGCCAAGGACCCCGACGGCCTGGACCTGATCCGCCACTCGACGGCCCACCTGCTGGCCTACGCGGTCAAGGAGCTGTTCCCCGAGGCCCAGGTCACGATCGGCCCCGTCATCGAGAACGGCTTCTATTACGACTTCGCGTACAAGCGCCCGTTCACGCCGGAGGACCTCGCGGCCATCGAGAAGAAGATGGCCGAGCTCGCCGCCAGGGACGAGAAGGTGACGCGCCGCGTGCTCCCGCGCGACGAGGCCGTCGCGCACTTCAAGGCGATGGGCGAGGCCTACAAGGCCGAGATCATCGGCAGCATTCCCGAAGGCCAGGACGTGTCGCTGTACCGCGAGGGCGCCTTCGAGGACCTGTGCCGCGGCCCGCACGTGCCGTCCACGGGCAAGCTGAGGTTCTTCAAGCTGATGAAGGTGGCCGGCGCCTACTGGCGCGGCGACCACCGCAACGAGATGCTCCAGCGCATCTACGGCACGGCCTGGGCGACGAAGGAAGAGCTGGCGCAATACCTGACGATGCTGGAGGAGGCCGAGAAGCGCGACCACCGCAAGCTCGGCCGCGAGCTCGACCTGTTCCACATCGACGACCACGCCCCGGGCATGGTGTTCTGGCACCCCAAGGGCTGGGCGGTCTGGCAGGGCGTCGAGCAGTACATGCGCAAGGTCTACCAGGACAACGGCTACCAGGAGGTCAAGGGCCCGCAGGTGATCGACAAGTCGCTGTGGGAGCTGTCCGGCCACTGGGACAAGTACAAGGACGCGATGTTCACGACGGAGAGCGAGAAGCGCGAGTACGCCCTCAAGCCGATGAACTGCCCCGGCCACATCCTGATCTTCAAGCAGGGCATCAAGAGCTACCGCGACCTGCCGCTGCGCTACGGCGAGTTCGGCAACTGCCACCGCAACGAGCCCAGCGGCGGCCTGCACGGCATCATGCGCGTGCGCGGCTTCACGCAGGACGACGGCCACATCTTCTGCACGGAAGACCAGATCCTGCCGGA
>JAEKKH010000216.1 GCA_019510465.1 Burkholderiales bacterium
GGCCAGCTGTTCTTCATGTACGCCACGATGCTGATCTCCGTGCCCACGGGCGTGAAGGTCTTCAACTGGCTGGCCACGATGTGGCGCGGCTCGATGACCTTCGAGGCCCCGATGCTGTGGGCCGTGGGCTTCATCTTCGTGTTCACGATGGGCGGGTTCACGGGCCTGATCTGCTCGATGGCGCCGATCGACATCCAGCTGCAGGACACCTACTACGTCGTCGCGCACTTCCACTACGTGCTGGTGGCCGGCTCGCTGTTCGGCATGTTCGCCGGCTACTACTACTGGGCGCCGAAGTGGACGGGCGTGATGTACAACGAGTTCCACGGCAAGGTCCACTTCTGGGCGTCGCTGGTCACGTTCAACGTCACTTTCTTCCCGATGCACTTCCTCGGCCTGGCCGGCATGCCGCGCCGCGTGGCCGACTATCCGATGCAGTTCGCCGACTTCAACGCGCTGGCCTCGGTCGGCGGCCTGTGCTTCGGCCTGTCGCAGGTGTACTTCCTGGTCTTCGTCGTGATTCCCGCGATGCGCGGCAAGGGCGAGCCGGCGCCGCAGCGTCCGTGGGAAGGCGCCGAGGGCCTCGAGTGGGAGGTGCCGTCGCCGGCCCCGTGGCACACGTACGAGACGCCGCCGCAGCTCGATCGCACGGCCACCAAGGTCATCGGCTGAGCAACACCCGCACGGATCCGCCATGGCCCTGAACCCCGAGCAACGCCGCAAGAACCTGCGCATGGCGATCGCGCTGCTGTCGGTGGCGCTGGTGTTCGGCCTGGGCTTCGTCGCCAAGGCGCTGATGTTCGGCCTATGACCGCTGACGACCAGGACGAACGCCGCGCCCGGCGCGAGAAGCGGCAGAACAGGCTGAACCGCGACATGCTGGTGAAGCTGGTCGCGTTCGTGGGCGTCATGGGTTGCTTCGCCTACGCGATGATTCCCATGTACAAGACGATCTGCGAGGTGCTGGGGGTCAACGTCGTCGCGCGCGGCGACGCGGATGCGGTGGGCTACCGGGGCAAGGGCGCCCCCGTCAATTCGCAGGTCGACCTGGCGCGCAACGTCACCGTGGAGTTCGACGCCAACGCGCGCGGCCCGTGGGAATTCCATCCGGCGCAGAGCTCGGTGGTCGTGCATCCCGGCGAGATGACGACGGTGATGTACGAGTTCAGGAACACGCAGTCGCGCACGATGACGGCGCAGGCCATCCCCAGCTACGCGCCAGGCGTCGCCGCCGGTCACTTCACGAAGGTGGAGTGCTTCTGCTTCACGCAGCACACGCTGGCGCCGGGCGAATCCAAGACCTGGCCGGTGGTGTTCTACGTCGACGACAAGCTGCCCAAGGACGTCCAGCGGATCACGCTGTCGTACACCTTCTTCGAGGTGGGCGGCACCACGCCGCCGGCACCGTCGGGACAGCGCGAGTCCAAGCCGAATGCCTGAGCTCGACATGACATCGCCCGACGACCCCCGCGACGACCTGCCCGCCACCGCCCGCAAGGCGAATTTCGGACAGACGCTGCGCGCCGTCGCGTGGAGCTTCCTGGGCATCCGGCGCTCGGCCGACCATGCCGAGGACGTCAAGAAGCTCAATCCGATCCATGTGGTGATCGCCGCCGTCGTCGGCGCCGCGATCTTCGTCGTCTTCCTGGTCGTGCTGGTGCATTTCGTCATCGGCATCGCGACCAGCCATTGAATTTTCTTTGCTGAAGAGTCTGGAGAGAAGAACCCATGTCCGCCGCGACTCCCCACGGAACGACCCCGTACTATTTCATCCCGTCGCCTTCGCGCTATCCCGCGTGCGTCGCGCTCGGCCTGTTCCTGATGATCCTGGGCGGCAGCCAGTGGATCAACGGACACGAATGGGGTTCGTGGAGCCTGCTGGCCGGCATGGCCGTCTGGCTCGCGACGCTGGCGCAGTGGTTCACCACGGCCATCGGCGAGAGCGAGGGCGGGCTGTACTCCGATCGCGTGGACGTGTCGTTCCGCTGGAGCATGAGCTGGTTCATCTTCTCGGAAGTGATGTTCTTCGCGTCGTTCTTCGGGGCGCTGTTCTGGGCCCGCGCGATCGCGCTGCCGATGCTGGGCAACCTCGACCACCAGATCCTGTGGCCCGACTTCCACGCCATCTGGCCGAGCGCCCAGGCGGGCGTCACCGGCTCGCCGGCCGACACGATCTCGGCCTTCCGCACGATGGGCCCGTGGCCGATCCCGACGCTGAACACGGCCATCCTCCTGAGTTCGGGCGTCACGCTGACGATCGCGCACCACGCGCTGATCGCCGACCACCGCTCCAAGGCGATCCTGTGGATGTGGATCACCGTGCTGCTGGGCGCGACCTTCATCGGCTGCCAGGCCTTCGAATACCACGAGGCCTACACCGAGATGAACCTGAAGCTGTCGTCGGGCATCTACGGCTCGACGTTCTTCATGCTGACCGGCTTCCACGGCTTCCACGTGTTCGTGGGCATGCTGATGCTGTTGTTCATCACGCTGCGGCTGCAGAAGGGGCATTTCACGCCCAGCCGCCATTTCGGCTTCGAGGGCGCGGCCTGGTACTGGCACTTCGTCGACGTCGTGTGGCTGGGCCTGTACGCCGTGGTGTATTGGCTGTGAACGCGTGCGGGCCGTCCGGCCCGCATCCGTCCCCGCCGACGCATCGCAGGGCAAGCGGACATCGCGGGTCGAAGCGATCCGCCTCCCAAGACAACGCCGCCTCGATTCCTCGGGCGGCGTCGTTGTTTGCGGGCCCGCCCGCGGGGAACCGCGCGGCCTGCGCCGCGTCGAAACTCAGGTGCCGACCGGAATGCCCTTCGGATGGATCCAGCCCAGTCTCCATGCCAGCAGGATCAGCAGGAACAGCGTGACGGACAATGCGACGCGGATCGCGAGGGCGCGGGCCATGCGCTTGTCGGCCGAACCGTCGTCCGGGCCGCGGCGCAGCATGAACAGGCCGGCGCCGGCCAACGCGGCCAGCACGAGCACCAGGAACCCGACGATCACGAATTTCATGACGAACGATTATTCCACCGACCCTGCGCCGGCGCCCGCGGGTTCCTCCCCTCCGCGCCGTGGCGCGGGGAGCCTGCGTTCGCGCATCGTCTGGTTCGTCGTGGCGCTGGCCTGCGCATCGCTGACGGCGCAGCTCGGCCGGTGGCAGCTGTCGCGCGCGCATGCCAAGCTGGCGTACGAGGCCCTGGTGGCCGAGCGCGGCGGGCTGCCGCCGCTGCCCGGCGCGGCGCTCGCGCGCGACGCCGCCACCGGTGAGCAGCAGTGGCAGCGCCACATCGACCTGTCCGGCGAATGGGACGCGGCGCACACGGTGTTCCTGATGAACCGCACGATGGACGAGCGCGCGGGCTTCTATGTGCTGAGCCCGCTGCGCCTGCCCGACGGCGGTGCCGTTGTGGTGCAGCGCGGCTGGATCGCGAGCGATCCCGCCGATCCGATGAAGGCGCCCGCCGTCGCCACGCCGGCGGGGCCGGTGACCTTGCACGGGCACGTCGCGCCGTGGCCATCGCACTGGTTCGAGGTCGGCCACGGTCGCGGCGGCGCGGTCCGGCAAAATCTGGAGTTGGCGCCGTTCAGCGCGGAGTCGGGCCTGGCCCTGCGTCCCGTCACGGTGTTCGAGGATGCCAACCCCGGCAATGCCGGTGACGGCCTGCGCCGGAACTGGCCGCCGCCGACCGCGGGCGTCAGCATCGCCACCCACTACGGCTATGCCACCCAGTGGTTCGCGATGAGCGTGGCCTTCCTCGGCCTGTGGGTGTGGCTGCAGTTCATCCGCCCGCGCCGCGCCGCCGGGCATTCCGACTTCCCGCCCGACGCCCACGCCGACGATCCCGCTCCCCGATGAAACCGACTCCGCCCGACGACCCCAAGGCCACCGGCCCGGAATCCATGACCTTCACCCTGCACGGCACGCCCGCGCCGATGCGCGACTACCCGGCGGCGCAGAGCCGGCGCGGCCGGATCATGATGCTGCTGATCCTGCTGGTGTGCGCGCTGCCGGTGATCGCGTCGTACTTCACCTACTACGTCGTCCGGCCAGGCGGCCGCACCAACTACGCCACGCTGGTCGATCCGCAGCGCCCGCTGCCGTCGCTCGAGGCGCTGCCGGCGGAGGACATGGCCGGCCGCTCGGTGCCGCTGACCACGCTGAAGGGCCAGTGGCTGGTGATCGTCGTGGCGCCCGCCGCCTGCGGCACGACCTGCGAGCGCAACCTGTTCCTGCAGCGCCAGCTGCGCGAAATGATGGGTGCGGAGCGTGACCGCATCCAGAAGATCTGGCTGGTCGACAGCCCCGAGCCCGTCGCGCCGGCGCTCGCCGCCGCGGTGGGCGCGCCGCCGGCGGTGCTGAGCTACCGCGTCGACCGCGACGCGCTGGCGCGCTGGCTGGAGCCGGAGCGCGGCCATGTGCTGGAGGACCACCTCTACATCGTCGACCCGCTGGGCAACTGGATGATGCGCACGCCGGCCAGGCCCGATCCGGTCAGGCTCAAGAAGGACGTCGAGCGCCTGCTGCGCGCGTCGCAATGGTGGAACCGGGCCAAGGACGCGCCGTGAGGGCCGACGGCTGGAGCTCGCTGCCGGGCCTCGTGTCGATTGCGCTGGCCATCGCGTCGATCGCGCTGATGATCGCCTGGTGGCGCGGCGGCCTGCGCCGCAAGTCTCGTCCGCAGCGCGTGGCCGCGCTGGCGGGCCTGACGCTGTTCCTGTGCTTCGACCTCGTCGTGTTCGGCGCCTACACGCGCCTGAGCGACTCCGGCCTCGGCTGCCCGGACTGGCCGGGCTGCTACGCGACGTCCAGCCCGGTGGCCGCCGCCGAGCACATCGCGCACGCGCAGGCGCTCGCGCCCGAGGGGCCGGTCACGCAGAAGAAGGCGTGGATCGAGATGATCCATCGCTACTTCGCCGGTGCGGTCATGTTGCTGATCGTCCTGATGGTGATCGCGGCGGCGCAGGCGCGTCACGCACGGGCGCTCGCGCTCGCGGGCGTGTCGCTCGCGTGGGTCATCGGCCAGGCGATGTTCGGCGCGCTGACGGTCACCTGGAAGCTCTATCCCGCCATCGTCACCGGCCACCTGCTGGGCGGCATGGGGCTGCTGGCACTGCTGGCGTTGCAGGTGCCGCGGGCCGAGACCGTGGGCGGCACGCCGCGCGGCGCGCTCGACCGCTGGGCACTGGGCCTGGCCGCGCTTGCGCTGCTGTTGCAGATCGCGCTCGGCGGCTGGGTCAGCACCAACTACGCGGTGCTGGCCTGCACCGGCTTCCCGCGCTGCAACGGCCAGTGGTGGCCCGCGATGAACTGGTCGGAGGGCTTCTCGTTTGCCCGCGAACTCGGCCGGCGGGCGGACGGCGCGCCCATCGCGATGACCGCGCTGGTGGCCATCCAGTGGATGCACCGGCTGTTCGCCGTCGTCTTCACGGCCGCGATGGGCTGGCTCGCCGCGCGGCTTTGGAGGCGCGGCGCTCCATCCCGCCGCCGGGCTGTCATCATCCTGGCCGTGGTGGTGGTCCAATGGGCCACCGGCCTGTCGAACGTCGTGCTGGGCTGGCCGCTGGTGGCCGCCCTGGCGCACACGGCCGGGGCGGCGGCCCTGGTGATCTGCATCGGCTTCGAGGTCGCCGCCGCCCTGAATCCGAGAACCCGGGTGTCCTCATGAGTTCCGTCCCCGTCCCGAACCCCGCGCCCGCCTCGGCCCAGCCGTCGCGCTGGCGCCAGTATTACGCGCTCACCAAGCCGCGGGTGGTGCAGCTCATCGTGTTCTGCGCGGTGATCGGCATGTTCCTGGCCGTCCCCGGCTGGCCGCCGCTGGTGCCCACGCTGGCCGCCACGGCCGGCATCTGGCTGGTCGCCGCGGCCGCGGCCGCGTTCAACTGCCTCGTCGAGCAGGAGATCGACCGGCGCATGACGCGCACCGCCTGGCGCCCGACGGCCAAGGGCGAGCTCACCGACCGGCAGGCGCTGGTGTTCTCGGCGCTGCTGTGCGGCGCCGGCGCGGCGTTGCTGCTGGCGTGGGTCAACGCGCTGACGCTGTGGCTGACGCTGGCCACCTTCATCGGCTACGCCGTGATCTACACGCTGGTGCTCAAGCCCAACACGCCGCAGAACATCGTGATCGGCGGCGCGTCGGGCGCGATGCCGCCGGTGCTCGGCTGGGCGGCGATGCGCGGCGAGGCGAGCGCCGACGCCTGGCTGCTGTGCCTGATCATCTTCCTGTGGACCCCGCCGCACTTCTGGGCGCTGGCGCTGTACCGCACCGAGGACTACCGCAAGGCCGGCCTGCCGATGCTGCCCGTCACGCACGGCCCCGACTTCACCAAGCTGCACGTGTTCCTGTACACGCTGGTGCTGTTCGCGGGCACGCTGCTGCCGTTCGTCAGCGGCCTGAGCGGCTGGTTCTACCTGGCCAGCGCAGTCGTCCTGGGCGCGCTGTTCTCCGGCTACGCGTTCAAGCTCTGGCGCCACTACAGCGACGAGCTGGCGCGCCGCACCTTCCGCTTCTCGATCCTGTACCTGTCGCTGCTGTTCGCGGCGCTGCTGGTCGACCACTACATCCCCCGATGAACTCTCGCCGACTTTTCCTGTCGCTGGCCGCCGCGGGCGCGCTGGCGCTCTCCGGCTGCGAGCGCATGGCGCCGCCGCACCATTTCAACGCGATCGACCTCACCGGCGCCAAGTACGCGCAGGGCCTGGCCCTGCCCGACTTCGATGGCAAGCCCCGCACGCTGGCCGACTTCAAGGGCAAGGTCACCGTCGTCTTCTTCGGCTACACGCAGTGCCCGGACGCCTGCCCCACGACGCTGGCCGAGCTGTCCGGCATCCTCAAGACGCTGGGCCCCGACGCCGCCAAGGTGCAGGTGCTGTTCGTCACGGTCGACCCGTCGCGCGACACGCCGGCGCTGCTGAAGAACTATGTCGCCAACTTCCGCCCCGACTTCATCGCGCTGCGCGGCGACGAGGCGCAGACGCAGCAGGTCATCAAGGATTTCAAGCTGATCGTGCAGAAGGTGCCGGGCAAGACGCCTGACAGCTACACGATCGACCACACCGCCGGCAGCTACGTCTTCGACCGCGAAGGCCGCATCCGGCTGTTCGCGTCGCAGAGCCTGGATCCTGCACTGCTGACCGACGACCTGAAGGCCCTGCTGGCCGAGAAGGCCTGAGAGAGGCGCCGAAAGAACGGCCTGCTCCGGCCGATAGGGGTCAGGTCTTGAAAGTTGCGCGTTGGAGCGTAGCCGCGTCGCGAACGCCGCATCGCGCAACTTTCAAGACCTGACCCCGGCTCTGACCGACCACCTGAAGGCGCTGCTGGCCCAGAAGGCCTGAGAGAGGTGCCGGCAGGGCGGCCTGCGATGGTGCCGATGAGGGGTCGCCGGCAGCGCGTGAGGGGTCAGGTCTTGAAAGTTGCGCGCTGCAGCGTAGCCGCGTCGCGAACGCCCCGTCGCGCAACTTTCAAGACCTGACCCCGGCTCCCCTGACCGCGTCGCGCAACGTTCAAGACTTGACCCCGGCTCCCATCCCGCGCCACGCCGCCTCAACCCGCCGGCCGTGCCGCGGCCTCCTCCTCGGCCCGCAGGCGTGCCGTCAGCCATGCGCGCAGTCGCGGCTCGACGGTCAGCGCCAGCGCGCGGCCATAGGCCGGCGCCGCCTCGGAATGCGCTCCGGCCATCGCCAGCAGGTGCGCTCGCGCCGCCCACCAGGGCTGGTGCGCGGCGACGAGGTCGGCGTCGATGGCCTCCAGGAGGCGCAGGCCGGCCGCCGGGTCGGTTTGCGCGTGTGCCAGGGCGACCGCGTGCGCGATGCGCGCGCCGACGGTCGGCGCGATTTCCAGCAGGCGTTCATGCAGGCGCGTGATGCCGTCCCACGGCACGTGGCCGTCCTGGCGGCCCTGCGTATGCGCGGCCTGGATCGCGGCCTCGAGCTGGAACGGGCCGGGCGCGCGGCGCATCGCGGCCTCGCGCAGCGCGGCGTTGGCCTGCGCGATCAGCGTGGCGTTCCAGTCGCCCGGGTCCTGTTCGTGCAGCGGCCGATACGCCGCGCGCCGCCCGGGGCGTCGTGCCTCGCACAGCCACAGCAGGGCGACGAGGCCCAGCGCCTCGGGTTCGCCGGGCAGCTGCGAGGCGACCAGCTCGGCGAGGAAGCGCGCCTCGCCCGCCAGCTCGCCGGCATCGGCGTCGTCGGCCAGGCTCCAGTGCAGCGTATAGGCGCCATAGATCGCCTCCAGCACCGACGCCAGGCGCTCGGGCCATTCGTCGGGGTCCGGCTCCTCGAAGCGCAGCCCGGCGTCGCGGATCTTGGCCTTGGCGCGCACCAGGCGCTTGCTCATCGCCTCCGGCTTGACCAGGAAGGCGCTGGCGATGCGCGCCGCGTCCAGGCCCAGCACGGTCTGCAGCATCAGTGCGCTGTGGAGGGTGGGATCGATCGCCGGGTGCGCGCAGACGAACAGCAGGCGCAGCCGGGCATCGGGCAATCGCGCGGCCTCGGGCATAGCGGCGTGTTCGTCGGGCCAGAGCACCGTCAGCGTCGGATCGTCGGCCAGCCGCTGGCGGCGCGCGGCCATCAGCAGGCGGCGCTTCGCGGCGGTCAGCAGCCAGGCGTCCGGCGCGTCGGGCACGCCGTCCACGGGCCAGCGTTCGAGGGCCGCGGCGAAGGCGTCGGCCAGCGCGTCCTCGGCGGCGGCGACGTCGCGCCACTGCCAGGCCAGCCACGCGAGCAGCCGGCCGTAGCTGCCGCGCGCCGCTGCCTCCGCCGCCGCGGCCGCGTTCACTGCGCCGGTTTCGGCGTCGGCCGCACGGGCCAGACCATGGTCACGCCGACGGCCGACCCAGGGCAGCGCTCGGCCCACTTCAAGGCCTCGTCGATCGACGCGACGTCGATGACGGCGTAGCCGCCCAGCAGTTCCTTGGTCTCGGCGAACGGGCCGTCCTGGACCTGGCGCTTGCCGCCGCGCACCCGCACGGCGGTGCCGCCGAACTGCTCGAGCCGGTTGGCGCCGCGCAGCACGCCGGCGCCGACCATGGCCTCCATGTAGAGCTTCCACGCCTGCATCGGCTCGGCGCCGCGCACCGGGTCGTCGTTGACCTCGAAGACTTCGGCGGGTTGGTGGAAGGTGAGGACGAATTCCATGAGCGTCTCCTGCGCCGTCGCGGCGCCCGATGGCGCGGCACCATGCCGCACCTGAGCATAGATGCGCGAGGCGTCGACCGACGGACAGGCGGACGAAAAAAAAACGGACGCCGCGGCGTCCGTTCCCTTGCGCTGATGCGTCCTCAAGCGCGTTGCGGCTCGAGCGTCTTGCGCATCTTCTTCAGCGCGGCGACCTCGATCTGGCGGATGCGCTCGGCACTCACGCCATACTCGGCGGCCAGTTCGTGCAGCGTCATGCCGCCGGAGCTGTCGTCGTTGACCTTGAGGTAGCGCTCCTCGACGATTCGGCGGCTGCGCGGGTCGAGCGTATCCAGCGCCTCGACGATGCCGGCGCCGGCCAGGCGGTCGTGCGCGGCAGCCTCGATGACGCGCGTGGGCTCGCTGCGGTCGTCGGCCAGGTAGGCGATCGGCGCATAGGCCTCCTCGCCGTCGTCGTTCTGCGATTCCATGGCGACGTCGCCGCCGGACATGCGCGTCTCCATCTCGAGCACGTCTTCCGGCTTCACGTTGAGGTCGGCCGCGACGCGCTCGACCTGGTCCCGGGTGAGCGTGTTGCGATGCACGTCGGCGTCGGCGGCTTCTTCCTTCAGCCTGGCCTTGAGCGAACGCAGGTTGAAGAACAGCTTGCGCTGGGACTTGGTCGTGGCGACCTTGACCATGCGCCAGTTCTTCAGGATGTATTCGTGGATCTCGGCCTTGATCCAGTGCAGCGCGTAGCTGACCAGGCGCACGCCCTGGTCGGGGTCGAAGCGCTTGACCGCTTTCATCAGGCCGATGTTGCCTTCCTGGATCAGGTCGCCGTGCGGCAGGCCGTAACCCAGGTAGTTGCGCGAGACGGACACGACCAGGCGCAGGTGCGACATGACGAGCGCGCTGGCGGCCTTCAGGTCGCCGGTGTCGCGCAGCTGCGTCGCGAGGCGCGTCTCCTCCTCCTGCGACAGCATCGGCAGGCGGTTGATGGACGAGATGTAGGCGTCGAGGTTGCCCAGCGGGGGAACCAGACTCCACGGGTCTCGGACGGACAGGGCGTTGGTTTGGGTGGTGCTCATGTGCTTGGTCGGATCGGGAATCGATCCTTTGGTTCCGCGGATATTAGCACTCCGCACGGGCGAGTGCTGAACCTCACCGTCGGGAAGGTTTGGTGTGGATTCGTCCATTCTTCGGCGAATTAA
>JAEKKH010000289.1 GCA_019510465.1 Burkholderiales bacterium
CGAGCGCCAGCGTGTCGTCGGCGCCCGTGACCGGCTGGCCGGCCTGGACGACCAGTGCGCCGCGGGCCGACGAGACGAGCACGTAGCGCCCCTGCGCCGGCGCGCCCGGCCAGCGAACGAGCGACTGCGACAGCCAGACGGCGTGCGCCGGCATGGCCACGGTATCGACCACCGGCGCCAGCGTCGTGGCGAACGCCGGGACGTCGCAGGCCTGCGCAAGGGCCGGGTCGGTGACGGCCGCCGCCCCGGCGCCGGACGCCAGCAGCAGTGCCCCGGCAACCTGGGCGCAGAGGAGGGTTGTCGCCTTCACGTAGTTTTGCTTCACAAACGTGTTGTCTCTATGTTCTCAGGAAGGAATGCTACATGCTATTCCAGTGCGCTTTCAAGATTGCGCATGGGTTTCCCTCATCCGGCCTGATCGCGTGTTGGATTTATGATGTACTTTGACTACAGCCTCCAACAACTCCGGGACACACCGCCATGATCCGTCCGCCCCGCGCCCTGCCTGCTGCCGTCGCCATGGCCGGCACCGTCCTGCTGGGCGCCTGCGCCACCTCGGCGGGCCCGGGCGTCGACGTCTCCCCGGTGCGGCAGGTGCCTCGGCCCGCCCCGCTGACTCCCGGCTGGGAGCACGGCGCCTTCATGGAGGTGTTCGTGCGCAGCTACCAGGACAGCGACGGCGACGGCATCGGCGACCTGCGCGGCCTCGCGCAGCGCCTGCCCTACCTGCAGGCACTCGGCATCCGCGGCCTATGGCTGATGCCGGTCAACGCCAGCGGCGACCATGACCACGGCTACGCCGTGACCGACTACCGCGCCATCGAGCCAGCCTACGGCACCATGGCCGACTTCGACGAGTTGGTGCGCCAGGCCCACGCGCGCGGCATCGGCATCGTGATCGACTACGTCATCAACCACAGCTCGTGGAAGAACCCGCTGTTCGAGCAGTCGGCGTCGTCGAAGTCGAACCCCTGGCGCGACTGGTACGTGTGGGAGGACGTCAAGCCCACGGGCTGGAGCATCTTCGACATCGACCCGTGGAACGCGACGCCCGACGGCGCCTACTTCAGCCAGTTCGGCAAGGAGATGCCCGACTTCAACCTGCGCAACCCGGCGGTCGTGCGCTACCACCTGGACAGCCTGCGCTTCTGGATCAACCATGGCGTCGACGGCTTTCGCATCGACGCCGTGGGCCACCTGTTCGAGAACGGCCCGCGGGGCTGGAGCCTGCAGCCCGAGAACTACGCGTTCATGGCCAGGGTGCGACACGAGCTGGACATCGACCACCCGCACGTCATGGTGTGCGAGTCGCCCGGCGATCCGGCGGGCTTCGCGAGGCCGGACGCCTGCGGCGCCTCGTTCGCCTTCGGGCACAGCGACGCGCTGGTCAAGGCCGGACGCGGCGACGAGAAGGCGATCCGCGACGTCGCCGACTACTTCCTGCACGCGCCCGACACCATGGCCACGATGGTGTCCAACCACGATCACTTCGCCGGCAAGCGGCTGTGGGACGCGATGGGCGGCGACCCGGCGCGCGTGCGCGTCGCCGCCGCGGCCTACCTGCTGCAGCCCGGAACGCCCTACGTCTACTACGGCGAGGAGCTGGGCATGTCCGCGGCGGCCACCGACGATCCCGACGGCCAGCTGCGCGGCCCCATGAGCTGGACGCCCTTCGGCGGCTTCAGCAGCGGCACGCCCTATCGCCCGGCCTCGACCAACCTGGCCACGCACAATGCCCAATCCGAGGCGCGCGATCCCGACTCGATGCTGGCGTTCTACACCGCCCTGCTGCGGCTGCGCAACACGCACTCGTCGATCGCCACCGGTCGCTACGTGGCGCCGCGCGTCGACGGCCGCACGATGAGCTTCCAGCGCGTGGACGCGCGCGAGCACACCGTCGTCGTCATCAACGACGGCGCCGCCGCCGGAAGCGCCACGCTCGCCGGCCTGCCGGCGAACGCGCGACTGCAGCGCCTGTACCCGCCGGGCCCCGGCGGTGACGCCACCGCCTCCGGCGGCGGCAGCCTGTCCGTGCCGGCCGCGCCCTTGTCGGTGCAGGTGTTTCTCGTGTCGCGATGACACGAAGCGGACGCCCGCCGGCAACATGACGCGGCCTCTTCCAGCCGCTTCCTGACAGGACTGTCAGCTGGACAGGTAAAGTTTTTCGAAAGCCTCGCGCGCCCTCCGAAAACGGGTGCGCCGTTTGCTATGGTGTCGCGCGGTCGAGGACGGACGCGGAGTGAACGTGACGCTCGCCCGCCCAGCGCACGACCGAAGGCAAACACCGCGCCGGCCGCCCTGCCCGTGCGAACGAGGACCGTGATGGAACAACAACGACAGCCGGCCGGCCCCGCGCCGGCGGCCCCCGACATCAAGCGCCGCTGGATCGGCACGACGATCGCCGTGCTGCTGATCGCCGGCCTCGGCGCGCTGGCCTGGCACCTGACGCACCCTGCCGCCGGCGGCCGCGGCGCCACGGCCGGTGGTCCGCCGGGGCCGGGCGGACCGGGCGGCCCCGGCGGACGGCGTGGCGGGCCGAGCGCCACGACCGTGGGCGTCGCCACCGTGACGCACGCGGACATCCCGATCTACGTCGACGCGCTGGGCACCGTCACGCCATCGGCCACGGTCACCGTCACGCCGCAGGTCTCGGGCGTGCTGACCCGGGTGCCGTTCCAGGAAGGCCAGATGGTCCGGACCGGACAGCTGCTGGCCACGATCGAGCCGCGTCCGTTCGAGCTCGCGCTGATGCAGGCCCAGGGCCAGCTGCAGAAGGACGAGGCGCAGCTCGATGCCGCCAGGGTCACGCTCGACCGCTACCAGACCCTGCTGAAGCAGGACTCGATCGCACGCCAGGACGTCGATACCCAGGCCGCGCTCGTCAAGCAGCTGCAGGGCACGGTGCTGGGCGACCAGGCCGCCGTCGGCACCGCCAAGCTGAACCTGCAGTGGACGCGCATCACCGCCCCGGTGAGCGGCCGCGTGGGCCTGCGCTCGGTCGACGTCGGCAACCTCGTGTCCTCGGGCACGTCCACCGGCATCACGACGATCACCGAGCTCGCACCGATCGACGTCGAGTTCGCGATCCCGCAGGACCGCATCCCGCAGTTGCAGGCGCGCATCGCCGCCGGCGCGGCGCTGGCCGTCTCCGCGCTGGACCGCACGCGCACGCAGCTGCTGGACACGGGCGTGTTCCTCTCGTTGAACAACGCCTCGGACACGCAGACCGGCACCGTGCGCGCCAAGGCCCGCTTCACCAACGCGCGCAACGCGCTGTTCCCGAGCCAGTTCGTCAACGTGCGCATCCTGCTGGACACGCTCAAGGACGCCGTCGTCGTGCCCATCACCGCGCTGCGCCATGGCCCTAGCGGCGACTTCGTCTACCGGCTCGATGACGACCGCACGGTCTCGCAGGTGAACGTGACGCAAGGCCTGTCCACCGTCGACTCCGTCCAGATCACCCGGGGCCTGGCGCCCGGCGAACGCGTGATCACCGAAGGCGGCGACCGCCTGAAGGACGGCGCGAAGGTGCAGCTGCCCGGCGACGCCGCCTCGGGACCGCGCCGCGGGGCCAGCGGCGCGAGCGGCGCGGGCTGGAGCGCTTCGGGCGCGCACGGCGGACGCCATCGCCGTGACGGCGCGGAAGGCGGCGCGGAAGGCGGTGCCGAAGGCGGCGCGACCGCGCCCGCGGAGGGCGCCAGCCGCGCGCATCGCTGGCGCGACGGCGCCAGCGCGCCGGCCGACGGCGCCAGCGCGGCGCGACGCCAGCGCGCGAGCGAGGCGCAATCGTGACGGGCGCCACCGTCGGCCTCGAACCGGTGCACGCCGCGCGATGAGCCCGTCCCGTCCCTTCATCCAGCGACCGGTCGCGACCTCGCTGCTGATGCTGGCGATCGTCCTCGCGGGCATCGTCGGGTTCCGCTTCCTGCCGCTGTCGGCGCTGCCGCAGGTGGACTACCCCACCATCCAGGTGCAGACGCTGTACCCCGGCGGCAGCCCCGAGGTGATGAGCCGCACCGTCACCGCGCCGCTCGAAAAGCAGTTCGGCAACATGTCGGGCCTCGCGCGCATGGGCTCCACCAGCGCGGCGGGCGTGTCGCTCATCACGCTGCAGTTCAACCTCGGCCTGTCGCTGGACATCGCCGAGCAGGAGGTGCAGGCCGCCATCAATGCCGGCAACTCGCTGCTGCCGGCCGACCTGCCGGCGCCGCCGGTGTATGCCAAGGTCAACCCGGCCGACGCGCCGGTGATGACGCTGGCGGTGAGCTCTCGGTCGATGCCGCTGCCCGACGTCCAGAACCTCGTCAACACCCGGCTCGCGCAGAAGATCAGCCAGGTCTCGGGCGTCGGCCTGGTCACGCTCGCCGGCGGCCAGCGGCCCGCCAAGCGCATCCAGGCCGACACGCGCGCGATGGCGGCGTACGGCATCGACCTGTCGGCCGTGAAGACGGCGATCGCCAACGCCAACGCCAACAGCGCCAAGGGCAGCTTCGACGGCGCATCGCGCTCCTACGCGATCAACGCCAACGACCAGCTCGTCTCGGTCGACGACTACAGGAACCTGATCGTCAGCTACAGGAACGGCGCGCCGGTGCGGCTGTCCGACATCGCCCAGGTGGTGGACAGCGCGGAGAACCTGCGCCTGGCCGGCTGGGCCGACGACACGCCGGCCATCATCGTCAACGTGCAGCGCCAGCCGGGGGCCAACGTGATCCAGACGGTGGACGCGATCAAGAGGCAGCTGCCGCAGCTCCAGGCCGGACTGCCCGCCTCGCTGGAGGTGCGCATCCTCAGCGACCGCACCGCGGGCATCCGCGCGTCGGTGGAGCACGTCGAGCTCGAGCTGGTGCTCGCCGTCGTGCTGGTCACGCTGGTGATCTTCGCGTTCCTGCACAGCTGGCGGGCGACGGTGATCGCGAGCCTGTCGGTACCGATCTCGCTGATCGGCACCTGCGGGGCGATGTACCTCCTGGGGTACAGCCTCAACAACCTCAGCCTGATGTCGCTGACGATCGCCACCGGCTTCGTGGTCGACGACGCCATCGTGATGATCGAGAACATCTCGCGCCACGTCGAGGCGGGCGAGAAGCCCATGGCCGCGGCGATCAAGGGCGCCACGCAGATCGGCTTCACGATCGTGTCGCTGACCGTCTCCTTGATCGCGGTGCTGATCCCGCTGCTGTTCATGGGCGACGTGGTGGGCCGGCTGTTCCGCGAATTCGCGGTGACGCTGGCGATCACGATCCTGATCTCGGCGCTGGTGTCGCTGACGCTGGTGCCGATGATGTCGGGCCGCATGCTGCGGCACGACGACAAGCCGCACGGCTACGGACTGAAGTTCCAGCAGGGCTTCGACTGGATCGTCGCGCGCTACGACCGTGGCCTCGCCTGGGTGCTGGACCGCCAGGCGGCCACGCTGCTGGTGGCGCTCGGCACCTTCGCGCTGACCGTGCTGCTGTACGTGTTCATCCCCAAGGGCCTGTTCCCGACGCAGGACACCGGCCAGCTGCAGGTGCGCGTGCAGAGCGCGCAGACGGTCAGCTTCGAGCGCATGGCCCAGCTCCAGCGCCAGGCGGCGCGCGCCATGCTGCAGGATCCGGCGGTCGACAACATCGCCTCCATCGTCGGCGTGGACGGCGCCAACAACACGATGCTCAACGCCGGCACGATGCTGGTCAACATCAGGCACGGCGCGGACGGCTCGCAGGAGGAGATCATGAGCCGGTTGCGCGAACGCGCGCAGGCGGTGGCCGGGGTGACCCTGTACCTGCAGCCCACGCAGGACCTCACCATCGACTCCGACACCGGCCCGACGCAGTACCGCGTCTCGCTGGAAGGTGCCGACGACGCTTCGGTGGCGCTGTGGGCCAACAAGCTGGTCGAGCGGCTGCGCGGCGATGCGAAGGTGCGCAACGTCGTCACCGACGTCGGCCAGACCGGCCTGGCCGTCGAGGTCGACATCGACCGCGACACGGCCGCGCGCCTGGGCATCAGCGCCGCGACGGTGGACGACGCGCTGTACAGCGCCTATGGCCAGCGCATCGTCTCGACCATCTTCACCGAGACCAACCAGTACCGCGTGATCCTGGAAGCCCGGCCCGACCAGGCGCGCACCCCGGCGGCCATCGGCGACCTGCGCGTGCTCACCACCAGCGGCCAGGCCACGCCGCTCTCGGCCTTCGCGACGATCCGCGAGGTGCAGGCGCCGCTGCAGATCACGCACGTGGCGCAGTACCCCGCCACGACGGTCGGCTTCGACACCGCCGACGGCGTGTCGCTGGGCACGGCGGTCGATTCCATCCGCCAGGCGGCCCGCGACATCGCCCTGCCCTCGTCGGTGACGATGACGCCGCTGGGCGCCGCCGGCGCCTACGAGAAGTCGCTGTCCAACCAGCTGTGGCTGATCCTGGCAGCCGTGATCTGCGTCTACATCGTGCTGGGCGTGCTCTACGAGAGCTACGTGCATCCGCTGACGATCCTGTCGACGCTGCCGTCGGCCGGCGTCGGCGCGCTGCTGGCGCTGCTGATCGGCGGGCAGGATCTCGGCGTGATCGGCATCATCGGCATCATCCTGCTGATCGGCATCGTCAAGAAGAACGCGATCATGATGATCGACTTCGCCATCGACGCCGAACGAGGAAGTTCGCCCCCCGGCGCCTCCGGCGCTTCCCCCCCCGAGGGGGGCGCGGCCTTGCTCGGGAGCGGCCCGGCGCTGCGGCCGCGAATGTCGCCTCGGGAGGCCATCCGCCAG
The DNA here is from genome assembly GCA_019510465.1 of Burkholderiales bacterium. Taxonomy (GTDB): domain Bacteria; phylum Pseudomonadota; class Gammaproteobacteria; order Burkholderiales; family Burkholderiaceae_C; genus Scleromatobacter. The sequence continues at coordinate 6,752 of JAEKKH010000289.1, forward strand.
GCGGCGCTGCTGCGCCTGCGCCCGATCCTGATGACGACCTTCGCGGCGCTGTTCGCCGCATTGCCGCTGATGTTCGGCTGGGGCGAAGGCAAGGAACTGCGTCATCCGCTGGGCCTGTCGATCTTCGGCGGCCTGCTGGTGAGCCAGCTGCTCACGCTGTTCACCACGCCGGTGATCTACCTGGCGTTCGACCGCCTGGGACGGCGCGTGCGCGAACGCTTCGGCGGCAATGACGACGGCGGCGACGACGCGCCCGCGCCGCAGGTGGCGCTCGAGGCACCGCCCGTGCCGCGGCAGATCCCGTTCGACCCCGACGCGCCGCATCCGCAGCCCGGAGGCGGCCGATGAACCTGTCGTCGCCCTTCGTCCGGCGCCCGATCGCCACGGTGCTGCTGACCGCCGGCGTCGCGCTGGCGGGCATCGCCGGCTTCTTCGTGCTGCCGGTGTCGCCGCTGCCGCAGGTCGACTACCCGGCCATCTCGGTGTCGGCCAGCATCCCGGGCGCCAGCCCCGACACCATGGCCAACAGCGTGGCCACGCCGCTGGAGCGCCGCCTGGGCACGATCTCCGGCGTCAACGAGATCACCTCCAACTCGGGCACCGGCTCCACGCGCGTGAGCCTGCAGTTCGACCTGAACCGCGACATCGACGGCGCCGCGCGCGAGGTGCAGGCCGCGATCAACGCGGCGCGGGTCGACCTGCCCGCCACGCTCAAGAGCAACCCGACCTACCGCAAGGCCAACCCCTCGGACGCGCCCATCATCATCCTGGCGCTCACCTCCAAGACGCGCACGCCGCAGCAGATCTACGACGCCGTCTCCAACATCGTGCAGCAGAAGGTGGCGCAGGTGCAGGGCGTGGGCGACGTCGAGATCGGCGGCGGCTCGCTGCCGGCGGTGCGCATCGACGTCAACCTGCTCGCGCTCAACAACCTCGGCATCCCGGCCGAGGACGTGCGCGCCGCGATCCAGGCCTCCAACGCGACGCGGCCCAAGGGCAGCATCGAGGACGGCGTTCAGCGCCTGCAGATCTACACGCAGCAGCCGGGACACACCGCCGCGGAGTACAGGAACCTGACCGTGGCGTGGCGCAACGGCGCGGCGGTCAAGCTGTCGGACATCGCCGACGTCACCGACGGCCCCGAGGACGTGCGCACGCTGGGCCTGTTCAACGGCAGCCCCGCCGTGATCGTCATCGTCACGCGCCAGCCCGGCGCCAACATCATCGACACCGTCGACGGCGTGCGCGCGCTGGTGCCCGAGCTGAAGGCGCAGCTGCCCAGCGACATCGAGCTGCAGGTCGCGTCGGACTCCACCAACTCGATCCGCGCGTCGCTGCGCGAGGTCGAGGTCACGCTGCTGATCTCGGTGGCGCTGGTGGTGCTGGTGGTGGGCGTGTTCCTGCACAGCCTGCGCGCCACGCTGGTGCCGGGCATCGCGACGGTGGTGTCGCTGCTGGGCACCTTCGGCGTGATGTACCTGCTGAATTTCAGCCTCGACAACCTCAGCCTGATGGCGCTGACCGTGGCGACGGGCTTCGTGGTCGACGACGCGATCGTCGTGCTGGAGAACACCAGCCGCCACATCGAGCAGGGCATGGACCGCTTCCAGGCCGCGCTGCTCGGCGCGCGCGAGGTCGGCTTCACGGTGCTGTCGATCAGCCTGTCGCTGATCGCCGTGTTCATCCCCCTGCTGTTCATGGGCGGCCAGCCGGGGCGCCTGTTCCGCGAGTTCGCCGTCACGCTGTCGGTGGCGGTGATGATCTCGCTGGTGGTGTCGCTGACGACGACGCCGATGATGTGCGCCTGGCTGCTCGATCGCAACAAGGCGCGCGCAAGGAAGGCGCAGCGGCCCAAGGGCCGTTTCACCCGCGTGACCGAGCGCGCGTTCGACGGCCTGCTGCACGTCTACGAGCGCGCGCTCGACTGGGCGCTCGACGCGAAGTGGTCGGTGATGGCGGTGCTGTGCGCCGTGATCGCGCTGAACGTGTGGCTGTTCGTCGCGGTGCCCAAGGGCTTCTTCCCGCAGCAGGACTCGGGCCAGCTCAATGGCGGCATGCGCGCCGACCAGAGCATCTCGTTCGACCAGATGCAGGGCAAGCTGCGCCAGCTGGTCGACATCATCCGCGCCGACCCGGCGGTCGACACGGTCGTCGGCTTCACCGGCGGCTCGCGCGCGGGCGGCGGCTTCATGTTCGTCAACCTCAAGCCCAGGGGCCGCGGCGCGGGCCAGCGCAGCGACGGCGGCCAGGCCGTCATCGCCCGGCTGCGCCCGCAACTGGCCAAGGTGACCGGCATCAGCCTGTTCCTCAACCCCGTGCAGGACCTGCGCATGGGCGGGCGCCAGAGCAACTCAACCTACCAGTACACGCTGAAGTCCGACAACCAGGCCGACCTCGCGGCGTGGGCCACGAAACTGGCCGAGGCGATGAAGGACGAGGAGGCGCTGACCGACATCGACACCGACCAGCAGGAGAACGGCGTCGAGGCCTTCGTCACGATCGACCGCGACGCGGCCGCGCGGCAGGGCATGTCCAACAAGGACGTGGACAACGCGCTGTACGACGCGTTCGGCCAGCGCCAGGTCGCCACGATCTACGACGCGCTGAACCAGTACCACGTCGTGATGGAGGCGAGCCCGAAGTTCACGCAGACCCCGCTGTCGCTCAGGGACGTGCGCGTGCCCGGCAACGGCGGCAATGCCGCGCCGGTCAATGGCGCGGCCAGCGCCGCGACGGCGGCATCGACGCCCGCCGTCAGCGCCAACCCGGGCTCGCGCGATGCCTCCACCGGCGCCACCGTCAACACCAGCGCCCACACGATGGTGCCCTTGTCGACGATCGCGTCGTTCAGCGAGGCCGCGGCGCGCGCCAGCGTCAACCACCAGGACGGCGAGCTGGCGACGACCGTCTCGTACAACCTCGCCGAGGGCCATTCGCTGTCCGACGCCCAGGCCGCGATCGAGCACGCGCAGGCCGCCATCCACATGCCGATCAACGTGCGCGGCAGCGCGCAGGGCACGGCGGCCGCGGCGCAGCAGAACAACAACCAGCAGCCGCTGCTGATCGTCGCGGCGATCGTCGTGATCTACATCGTGCTGGGCGTGCTGTACGAGAGCCTCGTGCACCCGCTGACGGTGCTGTCGACGCTGCCCTCGGCCGGCGTCGGCGCCGTGCTGGCGCTGATGCTGTTCGGCATGGAGTTCTCGCTGATCGCGCTGATCGGCGTGTTCCTGCTGATCGGCATCGTCAAGAAGAACGCGATCCTGATCATCGACTTCGCACTCGAGGCCGAACGTGCGCGCGGGCTCTCGGCGCACGACGCGGTGCGCGAGGCCTGCCGGCTGCGCTTCCGCCCGATCCTGATGACGACGCTGGCCGCCGCGCTCGGCGCACTGCCGCTGGCCATCGGCTTCGGCGAGGGTTCGGAGCTGCGCCAGCCCCTGGGCATCGCGATCATCGGCGGGCTGATCGCCAGCCAGCTGCTGACGCTGCTGACCACGCCGGTGGTCTACCTGCTGCTCGACT
>JAEKKH010000290.1 GCA_019510465.1 Burkholderiales bacterium
TGCTGCTGGCGGCCGATCGGATCCGACGCGTGCTCGGCACGCAGATGGTGGCGGCCATCGAGAAGCTGATGGGCCTGGTGCTGACGGCCGTGGCCGTCGAGATGATCCTGGCCGGCCTCAAGCGCTACTTCATCGGCGATCTATGACGGTCCGCCGGCGCGGTCGCGCCGCTCATTTCGGCAGCGTCGTGTTCAGCGTCGAGTGGCGCACGCCGTGCACGAAGTACACGACCAGCGCGGCCGCCATCCAGAGGAAGAAGATGCGGAAGGTGAGCGTCGACAGGTCCTTCATGATGAACAGGCAGGACGCGACGCTGAGCACCGGCACGACGTAGGGCCCGAACGGCACGCGGAAGCCGGCGGCGGGCGCGGGCTTGTTGCGGTCGTTGCGACGCATCACCGGCACGGCGACCGAGACGACGATGAACGCCGTCAGGGTGCCCATGCTGACCATGTCCCACAGGAAGTTGGAGTCGACCAGGCCCGCGACGATCGCCACGCCCGTACCGACGATCAGCGTGTTGGCGATGGGCGTGCGGGTGCGCGGGTTGACGCGGTGGAAGATCTTCGGGATCAGGCCGTCGCGGCTGATCGTGTAGAGGATGCGCGTCTGCCCGTAGATCGTCACCAGCGTGACGCTGAACACCGAGATGACGGCCCCTGCCGACAGCACGAGCGCCGGCCAGGTCTTGCCCGTCACCTCCTGCAGGATGACGGCCAGGCCGGCCTCCTGCCCCTGGAACTTGCCCGCAGGCTGCGCGCCGATGGCGGCCACGGCCACCAGGAGATAGAACAGCGTCACGATGGCGAGCGCCGACAGGATCGCGACCGGCACGCTGCGCCGCGGGTTGCGCACCTCGGCGCCGGCAGTGGCCACCGTGTCCAGGCCGATGAAGGAGAAGAACACCGTGCCGGCCGCGGCGGTCACGCCCGCCATGCCGCCCAGGCCCTTGCTGTTGTCCGGGTTGAAGAACGGGTGCAGGTTCTTCGCGTCGAAGCCCGAGAACGCGATCGCCGCGAAGAACAGCAGGATCGCGAGCTTGATCAGCACCATCGTCGTGTTGACCGCCGCCGACTCCGTCGTGCCCTTGATCAGCAGCCCCACGCACAGCACGACCAGGATGACCGGCGGCAGGTTGAACTGGCCCGAGTGCAGCTCGGGGCCGTTCGCGCCCGCGACGAGCATCGGCGAATGGAGCGACGCCGGCACCTGCCAGCCGAACGCGTTGGTCAGGAAGTTGTTGAGGTAGTCCGACCACCCGATCGCCGTGGCGCTGGCCGCCAGGCCGTATTCCAGCAGCAGGCAGGCCGCCATCGAGAAGGCCGCGAACTCGCCGAGCGACGCGTAGGCGAACGAATAGGACGAGCCCGACGCCGGGATGCGGAACGACAGCTCCGCGTAGCACAGCGCCGTCAGGCCGGCCGTGACGGCGGCGATCAGGAACGACAGGATGACCGACGGCCCCGCCTTGGGCACCGCCTCGGCCATGGTGAAGAAGATGCCGGTGCCGATGGTCGCGCCGACGCCGATCATCGCCAGCGAGAACACGCCCAGCGTTCGCTCGAGCGACTTGTCGTCGGCGCCGTCGCCGTGCGCGGGCGCCTCGTCCGCGGGCTTGATGCGGATCAGCTTCCGGCCGAACGACGTCGTCATGCCAGGCTCCTTTCGCGACGATGCTTCGAAAGGGAGGCGCCGGCGGCGGCCGGGAAGGTGCAAAGGTTCATGGAGTGCGGACTGTCGACTGTCGATGGCGCATCGGCTCGCGCCGTGCGGCGTGCGTCGGGTGGCGGGGCGGTCGCCGCGAACGCGCGCCGGCCCTTCTGGAGCAGCGGATGGTATCAACATCGTCGCGCGCGGCCCACGGTGACGACCCGGAGCGCAAGGACGGCCGGCGGGGTCGGCCGCAGGTCTTGCGCGGGCCTGAACCGAAGGCCGCATGTGCGGGTTTGCGAGCGGCTCCCCATTGGAACGGTTCTTGCGACATCGGTGCCGGGACGCTGCCCTGCGGGGCGGCGGCGCACCATGCCGACGCAGCCGAGCCCCCACGAACACGCTGCGCCGCAAGCGTGCTTCCCGCGCAACGCTTCGAGTTGACCCGCGAAAGCTGCTGATAGCATCATCCGCCCGCGTCGTCGTCACGATCCGGGTGCACGGCGAACCGACCATTCCAGGGGCACGGATCCACGAGACCGCGCTCCGCGCCCACCACACCACCGACACCCCCAGGAGGGACCGAGATGTCCAAGAAGATCGTGATCGCAGCCGGCGTCGCTTCCAGCCTCGCCTGCCTCGTGCCGCTGACCGCGCTCGCGCAGGCGGCCGCGACGGCGGCCAGCCCCGCGGCCTCGGCGCCGGCCAACGACATCGCGCGCGTCGTCATCACGGCGCAGAAGCGCAAGGAGGACATCCGCGACGTGCCGTTGAGCGTGTCGGTGCTGTCGGGCGAGCAACTGCAGGCCGCCCAGATTACGACCGTCGAGGACCTGACGCGCAACATCCCGAACATCTCGTTCAGCACGCAGGGCGGTCCCGGCTTGGGCACGCTCGAGATCCGCGGCGTCAGCTCGCAGGCCGGCGCGGCCACCGTCAGCGTCTACCTCGACGATGTCTCGCTGACGACCCGCAACCTCTACAGCCAGGGCACCGCGGAGCTGCACTTCTTCGACCTGCAGGACGTCGAGGTGCTGCGCGGCCCGCAGGGCACCCTGTACGGCGCGAGCTCGCTGGGCGGCACGATCAAGTTCATCAGCAAGCAGCCGGACCTGAAGTTCTTCAGCGCCTCGACGACCGAGGGCGTGTCCTGGACGCAGGGCGGCGGCGTCAACTACGAGGCCGAGGGTGTCATCAACGTGCCCGTCGTCAAGGGCGCCATCGCGTTGCGGCTCGGCGTGAAGCACGGGCACATGAGCGGCTACGTCGACCAGGTCGACCAGACGACGCTCAAGACCATCGCCAAGGACATCAACCACCAGGACTACACCGTCGTGCGGGCCGCGCTCAAGGCCGACCTCGGAGGCGGCTGGAGTGTCACGCCGGCGCTGTTCACGCAGCAGACCAACACGGGCGACATCGACGCCACCTACGCCGCCACGCAGGGCGGCACGCCGCTCGGTCGCTTCCAGACCAGCAAGACCGTGCGCGAGCCCGGCCACGATCTCCTCGTGGTGCCGAGCGCCACGGTCACCGGCGACACCGGCATCGGCACCTTCACCGGCGTGCTGAGCGGCTACAAGCGGCGCTTCAACCGCGTGCAGGACGGCACCTCCATCAACGATCCGAGCTTCGCGGTCATCAATCCGAACGACCCGAACCCGCCGCCGGCCAACATCGCCAACCTGATCACCACGCTGGACGGACTGTCCTCGATGGTCAACCTCAGCAACAGCATCGACCAGACCTCGCTCGAGCTGCGCATGACGTCCAAGGACTACGACCCGGACAGCCACCGGCATTTCACGTGGATTGCCGGCGCCTACCTGCAGGACGCCTTCACGTCCGTGTACGACGACGAGCCGATCCCCGGCGTGCAGGCCGCGTTCGCGGCGGCGGGCGTCGACCCGAACGATCCAGCGCAGGTCGACGGCGGCTTCCCCGGCGCTTTCGCCAACGACGATTCGTACAACAGCGTGCGCCATTACCACGACAAGCAGGAGTCGGTGTTCGGCGAGCTGACCTTCCACGCCAGCAAGGCGCTGGCGTTCACCGCGGGCCTGCGCCAACTGCATGCCACGCAGCGCTTCACGCGGTCGGCGCTGACGCAGTTCTACGACGGCCCCACGCCGGCCACGCCGGGCTACGCCGGCCAGGCGCCGGTCGACGCGAAGTGGAACGCGACGACGCCCAGCTTCAAGGTGAACTGGCAGGTCGCGCCGGACGTGTCGCTGTACGCCAACGCATCCAAGGGCTTCCGCCTCGGCGGCGCCAACCGCCCGGTGCCCGACACGCCGATCGTCGAGGGCAACCTGCAGAAGCTGGGCCTGCCGCCCGGCGTGCCGGCGGCCTTCCAGCCCGACAGCCTGTGGAGCTACGAGCTGGGCAGCAAGATGGACCTGCTGGACAACACGATGAGCCTGAACGTGGCGGCCTACGTGCTGAAGTGGAAGAACATCCAGCAGGACATCACGCTCAGCGACGCCGGCTTCGACTTCGAGACCAACGTCGGCAACGCCACCAGCTACGGCATGGAAGCCGAGCTCAAGGCGCGCGTCACGCAGTCGCTGACCCTCGCCGCGGCCGCCGGCTTCACGCGCGCGACGTTCGATGCCGACAACCCGGCCTTCGGCACCTACGACGGCGACGGCAAGCCCAACATCCGCAAGGGCGACTGGGTCCAGGGCGTGCCCCGCGCCACCCTGAGCCTGGGCGCCGACTACCACTGGGCCGTCAACGACACCGTCAACGCGTTCGTGCGCGGCGGCGGCCAGTGGACGGGCAAGAGCCACGGCACCGTGTTCCGCGGCGACCCCGACTACGATCGCGCGTCCTACTTCACGCTCAACGCCAGCGCCGGCTTGAACTGGGACAAGTGGGAAGTGACGGCCTTCGTGAAAAACCTGAACAACAACCACACCGCGCTGCAGCACCCGGACGTGCAGAACGTGAGCGAGGTCTACTACCTGCGCCCGCGCACGATCGGCGTGAAGGCCAACTACGAGTTCTGACCCCGCGGCCAGGCCGCTCCGGCAAGGGCGCGACGGCAGCGATGCCGCCGCGCCTTTTTCATGCCGTCGCCGCGACGGGGCTCAGGCGCCCAGCGCCTTGAGTTCCTCGTCGTCGAAGCCCGCCAGCCGGCGCGCCTCGATGTTGAACGGCGCGCGCAGGCGCGGCGCGCCGAAGCGCTGTGCCAGCTCGGCATAGGTGGCCACCGGCTCCAGCCCGCGCCGCGTGCACAGCCAGCGGTACCAGCGGTTGCCGGCGGCGACATGGCCGATCTCGTCGTGCAGGATGATGTCGAGGATGTCGCCCGCCTTCGTGTCGCCGGCGCCCAGCAGCTTGCGCTTGACCGCCGGCGATGCGTCGAGCCCGCGCGCCTCCAGCGTGCGCGGCACGAGCGCGATGCGCGCGAGCACGTCGCCTGCCGTGCGCTCGGCCATCTCCCACAGGGCGTCGTGCGCGTCGAACGCGCCGTAGTCGAAGCCCAGGCCCGCCAGGTGGTCGCGCAGGAGCGTGAAGTGCAGCGCCTCCTCCTGGGCGATGCGCAGCCAGTCGACGTAGAACTCGTCGGGCATGCCGGGGAAGCGCCAGGCGACGTCGAGCGCCAGGTTGACGGCGTTGAACTCGATGTGCGCGATCGAGTGCAGCAACTGGGCGCGGCCCTCGAGCGTGTTCACGCCGCGCGGCTTCAGCGCGATGTGCGGCACGAGCCGGGGCAGGGCGGGGCGGCCCGGCACGCCGGGCGGCTCGGCCAGCGCCAGCGCCGCGCCGACGGGCCGGGCCAGGTCGAGCGCGCGCGTCAGCCGGATCTTGGCCGCCACGTCGCACGCCAGCAGGGCGGCGAGGGCGTCCTCTCGGAGAGTCGTCATGCCCGGATTGTCGCGCCCCGCGAGGCGTCCTGGTGCGGGCGCCAGGTCGATGCGGTGGCCTTGTCCAACGCTGGGCGAGAGGGTCCGGCCAGCGTGCGGCACCCCCGGCCGGGCGCGACGGCCCTGGCTTGAGACGGCGGCGATCGTCCCCACGTGCCGGTGTCGGTCCCTGGCGCGCAAAGCCCCGCGCGCGCCGCCGGGCGGCCCCGCGTCCTTAAAATCACCCCTTTGCTCCGGAGAACCGAATGGCCCTGTACCGAATCGGCGACGACGCACCGCGCGTGGCGCCCGACGCCTGGGTCGCCGAATCGGCCACCGTGGTCGGCCGCGTCGAGCTCGGTGCGGGCGCCAACGTCTGGTACGGCGCCGTGCTGCGCGGCGACAACGAATGGATCACCATCGGCGAGCGCAGCAACATCCAGGACGGCAGCGTGCTGCACACCGACATGGGCTCGCCGCTGGCGCTGGGCGCCGACGTCACCGTGGGCCACCAGGTGATGCTGCACGGCTGCACGGTGGGCGAGAACTCGCTGATCGGCATCCAGTCCGTCGTCATGAACGGCGCACGGATCGGCCGCAACTGCATCGTCGGCGCCGGCTCGCTGGTGACCGAGGGCAAGGAATTCCCGGACAACTCGCTCATCATGGGCAGGCCGGCCAAGGTCGTGCGCACCCTGACCGACGAACAGGCCGACGCGCTGCGGCTGAGCGCCGCCCACTACGTGGCCAACGCCGCCCGCCACCGCGATACCGTCGTGCGCATCGACGATTCCACCGGCGCCGGAAAGGGCGCCTGATCCCCGCGCGCCGCCAAGTGCGAAGCAGCAAGTCATCCCTATGAGCGAACTCCAGAAATTCATCTTCGACGGCATGCCGGTGCGCGGCATGATCGTGCGCCTGACCGACAGCTGGCAGGAGGTGCTCCGGCGCCGCGCCGACAGCGGGGGCTGGGCGCCGGCCGTGCGCGACACGCTGGGCCAGATGGCCGCCGCATCCGTGCTGATGCAGGCCAACCTCAAGTTCAACGGCGCGCTGATCCTGCAGGTGCACGGCGACGGGCCGGTCAAGCTGGCGGTGGCCGAGGCCATGTCCGACCTGCGCTTCCGCGTCACGGCCAAGGTGCAGGGCGAGGTCGCCGCCGATGCGCGCTTCGGCGACCTGGTCAACCGCCACGGCCACGGCCGGTGCGCCATCACGCTCGACCCGCAGGACCGCCAGCCCGGCCAGCAGCCCTACCAGGGGGTGGTGCCGCTGGCCTCGCCCGACGGCGGCCCGGTGGACGACGTCGCCGCGATGCTGGAGCACTACATGCGCCAGTCCGAGCAGCTCGATACCCGCATCGTGCTGGCGGCCGACGGCAACGCCGCCTGCGGCCTGCTGATCCAGCGCCTGCCCGTCGAGGGCCAGGGCAACCTGGCCGGCGAAAGCTCGCTGGCGCAGAAGGCCGAGATCGACGACGAGGCGTTCACGCGCATCGCCCACTTCGCCTCCACGCTGAGCGCCACCGAGCTGCTGACGCTGGACGTTCCAGTCGCCGACGTTCGCCTGCAGCTGCTCGGCCGACCGCGTGCGCAACATGCTCCGCAACCTGGGGCGCGACGAGGCGGAGTCCATCCTCGAGGAGCGCGGCGACATCGAGATCGGCTGCGACTTCTGCGGCACCCAATACCGCTTCGACGCGGTGGACGTCGGCGCGCTGTTCGCGCCGTCCACCCCGCCGGCGGCCGCCACCCCCAGCGTCCACTGACGCGCAGCCGGCCCGGCGTCGCCCGGGGCCGCCCGACGGCACGGTCGTGGCTCCGGCCGCGATCCGTGCCGTTCGTCCATTGCCGGCCGCCGTCTGTCCCAGCCCGACGGTCGCTCGGGCGGGGGCTGGGCTTCAATGGCGTCCAGGCAAGCTCCCGCATGGTGCATGCCGCCTCGACTTCCCTGCGAACGCGCCCATGAACAGACCTTCCCGACCGTCCCGCCGGACCGTGCCGCTTCCGCGCCGTGCCGATGGCTTCTCGCTGATCGAGCTGATGTTCACGATCACGCTGGCCGGCATCCTGGCAGCCGTGGCGGTGCCGTCGATGTCGAAGATGTTCAAGACGAACCGCGTGCAGACGGAGGCCAGCTCCTTCGTCGGCGACCTGATGCTGGCCCGCACCGAGGCCGTCAAGCGCGGCCAGAACGTCAGCGTGTGCGTGTCGACCGACGGCGTCAACTGCCTGACCACCAACACGTGGAACCAGGGCTGGATCGTATTCCCCGACAGCACCGCGGCTTGCTCCGCGGCCACCACGGCGGCCCCGGCCGTCAAGGTGCGCAAGGCGTTCAGCACCACCGACACCCTCGTCGCGTCCGTGTCCAAGTCCTGCGTGACCTTCAACCGCGAAGGCTTCACGAGCAACCTCGGCACCGCGTCGGTCACGTTCACGCTGCACACGGCCGACAGCCTCGGCAGCGCCACGCGCTGCGTCGCCGTGGATCTCGGCGGACGCATCACCACCCAGACGGCGGGCCAGGCCTCCACATCATGCTCGTGACATCCCCCCATTCCCGCGGCCGCGTCGAGCGCGGCTTCACGATCATCGAGCTGCTGGTCACGCTCGTGATCGTCAGCGTCGGCATGCTCGGCGTGGCCAAGCTCCAGGCCGCCGCCGTCGCCGAGACCGGCGTCGCGCGCACCCGCTCGCTGATGACGTTCCAGGCCGAGGCGCTGGCGGCGATGATGCGCTCGAACAAGGCGTTCTGGCAGTCGTCGACCGCCTTCACGCAGAACATCACCATCCGTGCCGGCACCAGCGCGACCAACGTGACGGGCGCCACCGGCACGGCGGCGCCGACCACCACCGACGGCACGTGCAACAGCCCGGCCGGCACCGGGTGCACGCCGGCCCAGCTCGCCTACGACGACCTCAAGACCTGGAAGACGGCCTTCAGCAAGGCCTTCCCGGCCGCCTCCGGCAGCATCGTCTGCACGGGCAGCGCGACCGCGCCCGAGACCTGCGACATCACGCTGTCCTGGGACGAACGCACCGTCGCGGTCAACCGCACCACCGCGGCCGGCACCAGCTCGGCCACGGCCAGCCTGATCCTGCACGTCCAGCCATGAAGACGACTCGACACTCCCTGGCGCCGATGACGCGCCAAGCCGGCTTCACCATCGTCGAGATGATGGTCGCGGTGGCCATCAGCCTCATCGTGATCCTCGGCTTCACCTTGACGTTCGTCAGCATGAAGCAGTCGTTCGTGTCGCAGGACAAGTCCGCGCAGCTGCAGGACAACGAACGCCTGGCGATGTCGATCCTGACCGGCGCGGGCCAGCAGGCCGGCTACTTCCCCAGCCCGGCGACGCTGGACAGCACCCAGATCACGGCGAGCACGTCCACCACCTATGGCGGCATGTCGGCCGGCCAGGCCGTCATCGGCACCACCGTGAGCGGCACGACGCCGGAGTCCGTCTCGCTGGCCTTCGCGGCGTCGGCCAACGACGGCCTGATCACCTGCCAGGGCCACACGATCACGGCGGCCGACATCACGGCCGCGCCGTCGACGGCCAACGGCTCCGTCGGCGTGCGCAACACGTTCTACGTCGACACCGCCGCCAAGACGCTGAACTGCATCGTCCAGGTCAACGGCGGCACGAGCAGCACGTATGGCGGCGGCACGGCGCAGCCGCTGGTCACCAATGTCGCGTCGATGTCGGTCGCCTACGGCGTCGGGGGCAGCACCAGCGTCACCGGCTATTGGCCGGCGTCCGGCGTCTCGGACTGGACGGCCGTGAAGGCCGTGCGCATCACCCTGAACTTCGTGAACCCCTACGACGCCACGGCCACCATCCCGTGGGTGCAAACCATCAACCTGATGAACCGCTGATGAACGCCACGTCCACCCGCCGGCCAGCCGGGGCGCGTCGCCCCGAGCAAGGCTTCGTGCTCGTCACCGGGCTGTTGTTCCTGGTCGTCGTGACCTTGCTGGGCATCGCGCTGTTCCGCAGCAGCGGCCTGATGGAGCGCGTCGCCGCCAACACGCGCGACAAGCAGCGCGCGTTCGAGACGGCCCAGGCCGCGCTGCAATACGGCGAATGGTGGCTCGGCCAGACGGCGACGGCCACCAAGAGCGCCTGCAACTCGACCACGGGCAAGACCACCAGCGCGATCCACGTCTGCAGCGAGACCTTGTCGGCGTCGCGCGACACGATCGCCGCGCTGGCGTGGAAGGACAACGCGTTCACCTACCAGCAGCCGAACCTGACGGCCGCGGCCGGCGGCGGCCTGAACGGCAACGACATCAACTACCAGGCCCTGCCTGGCGTCTACATCGAGGACCTGGGCCTGATGAAGGACGGCAAGAGCGAGCTCTACCAGCTGACGGCCTACGGCTACGGCGGCAACGCCGACACCTCCAGCGTCGTCCGCAGCACCTTCAAGGTGACCTCCAACACCCCCTGCCTGTCGTGCCTACCATGATCAAATCGTTCAATCGCATTCCGGTCGCGGCTGCCATCGCGGCATTGAGCCTGGGATCGGCCGCCGTGCGGGCCCAGGTCGTCGTCAGCGACACGCTGACCGGCGGGCACTCGCTGCTCAACTGGACCGCGCTGGACGGCGCCTGCCTCACGGCGGGCGACAACAGCAATACGCCCCACGACGCGACCCAGCCGGATCACTACACCCCGGATGCCGCGACCGGCGCGCTCACCATCCCGAAGTGCAGCGGGCTCAACTACTACACGAGCCGCAACTCCACGCTGGTCGGCGGCCAGAACGGCACGCTGCCCGACGCGACGGGCAGCGGGGCGCTGCGCCTGACGAACGGCGACAAGCGCAGCGGTGGCAGCAACGGCGACAACCAGACGGGCGCCGTCATCTCGAACTTCACGTTCCCGACCAATGCGGGCATCCAGGTCACCTGGACGAGCGTGAGCTACGGGGGCGACAACAACCAGACCACCGGCGCGGACGGCATCAGCTTCTTCCTGAGCGACGGCTCGAAGTCGCCGACGACGGCCGGCGGCCTGGGCGGCAGCCTGGGCTACAGCTGCTCGAACGTCAACAGCAAGTACGAAGGCCTGGTCGGCGGCTATGTCGGCGTGGGCATCGACGAGTTCGGCAACTTCGTCAACCAGGGCGACAACACGGCGACGGGCGCCACGGGCGGCGCGAAGCCTGGCGCGATCGGCCTGCGCGGGGCGGGCAGCATCACCTGGACCGAGCTGCAGGCGGCCTACCCGACGTACTACCCGACCACCGTCACCGACGGCACGAAGCAGAAGAACGCCGTCATCGCGACCTGCAAGAACGGGAAGGTGTACGACACCGTCAACACCCAGAGTACGTCGACGACACTCCTCGACTACAAGCTGCTGACCCCCCCCTCGGTTCTGCCGAACACGGTCAAGCTGGCCAACCAGCAAGCCACCTCCGCGAACACCGACAACGTGCCGAAGCGGTCGGCGGCGAACTACATCAGCTACTCGCTCAAGATCACCAGCACCGGCCTGCTCGATTTCTCCTACGCGGTCGGCAGCGGTTCCGGCACCGGGTCGCCGGTGAGCGTGCTCAGCGGTTTCGACATCAAGGCCGCCAACGGCAACTACGTTCCGGCGTCGTTCCGCTTCGGCTTCTCGGCGGGTACCGGCGGCGGCAACAACGTCCACGAGATCACCTGCTTCAAGGCCGCGCCAGCGGACACCAGCAACAGCTCGGCCGGCTCGAACGTCCAGCAGTCGGCGCAGGTGATCAACGGCACGCAGGTGTTCCTGGCCTACTACCACCCGGTCAATTCCTGGGGCCAGCTGTCGGCCAGCAACCTCGTCTTCACGGCGGGCAGCGGCAGCACGCCCGACACGCTGACGACCGCGACCTCGGCCAACTGGGACGCGAGCTGCACCCTCACCGGCGGGACCTGTCCGGCCGTCAGTTCGTCGACCACCGTCACCGCGACGGCGCCGTCCGCGCGCATCGTGCTCTCCAACGACGGTGGCAGCGGTGGCGGCACGGGCGTGCCGTTCACCGCCGCCGGCCTGACCTCGACGCAGTTGACGGCACTGGGCGACACCACGAGCAGTGCGCCGGAGATCGCGTACCTGCGCGGCGACCGCAGCAGCGAGGTGGCCAACGGCGGCACCATGCGCACCCGCAGCGGCGTGCTGGGCGACATCGTCGATTCCAGCCCGGTGTGGGTCGGCTACCCGAACTCGTCCTACGACGGCCCCTGGTCGGACAAGCTCAACTCGAGCGCGACGTTCAGCGAAGGCACGACCTACAAGCAGTTCAAGACGGACTACGCCACGCGCAAGAACGTGGTCTATGTCGGCGCCAACGACGGCATGCTGCACGGCTTCGAGGCGGGCAGCTTCGCCGCGCCGGTGGGCTCGGCCTCGCCGGCCTTCGACAGCACGGGCAACGATGGCAAGGAGGTGCTGGCCTACGTGCCGGCCCAGGTCGTCGCCATGATCAATTCGTCGTTGGGTGCGGGGTCGCTGGACTTCAACAATCCGTCGTACAACCACAACTTCTACGTCGATGCGACGCCGGGCACGGGCGACCTGTACTACAACGGCGCCTGGCACACGTGGCTGGTCGGCGGCCTGGGGCCGGGCGGCCACGCGGCCGGCGCGGTCAACACCAACACGTCGACGATCGCCGCGCCCGTCGGCACGGTCTACGCGCTGAACGTGACTGATCCTTCGGCCACCAATTTCAAGGAAGCCAACGCGAGTTCCCTCGTGGTCGGCGAATGGTCGTCGTCGACGATCATGTGCGGCAGCGTGAACTGCGGCGCCTTCCTGGGCCAGGTGTCGGGCACGCCGGTGATCCGGCGCCTGCATGACGGCACCTGGGGCGTGATCTTCGGCAACGGCACGGACAGCACCGGCGACGGCACCACCAGCGGCGGCCCGGGCCACTCGGGCATCTTCATCCTGCACGTCGATCCGTCCAACGGCAACAAGACCTGGCAGTACATCGAGGCGGGCACGGCGGCCGGCGGCGGCATCATCCAGGTGGCGGCAGCCGACCTGGACAGCGACCACGTCACGGACTACGTGTACGCCGGCGACGTGCTGGGCAACCTGTACCGCTTCGACCTGACCGACTCGAGTGCGTCCGCCTGGTCGGTCATGAAGATCTTCCAGACGGCCAGTGGCCAGCCCATCAGCACGGCGCCGGTCGTGGCCGCCATCCCGACCTCGGGCACCGGCAGCAACCCCAAGGTGATCGTCATGTTCGGCACGGGCCAGAAGCAGCCCATCACCACGGCGGCCTCGGAGACCTTCGCGTCCGGCACCCAGGCGCTCTACGGCATCTGGGACGCGAACATGAACAACTGGAACGCGACCACCACGGACACGAAGTACGCGGCCTCGGGGACGTCGACGTCGACCACCACCGCCATCTCGATCGCAGCCAGCGCGCTGCAGACCCAGACGGCCACCGCCGACTCGACCAACACCACGCGCACCGCGACCAACGCGACGATGTGCTGGAAGGGCATGACGGGTTGCTCCGACGCCACCAGCACCCCGCCCGTCATCGCCGACGCGATGGGCTGGGTCATGACGCTGCCCACGAGCACCGAGCAGGTGATCTACAACCCGCTGGTCGCCAACGGCATGCTCTTCGTCAACACGACGATTCCGGCGACGTCCGCGGCGCTGACCTGCCAGTCGACCGACGTGGCCGGCTGGACGATGGGCATTTCCGTGACGAATGGCGGCGCCGGCACGGTGCCGGCGTTCGACGGCGGCTATTCCGGCTACAGTCTGAACGGCGCCGGCACCCCGGCCATCTACGCCGTGGGCAGCACCACCTTCCTGGGCACCAACACGAACGACCACCACCAGTTCAAGGCCAAGAAGACCAACCCGCAGCCCGGCAGCGGCCAGCGCCTGACCTGGACCAAGATTCGGTAATCCCCCATGCACAAGATCCGCGCCTCCCTGCCCACCGCCCGCCGCCACGCCGCCGGCTTCACCCTGATCGAACTGATGATCGCGGTGGCGATCATCGGCATCCTGGTCAAGCTGGCGTATCCGGCCTACACGCAGTCCGTGCTGAAGTCGCACCGCGCCGAGGCCAAGACCGCGCTGCTGGACCTGGCGTCGCGCGAGGAGCGCTACTTCAGCACGACCAACACGTTCACGGCGTCGGCGCCGGCGCTGGGCTATGCGTCGACAGCCACGCTGACGACGGCATCGCCGCTGTCGGTGCAGGCCGGCAACGCGGTCTACTACAAGCTGTCCGTCCAGGTGCCTGATCCGTCGGCTGGCGCCACCAGCGCGCCGAGCTTCCTGGCCACGGCCACCGCGGTCAACACGCAAGTCGGCGACACCAAGTGCAAGGACTTCTTGCTGACGCAGGCCGGCATCCAGACGGTCGACGGCACCGACACGGCGGCGAACTGCTGGTGAGCCACGCCTCGTCCGCGTGACGGACGTCCATCGCATCGCGCCGGCCCGGGGTCACCCGAGCCGGCGTTTTCATTTGCGCTCGTTCGACGCCCACGGTCGGGCGAGAGTGGCCGCCGCGAGATGCTCGCAAGCCGGATCGTCGCAGCGCTCGCAGACCCAGCGCGGTGCGGGCGGACCGGCCTGTTCGCCCACCAGCCGGCTGAGGAGCCCGGGCGAACGGCCGCGCAGGGCCTGGCGCCGCAGCAGCGGCCGCAAGGCGTCGAGCGCGCAATCGACCCGCGCCGGGCCCGATCCGCTGACCAGCGACCACGCCACGCCCCAGTCGGCCAGCCGCGCGCGCACGCGGGCGTCCACGGGCGCGCGCACGTGCGGGCCGTCGCGCATGTGGCCGTCGGCGACCCAGGGCAGGTCCAGCGAGGTGAGCAGGGTGGCATCCATCGTGCGCTGGCAGTCGCGCGCCAGCGGCTCCAGCGAGCGGTCGTCGAACAGCAGGTCGCTGTAGACGGCCACCATCAGCGGCGTGGTGTCGCACAGCAGCACGTCGAGGCCCGGGCGGGTGGCCGCGGCGTCGATGCGGCGGGCGTGTTCGCGCGCGAGACCCATCTGCTCGTCGGCGCGCGGCGTGCGGCCGTGGATCCCGCACCAGTCGCGCAGCCATTCGTCCACGATGCCGGCGCGCAGGCCGAACTCGCGCGCCAGCGCGCCGGCGAGATCGCGCGCCAGGGCGCTCTTGCCGGTGCTCTCGGCGCCGACGACGGCCACGCGCAGCGGGCCCGTGCCGTTGGGCGCGTCGCCGGCCGGAGCGGCTGGCGCGTCAATGTCGCGCATCGACATGCCCCCGCAACCCGCGCCACGAGCGCAGTCCGGCCCCGGACAGCGCCGTGAACAGCGCGTACAGGATCACGGTCAGCCACAGCTGCTTGTAGCCGAACAGGGCGACGCTGAAGGCGTTGACGGCGATCCACGTCCACCAGCTCTCGATGAACTTGCGGCCCATCAGCCACGTGCCCAGGATACTGCCGACGGTGGGCAGCGCATCGAGCCACGGCACCGTGGAGTCGGTGTAGCGGATCAGCATGCCGGCCACGAGCGGCCACGCGAGCAGCGTGACGGCGACCGCGAGGACGGCCCGGCGCGCGGTCAGGGCATGCACGACCAGGGCGGCACCGTCGTCGCCGCGCCCGCGCAGCCACTGCCACCAGCCCCACAGCGACATCGCGACGAAGAACAGCTGCAGCGACGCCTCGCCATACAGCTTGCTGTCGGCGAACAGCAACGCGTACATCAGCGACGACAGCATCGCCAGCGGCCACGCGAGCGGATGCACGCGCATCTCGCAGCCCACCATCCACAACGAGACCGCGAACGCGACGATCTCGATCCAGGTGACGGGCACGCCCCAGGCCGTGAAGGCCGGCGCGAGCACGGGTTGGGCGAGGGCGAGGAGCGACTGCAGCATCGGGTCAGCGGGAAGAGCCTGCGGGTTCGCGGAGCACGACGCCTGGATCCTGCGACCGCGGGCAGGATGACATCCGCCGGCCGGCGGGTGTCACTTGCCGGGCGTGAGCACGACCAGCAGCTCGTCGGGCTTGGTCATGCCCAGTTCGGAACGCGCCTTCTCCTCGACCATCTCCAGGCCTTCCTTCAGGTCGGAGACCTCGGCCTGCAACTGGCCGTTGCGCTGCCTGGCGGCGTCGTTGGCGGACTTGAGCCGGGCCAGTTCCTGGCCCATCTCGTGGACGTGGGCGACGCCCGCCTT
This sequence comes from Burkholderiales bacterium, assembly GCA_019510465.1. Classification (GTDB taxonomy): domain Bacteria; phylum Pseudomonadota; class Gammaproteobacteria; order Burkholderiales; family Burkholderiaceae_C; genus Scleromatobacter. The sequence goes on from JAEKKH010000290.1 coordinate 15,680, forward strand.
GCCGAACCACAGCTCCGCCTGCACCCAGGCGATGAGCACCATCAAGGCGATCGTGACCAGTCGCATGGGCGGGTTCAGGAGCAGGGCGGGCGCATGGGGGCGAGTCTACCGCCCTGTCGGGCCGTCAGCGCAGGTTGTAGAACGCCGCGCGGCCGGGATAGGTGGCGATGTCGCCCAGGTCTTCCTCGATGCGCAGCAGCTGGTTGTACTTGGCGATGCGGTCGGAGCGGCTCATGGAGCCGGTCTTGATCTGGCCGGCGTTGGTGCCGACGGCGATGTCCGCGATCGTCGAGTCTTCCGTCTCGCCCGAGCGGTGGCTGATGACCGCGGTGTAGCCGGCGCGCTTGGCCATCTCGATGGCCTCGAAGGTCTCGGTCAGCGTGCCGATCTGGTTGACCTTGATCAGGATGGAGTTGGCGATGCCCTTGTCGATGCCTTCCTTCAGGATCTTCGGGTTGGTGACGTACAGGTCGTCACCCACCAGTTGCACCTTCTTGCCCAGCACGTCGGTCAGGTGCTTCCAGCCGGCCCAGTCGCCTTCGTGCATCGCGTCCTCGATCGAGATGATCGGGTACTTGTCGACCCAGGTCGCCAGGATCGACGTCCATTCCTCGGCCGACAGCTTCAGGCCTTCGCAGTCGAGGTGGTACTTGCCGTCCTTGTAGAACTCGCTGGCCGCGCAGTCCAGGCCGATGGCGACCTGCTCGCCGGCGGTGTAGCCGGCCTTCTCGATGGCCTGCAGCAGCAGCTGGATCGCTTCCTCGTGGCTCGCGACGCTGGGCGCGAAGCCGCCTTCGTCGCCGACGGCCGTGGAGATGCCGCGCTCGCCCAGGATCTTCTTCAGGGCGTGGAACACCTCGGCGCCATAGCGCACCGCTTCGCGGAAGGTGGGCGCGCCCACCGGCAGGATCATGAATTCCTGGATGTCGAGGTTGTTGTTGGCGTGCTCGCCGCCGTTGATCACGTTGATCATCGGCACGGGCATCTGCATCCTGCCCATGCCGCCGAAGTAGCGGTACAGCGGCAGGCCGGACTCCTCGGCGGCGGCGCGCGCCACGGCCATCGAGACGGCCAGCGTCGCGTTGGCGCCCAGCCGGCCCTTGTTGTCGGTGCCGTCGAGGTCGATCAGCGTCTTGTCCAGGAAGGCCTGCTCGGAGGCGTCCAGGCCCAGCACGGCTTCCGAGATCTCGGTGTTGATGTGCTCCACGGCCTTGAGCACGCCCTTGCCGAGGTAGCGCGCCTTGTCGCCGTCGCGCAGCTCGATGGCTTCGCGCGAGCCGGTGGACGCGCCCGACGGCACGGCCGCACGGCCCATCACGCCGCTTTCCAGCAGCACGTCGCATTCGACGGTGGGGTTGCCGCGGCTGTCGAGGATCTCGCGGCCGACGATGTCAACGATGGCACTCATGTTGTCTGCTCCAGTTTTGAGAATTCTTGGCCCGGACG
>JAEKKH010000160.1 GCA_019510465.1 Burkholderiales bacterium
AGGCCGGCGACATCGACGAGGCGCTGAACGCCGCCACGCAGATCGGCGACGACACGCTGCAGCGCAAGGCCAGCGGCACGGTGCAGCCCGAGACGTTCACGCACGGCACCAGCGCGCAGCGCGTGCACTGGTTCAAGCAGGGCTTCGAGACCGGCCAGATCGAGCAGTGCGACACCTTCAAGCCCGGCTCGCCCTAGATCGGGTCCGCGTCGAGCACTTCCATCTCCCGGCGCTGCCGCTCGGCCGGTCGCCGCTCGCGGAGCTCCCCCTCGGGGGGCAGCGAGCGCCAGCGAGCGTGGGGCTCATTCCTCCGGCGGTTCGGCCATCCGGCAGCAGTTGCGGCCCTCCGACTTGGCGCGGTACAGCGCGTCGTCCGAGCGCTTGAGCCAGCTGGCACCGGGCTCGCCGGCGCCCAGCCGGGCGATGCCGATGCTCAGTGTCACCGGCACGGGGCACTGGTGGCGGTCGGCCACCTGCAGCGCCGCCACCCGCGTGCGCAGGCGTTCCGCGAGCTCGGCGGGATCGGCGTCGCGCGTGTCCGGCAGCACGATCAGGAACTCCTCGCCACCCCAGCGGGCCACGGCGTCCGAGTCGCGCGTGCTCGCGCGCAGCGCGTTCGCGACTGCCACCAGCACCTGGTCGCCCATGGCATGGCCCCAGCCGTCGTTGATGTTCTTGAAGTGGTCGAGGTCGCACAGCATCAGCACGGGCGAGCGCTCGACCCGGCTCTCGCGCGCCAGTTGCTCCAGCAGTTCCAGCGTCTGGCGCCGGTTGGCCAGGCCGGTGAGCGGGTCGGTGGCGGCCAGCCGGTTCAGCCGCGTCGCCTGCTCGCCCTGCACGGACACGACGTGCTTGAGCCACGCCAGTCCCGACAGGCACGACACCAGGACGGCATGCGAGATCAGCGTGTTGATCATCAGCGACCGGTCCTGCATCGCGTAGGGCGTGCCGGCGGTGCTGCGCATGATCGTGCACCAGGCGAAGAACGCCAGCATCGTGGCGGCCGCGATGAATGCATGGCGCGACTGCAGCATGAAGAAGGCCATCGCGTAGCACAGCGGCAGCCAGTTCCACAGGGTCAGGGCGTTGTAGTTGTCCAGCAGCGGACCCGACTCGTGCGTCTGGCCCCAGAGGTCGATCATCAGCACGGCGCAGATGGTGAGGAAGCCCGCCCAGCGTACCCAGGGCAGCACGGCGGGAAAGCGCCACAGCGCCAGGAAGCCGGCGCTGAACACCAGCACCATGGCCGGATAGCCGACGCGGTTGAACGGCTCCAGCGTGCCGTCGACGGCCTCCATGTGCCAGATCGCCAGCACCGACAGGACGCCCGCGCCGCACAGGAGCAGCACGACGCGGCGCATCAGGCGGTCGATGTGCTGGGAGGCGCTGTAGACGATGTCGCTGTTCTGGACCATGGCCCTTCAGGTCTGGCTGGCGGCTCGGATCCCTCGTCCCGGCGGCCGGAATCTTGCGTTCCGCCCCATTTTGCGCGCGTCGCGGGCGCTCCCGGGGCCCTCGAATGATGAGGGCGCGCGGCCGCCGGGCGCCGCCGGACCCGTGGCGCGCTGCCCAATGCGTCACGCGGGCGCCGGTTTTCGCGTAGCCTAGAGGGTTGCGCCCCGCACCCGCGTGGGCGCCAGACACAGGAGCCCGATTTGCTCGGTTACTTCGAAAGACTCGTCGATCCCTGGCCGGACGTCGAGCCCTCGCCGCCCCCCAAGGGCGTCCTGCCCTTCATCTGGGCCTGTTCCGCCGGCGTGCGCCGCTTCGTGCTGGGCATGACGCTGCTGACCGCCATCATCGGCGCGTTCGAGGCGCTGCTGTTCGCGATGCTGGGCCACGTGGTCGACTGGCTGGCCCACATCGAGCCCGCCAGGCTGTGGGCGCAGGAAGGCGGCACGCTGGCCGCGCTGGCGGTCGTCCTGACGCTGAGCCCGCTGCTGGTGGCGGTGCAGGCCTCGCTGAAGTACCAGACCTTGTTCGGCAACTTCCCGATGCGCCTGCGCTGGAACTTCCACCGCATGATGCTCGCGCAGAGCATGAGCTTCTACCAGGACGAGTTCGCCGGCCGCGTGGCCGCCAAGGTGATGCAGACGGCGCTCGGCGTGCGCGACGTCGTCACCACCATGACCGACATCCTGGTCTTCGTCATCATCTACTTCGTCACGATGATCGCGGTGGTCGGCAGCTTCGACCTGTGGCTGCTCGGGCCCTTCGTCGGCTGGCTGCTGCTTTACGGCATCGCGCTGCGCTACTTCGTGCCGCGCCTGGGCAAGGTCGGCGCGCTGCAGGCCGACGCGCGCGCCGTGATGACGGGACGCATCACCGACGCGTACACCAACATCTCCACCGTCAAGCTGTTCTCGCACGCGCGCCGCGAGGCGAGCTACGCGCGCCAGGCGATGCACGAGTTCATCGTCACCGCGTACCAGCAGGGCCGCTACATCACCGGCATCGAGATCGTGAACCACGTGCTCAGCATGGGACTCATCATGAGCACCACGGGCGTCACGCTGTGGCTGTGGACGCGCGGCCAGGTCGGCGCCGGCGCGGTGGCGGCGGCCACCGCGATGGCGCTGCGCCTGAACGGCATCTCGCACTGGATCATGTGGGAGCTGGCGTCGCTGTTCGAGAACATCGGCACCGTCACCGACGGCATGAACACGCTGTCGCGGCCGCACGCCATCGTCGACGAGCCGGGCGCGCCGGAGCTCGTGGTACCGCACGGCGAGGTGAAATTCGACGACGTCGGCTTCGCTTACGGCGGCAAGCGCCAGGTCATCGACCGCTTCTCGCTGACGATCAAGCCGGGCGAGAAGATCGGCCTGGTCGGGCGCTCGGGCGCCGGCAAGTCCACGCTGGTCAACCTGCTGCTGCGCTTCTACGACGTGGAATCGGGCCGGCTGCTGATCGACGGCCAGGACGTCTCCAAGGTCACGCAGAACAGCCTGCGCGCCCACGTCGGCATGGTCACGCAGGACACCTCGCTGCTGCACCGCTCGGTGCGCGACAACATCCTGTACGGCCGGCCCGACGCCACCGATGCCGAGATGATCGCCGCCGCCGAGCGCGCGGAGGCCGGCGAGTTCATCCAGTCGCTGGCCGACGCCAAGGGGCGCAAGGGCTACGACGCGCACGTCGGCGAGCGCGGCGTCAAGCTCTCGGGCGGCCAGCGCCAGCGCATCGCGATCGCGCGCGTCATGTTGAAGGACGCGCCCATCCTGCTGCTGGACGAGGCCACCAGCGCCCTCGACTCCGAGGTCGAGGCCGCCATCCAGGCCAGCCTGTACGACCTGATGGAGGGCAAGACGGTGATCGCGATCGCGCACCGGCTGTCCACCATCGCCGCGATGGACCGGCTGATCGTGCTCGACAAGGGCCGCATCGTGGAGGAGGGCGACCACCGCTCGCTGCTGGCGCGCGGCGGCCTGTACGCGCGGCTGTGGGCGCACCAGAGCGGCGGCTTCCTCGGCGAGGAGGCCGATCCCGAGGCGCCGCCGGAGCGCGCCGACGCGCTCGTCACCGAGGACGACGAGGCCGAGTGATCAGGCGGCCGCGTCGGCCACCAGCTCGCAGGCCTCGATGGCGTCGAGCAGCTCGCCGAGCCACACGCGGCTGTGCTCGCGCGACCGTTCGGCCATGGCCAGCAAGGTCTGCAGCGGCGCGAGCAGTTCGGGCCGCGGCATCTCCTGCACCGCCTCGAGCTCGTAGCCGCGGCAGTCGCCGTCCGCCAGGCGTTGCCTGAGCAACTCGACGACGCGCGGGTCGCCCCGGCGCGCGAGGCCCACCACGGCTTCGCCGCGGACGTCGCGGTCGGGGTCGTGTGCGTTGGCCCACAGCAGCGAGCGGATCGACTCGTCGTCGGTGTCGCGCAGCGCGCCGATGCCGAAGGTCGCCCAGTCGCGCACGTCGTCGTCGCGGTCGCGTGCCAGCCGCATCAGCGCGGCCGTCGCGTCGGGCTCGGCGTAGCTGCCGAGGGCGCGGGCCAGCGCGAAACGGATGCGCGAGTCGGGGTGGTCCGTCATGTGCACCAACAGCGGCAGTGCCGCGGCCGCCGGGCGATGGGCGAGCCCGAAGATCGCGGCCTGCAGCACGCGCGGGTTCGGGTCGGACAGGCCGGCGAGCAGCAGCGCCTCGGTCTCGGCGGCCGCGAACACCTGTGCGGCGTCGCGCCCCGGCGGGCCGGGCACGTGCAACTGCCCGGCGATGTCCATGGCCAGCGCGCGCCGATGCGCGTTGGCGCTGCGCGCCAGCACGCGAAGCTGGCCCAGCGTTCCGGCCGAGCCTCGCCGCTGCAGCAGCGACAGCGCGTTCCACGCCCGCCGCGCTGCGGCGTGGGCCAGGGCGCGGCGGATCAGCCGCGGCGTCGACCAGCGCCGCATGCGAGGACCGGATGTGCGTGACATGGCGCGACTCTAGGCGGCGAACATGTCAGTCTCGCGGCAGCGCGTCGATGCGGGGGTGAACGTTTCGTGCGCGGTGCCGCCCCGTCAGTCGTGCGGCATGACGCCGCGCGGCCGGGCGGCCGCCAGCGCCGCGCCGGCCAGGAGAAGCATGGCCACGCTGCAGGTGATGCGCAGGCCTGTCGCCACCTGGCCGGCGTCGCCGTGCGCCAGCGCGCCGAACGCCGCCACCCCGATCGCGCCGGCCGCCTGGCGCGCGGTGTTCAGGAGGGCGGCGGCCAGCGACGAGCGCCCCTTCTCGACCGACGACAGCACCGTCGTCGTCATCGCCGGCACCGCCAGTCCCATGCCGGTCGGGATCAGCAGGAAGCCGACCAGCATGGGCGCGAGGCTGTCGCGTGTCGACGCCCAGGCCAGGACGCCGAATCCGACGAGGTCGATCAACGCGCCGGCGATCATCGGCGGGCGCGTGCCGAAGCGCCCGATGACGCGGCCGCTCGCCACGTTGGACAGGAAGAATCCGGCCGTCAGCGGCAGGAAGGCGAGGCCCGCCTGCATCGGCGTGTAGTGGCGCGCGCCCTGCAGGAACAGCGCGATGACGAAGATGGCGCCGTAGTAGGTGGCGTTGACCACGGCGCCGAAGAACACGGCGTTGCGGAAGTCGCGCCCCTTGAACAGGTCGGGCGCGATCACCGGCACGAGGGCGCCGCGCTCGACCAGCGCGAGCGCGATGGCCAGCACGATCGTCGCGACGACGCCTGCCAGCACGAGCGCGTCGCCGAACCCGCGCGTGCGCGACTCGATCAGCGTGGCGATCAGCGCGGCCAGCAGCAGCGTGGCCAGCACCTGGCCGGCCACGTCCAGCGGCGGGCGCGCGCGGCCGACCGGCGTCTCGGCCAGGCGGCGCACCAGCCAGAGTCCGGTGACGCACAGCGGCACGTTGACCCAGAAGATCGCCGGCCAGCCGATCGTCGCCACCAGTACGCCGCCCAGCACGGGCCCCGCCGCGATCGACACCGCGCCCGCGGCCGTCCACCAGCCGACGCCGCGTGCCCGCGCCTTCGCGTCGTGTGCCAACGCATGGTTCAGCAGGGCGAGCGAATTGGGCAGCATGACGGCCGCGCCCAGGCCCTGCAGGGCGCGCGCCGCGTCGAGCCAGCCCGTGCCCGGCGACAGGGCGCAGCCGATCGAGGCCAGCGCGAAGATCGCCATGCCCCATTGGGTCGCATGGCGCGCGCCGAAGCGATCGCCGAGCGCGCCGGCCGACAGCATGAACGCCGCGAACGCGACGGCATAGGCGTCCACCACCCACTGCAGGCCCGCCACGCTCGCATCGAGCGCGCGGCCCAGCGCGGGAAGGGCGACGTTGACGATGGTGACGTCGAGCTGGCCGACCACGAAGGCCATCGAGGTCGCCAGGACGACCAGGGCGAAGGACGGCGCACGCGCGGGCGGGGTGGTCATCGGCCCATGCTAGCGGCGAGCTGTCGCCCACGCTTCGCCCGGGAACGAAAGGTCGGCGTGGCGGGCGCGCGTTGCGAATGTCATCGGCCGCTGACAAAATGCCGGGACCCGACGCCGACCTCGATCGCCCGATGCCTGCCACCTCGAACAAGACCGCCCGATCCGCTGCCATGCCCGCGACCCGCGCCGCCGCGGCCAGGCCCGCACGCAACGCCGGCGATACCCGGGCCCGCATCCTCGCCGCGGCACGCGTGCGCTTCTCGCGCGAGGCCTACGAGAACGTGGGCACGCGCGACATCGCGGCCGACGCCGGCGTCGATGCGGCGCTGGTCAACCGCTACTTCGGCAGCAAGGAAAAGCTGTTCGACGAGGCGATCGAGGACGCGTTCGCGATCAAGGATCACTTCGACGCGCTGGACATGAGCCGCTTCGGCGAGATCATCGCCACGATGGTCATCGACGGCAGCGCCGAGCGGCGCGCCGCCGGCTTCGACGCCCTGGGCATCCTGTTGCGCTCGTCGGGCAGCCCGGCGACGCACGCGCGGGTGTCCGATCGCTTCCATGCCGACTTCGTGCTGCCGCTCGCGCGCCTGCTGCGCGGGCGGGATGCCGAACTGCGCGCCGCGCTGATCGCCTCGCACCTGATCGGCCTGGCGACGATGCGGCACGCGCTCGCGTCGCCGCTGCTGGTGGCCGACGCGGCCCGGCGCAAGACCATCGCCAGCGTCGGTGCGGCGATCCAGGACTGCGTCGAGGGCTAGAGCCTGTCCAGCCCGGTCATGGCCGCGTGCTGCAACAGCATGATGGTCTTGCCGTCCTGGATCGCGCCGCTGGCGATCATCGCCATCGCGTCGTCCAGCCGCAGTTCCAGCACCTCGATGTCCTCGCCCTCGTGCGCGTCGCCGCCGCCGCCGGTGCGGCGGTCGGCATCGTCGACCGCGGCCACGAAGAAGTGCAGCTTCTCGGTGATCGAGCCGGGGCTCATGTAGGCCTCGAACACCTTGCGCGGGGCCTGCACGTCGTAGCCCGTCTCCTCGATGGCCTCGCGGCGCATCGCGGCCAGCGGATCGTTGCCGTCCAGCTGGCCGGCGCAGGCCTCGATCAGCATGCCGTCGGGCAGCCCGTTGACGTAGCAGGGGAAGCGGAACTGGCGGATCAGGATCACCGTGCCGCGCGCGGCATTGAACAGCAGCAGCGCGACGCCGTTGCCGCGGTCGTAGGTCTCGCGGCTGACCACCTGCAGGCGGCCGTCGCGGCGACGGTGCTCGAAGGTGGTCTTGCGCAGCAGGTACCAGTCGTGCGCGAGCACGCGCTCCTCGATGATGCGGATCTCGTCGTTGCCGACGTAGGGGCGGGGATCGACGTTCGGTGAAGGCATGGCAGAATCGGGTAGTTTCGTGCAGTATCGTGCAAACACGCGACCACCGCAAATCCCTCATGCTCACCACCCGACGCAAGAAACTCCTGCTCGAGCGCCTCGCCGCCGAAGGGCAGCTCGTCGCGAAGACGCTCGCCCTCGAGTTCGGCACCTCCGAGGACACCATCCGGCGCGACCTGCGCGAGCTCGCGGCCGAAGGCAAGCTGCAGCGCGTGCACGGCGGTGCGCTGCCGGCCTCGGCGGCGATGGGCGACCTGGCCGTGCGCGAGCAGGTGTCCACCGCGGACAAGGTGGCGCTCGGGCGCTTGGGCGCGTCGCTGGTGCAGGCGGGCCAGGTCGTGATCCTCGACGGCGGCACGACGGCGCTGCAGGTGGCGCGCCACCTGGCGCCCGGGCTGCGCGCGACGGTCGTCACCCACAGCCCCACGGTCGCCATCGAGCTCGCGTCGCACCCGCTGGTCGATGTCCGCATGCTGGGCGGACGGCTGTACCGCCATTCGATGGTCAACGTCGGGGCCGACGTCATCGCCGCCGCGTCCCGGCTGCGCGCCGACCTGTTCTTCCTCGGCGTCACGGGCGTGCATCCCGACGCGGGGCTCAGCACGGGCGACGCCGAGGAAGCGGCGGTCAAGCGCGCCCTGATGGAACGCGCGGCCGAGACGGTGGTGCTGGCCTCGCCGGAAAAGCTGATGGCCGCGTCGCCGTTCGTCGTGGCGCCGCTCGCCGAGGCGAGCCTCGTCGCCGTCGCGCGCGCGACGCCCGAGCGCGTGACGCGCGCGCTGCGCGCAGGCGGCGTGCGCGTGCGCAAGGCGTGACAAGCGAACGTCGGACGGGGCTCGCCTGCGCTTGCGCGAGGCGCGGCCGCTGTCGGGCGCGCCGGCCATCCTGCGCCTGAGCCGCAACGGCGATGTCGACGAGCGCACGCGGCTGGTCACGTCGACCGACCTGTCGGAGGCGGAGTTCGCGCTGCCGGCCGCGTCGTTGCCGGGCCGGCGCGTGCGCAAGTTGCGCCACCGGCTGCCGCGCCAGGACGGCGTGGTCCTGAATTCTTGCCGCGGCGCAGCGAAGCGTCGCCGCCGCGTTGCCCGAGGACGCGCGGATCAGGCCGCGAGCGATTCGGGCGACGCCGGCGCGCGGATCGCCTGCGGCGCCGGCGCGGCGCCCGACAGCCGCGCCGCCTTGATCATGTCGGAGGCCTTCTCGGCCACCATGATCGTCGGCGCGTTGGTGTTGCCGCCGATGATGCGCGGCATCATCGAGGCGTCGACCACGCGGATGCCCTCGAGGCCGTGGATGCGCAGGTCGGCGCCGACCACGTCCATCGCGCCCGAGCCCATGCGGCAGGTGCCCACCGGGTGGTAGATGGTGTCGCCGTAGCCGCGGATGAACTGCTCGATCTCGGCATCGGTGGTGGCGCCGGCGGAGCGCGGGTGCTCGTGGCCGCCCAGCTTCCTGAGCGCCGGTTGCTGGAACAGCGCGCGCATCAGGCGGAAGCCGCGCACCATGCGCGCGACGTCGTCCGGGTCGGCCAGGAAGTTCGGGTCGATCAGCGGCCCGGCCATCGGGTCGGCGCTGGCCAGCGTGATGCTGCCGCGGCTCCGGGGGCGCAGCACGCAGACATGGCCCGAGTAGCCGTGGCCGAACACCGTCTTGCGGCCATGGTCGACGAGCTTGGCGACGACGAAGTGCAGCTGCAGGTCGGGGATCGGCTCCGAGGCCTGGCTCTTGATGAAGCCGCCGGACTCTGCGAAGTTCGTCGTGAGCATGCCGGTGCGTCGATCGCGCCACTCGGGGATCGCCTTGAGCACGCGCGCGATGCCGCCGAACGACACGCCGAAGGTTTCCTTGAGCATGGGCGCGTTGACGACCTGCACGGCGTCGAGATGGTCCTGCAGGTTCCGGCCGACGCCCGGCAGGTCGTGGACGACGCCGATGCCGAACTTCGCGAGCTCCGCGCCGGGCCCGACGCCCGACAGCATCAGGATCTGCGGCGTCTGCAGCGCGCCGGCCGCCATCAGCACCTCGTGCTTGGCCCCGATCTGCTCGAGGCGGCCGTCGCGGCGGAACTCGACGCCCCTGGCGCGCCTGCCCTCGAACAGGATGCGCGTGGTGTGCGCACCGGTGAACACCGTGAGGTTCCTGCGGCCCAGGTTGGGCGTGAGGTAGGCCTTGGCCGCGCTGTGGCGCTCGCCGTTCCTGTGCGTGACCTGGTACGGGCCGATGCCTTCCTGCTCCGCGCCGTTGAAGTCGTCGGTGATGCGGTAGCCGGCCTCGCGCCCGGCGTCGATGAAGGGCTGCGTGTACTTGTTGGGGCTGCGCAGGTCCATCACGTTGAGGGGGCCGTCGTTGCCGTGGTATTTGTCGTGCAGCCGCTCGTTGTGCTCGGCGCGACGGAAGTACGGCAGCACGTCGTCGTAGGCCCAGCCCGCGTTGCCTTCGGCGGCCCAGTGGTCGTAGTCGGCGCGATGGCCGCGGATGTAGACCATTGCATTGACCGAGCTCGAGCCGCCCAGCACCTTGCCCCGCGGCTGCCAGCCGATGCGCCCGTTCAGGCCCTTCTGCGCCACGGTGCTGAAGTTCCAGTTGGCCGCCTTGGTCTGCGCCAGCAGGGCCAGGCCCGCGGGCACGTGGATCAGGATGTTCTTGTCCACCGGCCCGGCCTCGATCAGCGCCACGGATACCGCGGGATCCTCGCTGAGCCGTGCCGCCAGCACGCACCCGCCCGAGCCGCCGCCCACCACGATGTAGTCGAAATCCATGCTTGTCTCTTTCTTGTGGTCAGCCAAGGAACACCCTCGGGGAATCATGCGCCGTCCACGCGGCGCGGAGGCCGGCAAGACCATGCCGGCGCATCGGCGCGGCACGTCGCCGGAGATCGAAATCGATGCGCGACGCGTCCGGGTGGTTGCGGATGCCGGCGCCGGGCCCGAGGCCGATTAGAGGCGCCACGCAGTAGACGAAGGCCACGGGAGGCCACAACATGACGGTCTGCGCCCAGTCGCGGTGCGGCACCGGGCCCAGGCCCACCCGCATCGGAACGGCCAGCGACAGCGGCCATGCGTGGCGCTTGCGATCCACGCAGGGCGCGGACGGGTCGGGGACGGTGGCGGAGCGCATCGGGACAGCCAGTTTGGGCGCCTCGCCCGGGGGCCGACACCGATGCAGCTGCCACGAATTCGTCATAAAGTGACAAACCGGGCCGTCCAAGGGAAGACACCGAGACCTCCCGGGCCCTGACCATCATGAGCCGTCCCGTCGCCGTCCACCCGCCGCTGCCGCAGCCCGGCTCGCTCGTGCCGCCGATCTACGCGCGGCTGCTGCGCATGCTGCTGCAGCACGCGGACGTCGACGGCGACCGCGTGCTGGCCGCGGCCGGCCTCGACTGGGACACGCTGGTCAAGGACGACAAGCGCCTGGGCCGCGACACCATCGTGCGCCTGGCCGAGGGCGCGATGGCCGCCACGCGCCGGCCCTGGCTGGGGCTGGATCTGGGCGGCGGCGCGCCGGTGTCCGCGCACGGGGCGCTCGGCTACGCCGTCGTCACCAGCCGCGACCTGCGCGCGGCCATGCACACGCTGGCGCGCTACGGCACGACGCGCAACGACGCGATGGCCTGGACCTGCGTCGACACCCGTGACGGCATGACGATGCAGGCCGCCGACCGCACCGAGCTGGGCAGCGTGCGCGGCTTCGTCGTCGACACCGTGCTGGGCGCGATCCTGCGCATGCTGGAGACGGCCGTCGGCCAGGTGCCCGCGAGCCTGCGCATCGATCTGCCGCTGCCGACGCCCACGTGGCGCGACCAGTACCAGCGCTTCGGCGTCGCCGAGCTGCGTTTCGAGCAGCCGTCGTTCGCGCTCCATGTCGCGCGGCGCGACCTGGCGCTGCCATGCATCGGCGCCGACGCGAAGGCCCACGCGAGTGCGTGCCGCGAGTGCGAGGAGGCGCTCGCCGAGGTCGCCGGCGCGAGCCTGGCCCAGCGCGTGGCCGGCCTGCTGGCCGGCATCGACGACGGCGCCTACCCGCGCATGGCCGACGTCGCCGCGCGCTGCGGCATTTCGGCGCGCACGCTGATCCGTCGGTTGCACGAGGACGGCGCCACGTTCCAGCAGCTGCTCGATGCGGCGCGCCAGCAGCGCGCGCTGTGGATGCTGGTGCACACGGCCGAGCCGATGGAGGAGATCGCGTCGCGGCTGGGCTACGTCGACACCTCCAACTTCAGCCGCACCGTGCGGCGCTGGTTCGGCGCCACGCCGCGCGAGGTGCGGGCGGCTGGCGGCCGGCCGGTCGGCGAGGAGCTGCCGCAGTCGTAGAGAATGGCGACCGGAGCCCCCGTCCCGTGACGCTGCGCATGACCCTGATCCCGTTCGCCTTCCATCGCCCGCGCGCCTGCCCGTGCCTGCCCGCGCGTCACGCGCGGCCCCGCGCGAGGACGCGCGCATGACCAGGCTGCTGCTGTGGCTGCGCGCGCACAAGTCGTCGGCCGCCGGTGCGGTGCTGGTGGTGGTCGGCTGCATCGCCCTGCTGATGCTCTCGCGCAAGGTGCACCACCTGAGCCCGCGGCACGCGCCCGTGGCCAGCGCGCCGGCCGGCGCCGCATCGGTGGCCGCACCCGTCAACGGCCTGACGCCGTCGGACACCGCGGGCACCGAGCAGAGCTCGCGCTCGGCCCGCATGCGCACCGGGTTCGAGAACGCGACGAGCTACCTCGACTTCATCGGCCAGGCCATGAGCCGCCCGCAGGAGGGCGGCAAGTTCTACGCGCTGCTGGCCTGGAAGCGCTGCAACGACCTGACGCAGCACCGCGGCGTCGCGGCCACGCACACCGGCGACGACGCCTTCTTCGAGGGCGCGCTGGCGCTCGTGCAGGACGTCGAGAAGCGCTGCACCGGCGTGCTGGAGACGTACCCCGACGTGCTGGCGCTGTACAAGATCGCGGTCGAGCAGCGCGGCGGGCGCGACTTCCTGCTGCCGGAGAACGGGCGCGGCATCGTCACGCCGACGTCGCGCGAGAACGCCAACGCCGACATCGACGCCGCACTGCGCACGGGGGACCGCTGGGCCGCGGCCGAGGCGCTGCAGAACAACGCCGCGTTCCTCGACGTCGGCAATTCGGCGGGCGACGACGGCGTCGACCGCCAATTGCACGAATGGGCGGCCGAGACCGTCGCCTGCGAGCTGGTGAGCAGTTGCCACGGCGGCCTGGAGGCGGCACTGCATTGCGTGGGCACCGGCGACTGCGCGCACGACGACTACCGCGACGTCGTGCTCGCCAAGGTGCCCGACACGCATCGCATGGTCTTCGACACGATGCTCGCGGGCATGCACGCGCGCGTCGGCCTGATGCCGGGCCCGCCCGGCGCGGACCGGTAGGGCGGGTCGTCCCGACCCGCGTTTGGGCGATCGATCAGTTGATCGCCAGCAACTCCACCTCGAACACCAGCGTCGCATTCGGCGGAATCACGCCACCCGCGCCGCGCGGGCCGTAGGCGACGGCGGAGGGACAGGTCAGCTTCGCCTTGCCCCCGACCTTCATCTTCTGCACGCCCTCGGTCCAGCACGGGATCACGCGATTCAACTGGAACGAGATCGGGTTCCCGCGCGAGGCGTCGAATTCCTTGCCGTCGGGAAAGCTGCCGCGGTAGTTGACCTTGACCGTGTCGGACGCCTTCGGGCTGGCCCCGGTGCCGTCCTTCAGGGTGCGGTAGACGACGCCGGTGGCGGAGACGCTGGCGCCGGACTCCTTGGCGGCGGCGGCGAGCGCGGCATCGTCGTCGGCCTGCGCGGCGGTGGCGAAGCCGGCGGCGAGTGCCAGGACGGCGGCCAGGCGGGCGGTGCGGGAGTTCATCGGGAAATCTCCGAAATGTTTTGGAAGGCGCGAATGATAGTCGTGGCTCAGGGCGTGAGGACGACGGGGCGCGTCAGGACGGGGTCGGCATGGGTCCGCCCCCCAAACTCGAACTTGTGCGTGCCGACCCGCACGAAGCCGTGGCGGGCGTAGAAGGCCAGCGCGCGGAGGTTGCGGTCATAGGCGCCCAGCCACACCGTGCGGGCCTCGAGCCCGGCGGCCTGCGCCAGCACGGCGGCCATCATCGCGCTGCCCAGGCCGGTGCCCTGCGCCGTGCCCAGCAGGTACAGCCGCGACAGCTCGATCGCCTTGCGGTCGGCCACGCAGGCCGGCACCCTGGCGTGGCGCAGGTGGGCATAGCCGACGGGCGCGCCGGCGGCGACGGCCAGCAGCGTGCACGCGCAGGGCTTGCGGAACCAGGCGGCCACCCGCTCGGGCGTGAAATGCTCGTCGGCGTAGTCGTCGACCTCGCGCGGATCGCTGATCTCGCGGTAGGTCTCGCGGAAGGTGGCGGCGCCCAGGGCGCAGAGCAGGGGGACGTCGTCGACGGTGGCGAGGCGGATGAGCGGGGCAGTCACGGTCTGGGGCGGGTCGAAGCAGGACAGGAGGCCGAGTTTGTCAGAAGCGCGCTGACAGGCGCCGTCCGCCGCGACGACATGCGCAGGGACGGCGCGGCGAGGCCCGGCATGGAAGTGCGCTGATGTCGTGCGGCCGCGATGGCGCGCACACTGCCTTCATGCCGGGCATCGTCCCGGCGCCGAGTCCTCATCCGCAACACCCGAGGCCGTCATGATCACCGCTCCGCTGCCCGTCGCCGAATCGCTCGCCCGCTACGAACTGCGCTTCCAGTCGCTGTTCCACGCCGGCCGCGCGCTGTCGTTCCCCTGCGACCACCAGGGCGAGGTGCACTGGGACGCGATGACCGATGGCGCCCGCGCCAGCTTCCTGCGCGCGCAGGGCAGCGTCGGGCGGGAATGGGCGTCGCCGGCGGTGCAGTTGACCGACCTGCATTGAGGCGCCAGGCGGCGCCGACGGCAGGCGGCTCGTCGCCCGCGGCCTGCCGGCCCGCCGTGCTCGCGGCTGGCCGATGACCCTGCATCCGGGCCCGCACCGGGACGCGCCAAAATGGCGGTTCCGCCACCCGCCCGAATCACCCCGTGCCCGCCTTCGGCCGTTCCATGCTTGCCCACTGGTGGCTCGATCCCGCGATCACCTACCTGAACCACGGCACCGTCGGCGCCACGCCGCGCGTGGTGCTGGAGGCGCAGCAGGCCTGGCAGCGGCGCGCCGAGGCGCAGCCGGCCGCCTTCCTGTTTCGCGAGCTCATGCGCCTCGCGCCCGACGAGCCGGGCCAGCCGCGGCTCCTGCTGCGCCAGGCGGCCGACGCGGTCGGCAGCTTCCTGGGCGCGCGCGGCGACGACCTCGTCTTCGTCGACAACGCGACCACCGGCATCAACGCGGTGCTGCGCTCGATCGCGCTGGCGCCGGGCGACGAGATCGTCGTCCTGGACCAGGCTTACGGCGCGGTCGTCAAGGCCGCGGAGTTCGTCGCCCGGGCCGCCGGGGCGCGCGTCGTCGTCGCCGAGACGCCGTTCCCGGTGACCGGCGAGGCGACGGCGGCCTGCGTCGACGCCGTCGAGCGTGTCCTCACGTCGCGCACCCGCCTGGCGGTGCTCGACCACGTGGCCTCCGAGACGGCGCTGCTGCTGCCGATCGCGGCGATGACCGCCGCGTGCCGAGCGCGCGGCGTGCCGGTGCTGGTCGACGGCGCCCACGCGCCCGGCGCGATCGCGCTCGACATCGAGGCGATCGGGGCCGACTGGTATGTCGCCAACCTGCACAAGTGGGCCTTCGCGCCGCGCGCCTGCGGCCTGCTCTGGGTGGCGCCCGCGCGCCGCGCCGCGCTGCATCCGCCGGTGATCTCCTGGGGCCTGGACGTCGGCCTCGTGCAGGAGTTCGAGTGGACCGGCACGCGCGATCCGTCCGCCATGCTCACCGCGCCCGAGGGCATCGCCTTCATGCGCGACGTGCTGGGCGTGGACGCGATGCGCGCCTGGAACCACGGCCTGGCCTGGCGCATGGCGCACCGGCTCGCCGCCCGCTGGGGCCAGCCGTTCACCACGCCCGAGGCGATGGTCGGTTGCATGGCCAGCGTGGCGTTGCCCGAGCGCATCGCGGCGCTGGGGGCCTCGGCCGCGCCTGCGCTCAAGGCGTGGCTGTTCGACGAGCGCCGCATCGAGGCCCAGGTGCTGGCCATCCGCGGCCGCCCGCACGTGCGGCTCGCTGCGCAGGTCTACAACGACGAGGCCGACTTCGAGCGCCTCGCGGAGGCCGTGGACGCGTGGGCCGCATGAGCGTCGCCCGGCCGCCCGAAGGCGCTCGCTCCGCAGCCGACAGGCGGAGGATGAGTGCAGTGAGCGTCGCCCGGCCGCCCGAAGGCGCTCGCTCCGCAGCCGACAGGCGCAGGGTGGTCCGGTGACCGGTGGCCAATTGCTGCTGGCCCCGATGGAAGGGCTGCTCGACCACCCGCTGCGCGAGGTGCTGACCGCCGTCGGCGGCATCGACCGCTGCGTGTCGGAGTTCATCCGCATCACCGACCAGCTGATGCCCGAGCGCGTGTTCACGCGCATCGTGCCCGAGCTGCGCCAGGGCGGCCGCACGCTGGCCGGCGTGCCGGTGCGTCCGCAGCTGCTGGGTTCCGATCCGGCCTGCCTGGCCGACAACGCCGCCGTGCTCGCCGCCCTCGGGCCGGACGGCATCGACCTGAACTTCGGCTGCCCGGCCAAGGTGGTCAACCGGCACGGCGGCGGGGCGTCGCTGCTGGTCGATCCGCCGCTGCTCGGGCGCATCGTGGAAGCGGTGCGGCGCGCGGTGCCCCCCGGCCTGCCGGTGACGGCCAAGATGCGCCTGGGCGTGGATGACGCCTCGCGCGCGGTCGAGTGCGCGCTGGCGCTCGCGGGGGCCGGCGCGAGCGAGCTCGTCGTGCACGCGCGCACCAAGGCCGACGGCTACCGGCCGCCGGCGTTCTGGGAGCGCGTGACGGCGATCCGCGAGGCGGTGTCGATTCCCGTCGTCGCCAACGGCGAGATCTGGACGGCCGACGACGCCGAGCGCTGCCGGCGTGTCACTGGCTGCAGCGACCTGATGCTGGGCCGCGGCATGGTGGCCGACCCCGGCCTGGCGCTGGCGATCCGCGCGGGCCGCCTGGCGGGCCATGCGCCGCCGCTCGCGCTGCCCTCGCACGCGACGCGGGCGCGCGAGGACGAGCGCGGCTACGTCAAGGCCTCGGCCGGCGGCCCGCACTCGCCTGAAGCCTACGGCGCGCCGCCGGCCGTCGCGTGGGACGACCTGCTGCCGCTGATCGCGGACTTCTGGCACCGCGTCGGCGTCAAGGTGGAGCCGCGCCATCACGCCGGACGCCTGAAGCAGTGGCTGAACCTGCTTCGCCGCCGCTACCCCGAGGCGCAGCGCGCGTACGACGAGCTGCGCCAGGTCAATGACCCCGCCGCGCTCGGGCGCGCGATGTTTGCTAACGTGGCGGCCCTGGTGCAATCCGAGCTGGCCACACGATGAAATTCCTCCACACGATGCTGCGCGTCGGCGACCTGCAGCGTTCGATCGACTTCTACACGACGCACTTCGGCATGACCTTGCGCCGCACCGTCGACCGTCCGGAGCATCAGTACACGCTGGCCTACGTCGGCTACGGGCGCAACGACGATCCGCGCGGCGAGGTGGGCGACGTCGAGGTCGAGTTCACCTACAACTACGGCGTCTCGACCTACGAGATCGGCACCGCGTTCGGCCACCTCGCGCTCGGCGTGCCCGACGTCGCCAGCGTGTGCGACAGCGTGCGCGACGCCGGCGGCAAGGTCACGCGCGAGCCGGGGCCGGTCAAGGGCGGCACGTCCGTCATCGCGTTCGTGGAGGATCCGGACGGCTACAAGATCGAGCTGATCCAGGTCTGAGCGCCTGCGCGCCGCGACGTGGCGAAGACGCACAAGAAGGGCCTCGACACGCTCCCACGCGTCGAGGCCCCAGATGGATGAGGGCGCGATCTACTTCTTGTCGCGCATGCTGGTGGACAGGCCCAGCAGGTTGTCGTGCAGCTCGGCCGGCGTCTTGCCGCCGATGTACATGCGCAGCATGACCTTGGCCAGCAGCTCGCTGTTGATGTAGGCCGACGGTGCGCCGTGCGGCGTCAGGGGGTTGCCGTTGAGCGTGGCGATCAGGCCCTTGCCGGGGATCCAGTCCATGGTGACGATGTCACCCTTCTTGATCTTGGGCAGCGAGCTGTAGATGTCGCCCACCTGCGAGACCTCGGTGATCAGCTTGGCGAACTCGGCCGGGGTGGCGGAGGCCTCGAAGTCGATCAGGAAGTAGCGCGAGGCCTGCGAGCCGGTGACGTCCTGCTGGATGACCAGCTGGACGCGCTTGACGCCCGGGGTGTTCTCGATGGCCTCGAGCGAGCTCAGCTTCGTCGGCAGGTACACCGCGGTGACGTCGATCTTGAAGTAGCCGCGCTTGCGGTAGCCGGCGCCGTTCAGGTGCAGCGGCACGCCGCCGACCGTGACGTTCTCGTCCAGCGAGACGCCGGAGACGTCGACGTTGGCCCAGGCGCCGGAGGCGGCGCCGACCAACACCAGGGCCGACAGCAGCCGGCGCAACGTTTGCATCTTCATGATCTTTTCACCCTCACTTCAGGGCGCGGCGGTGTGACGAGCCGCGCGGAACGGCGCTGCCCGGGCCTGGCGGCCGGGCGTCGCCTTCCTTGTATCGGACGAAGCCCCGCGGGATCGCAGCGCCGGCGTTGCGGCCGGTGCGCCCGACGTGACTTCCGTCCGCGTCAGAACGGCTTGGACAGCGTGACGAACGCCGTGAAGCCCTTCGGACGCGTCTGCGCGCCGAATTCCTTCATGATGCGGCCTTCCAGCAGGTAGTCGCCGGCGCCGTGGATGTAGGCGATCTCCGGGCCGAGGCCGAACACGCGGCCCTTCTGGTCCACCGTCGCATCCTGGCGGGCCTCGACTGCCGCGGCATTGGCGGCGCCGAACGTGGCGGCGTAGTCGGCGGCCGTGGCCAGGCGGGTGTTGTCCTTCTGCAGCTGGTCGACGGCATAGCCGGACACGCCCACGCGGGTCGAGTCGCTGATCGACTTCATCACCGCCAGATCGAGGTTGATGTAGCCGCCACTCTTGTACTTCGTCTCGACGTTGCGCGTGTTGTACGAGTAGGCCAGGCGCGTGCCGACGTCCCAGCCGTCGCCGATGTAGCTGAACTGAACGGCGGGTCGGAACGTCCAGAACTTGCCGGCGCTCGGATTGGCCGCGCGGTTCTTGTCGTAGTCGCCGGTGGGCATCACGGTGGTCAGGACGAACAGCGTCTGGGTGGCTTCGGTGCTCCAGCGCAGGATCGGCGAGAACTCCAGATCGCCGGGGCCGAAGTCGGCGTTGGTGTTGGCGCTGGCCACCGCCTGCACCTGGCCCATGACCAGCGGATTCACGCCGGCGGCGATCGCCGCGTTGTTGCCGGCGGGCAGCGGCGAGGTCGCGATGGTGGATGCGGCCGTGATCGTGGCGTTGCTCTTCTTGTTGACCAGCGGCAGCAGCACGGTGCCGCCGAGCGTGGCGCCCAGGAAGGTCGTCGAGCCCATGTAGCTCAGGCGCGGCAGCAGGCCGTAGACGTTGATCTGCTCGTTGGTGTCGACCGTGGTCGTCGTGAAGGCGCCGGGGATCGCCGGCACCGCCGGATTGAGCGCGTGGATGGTGCTGAACGGCAGGGAGACGGCCGTCGTGCCGCGGACATTGCCGCTATAGGCGTAGGAGTGAGCCTGGAACACCCACCCGCCCTCGAACGGCGCCGACATGTCGGCGCCGCCGTAGCCCGGGGCGTAGCGCAGGTCGTAGGCCTCGGTGGCGGCGGCGCTGCCGCAGGCGACCAGGGCGGCGACGGCCAGGGCGGTGTTCTTGTTCAGGAATGCCATGTGAGTTTGTCTCCGGTACTCGTGTTTTCCGATGGGATGGGCGCAGTCTAGTCGCGCTATGTCCCCGCCGGCCCGCCATTTGCGCGAACAAGTGCACGTATCAGGTGCAATACGGGCAAAAATGTTGCGTGTTGTTGACGGATGCACCAAAGCGGGGTGCGCCGGCATGGCGCCGCGATCGTGTCGCGGCGGGAAATGCGAGTCCAGGAACGACTCGAGCCGGCGGGATGCCGGCTCGAATGTGGGGGAGTTGGATGCGGGCTGTCTGTCGCGTCAGCGACGCGCCGCCCGGTTGTTGCGTTCGCGCGTCACGCGAACGTGTCAATGTGCACGGGCGCGCAGGCTGGCGATCAGGTCCGCGGCCGCCAGCTCGGAGGCCACGGCCGCGTCCAGCGGCGACTGCGACAGTCCCGAGCGGTCATAGTGCATGTTCTCGTAGAGCGTGGCACTGGCCGGACAGGCGCGCAGCACCGCACGCAGGGCGTCGTCGGGCAGGTCGTCGTCGCCGAGCAGGCTCTTCACGGTGCCCACCAGGTTGAGGTACTGCTGCGCGCCGACGATCGTCGGATTCGCGTCTACGCGCTCCAGCAGCTGGGCCATGGCGATCAGGTTCTCGATGCGGTTCTTCAGTGCGGCGGCGGCCATCACGACTCCTTCAATCATTGCTCGCGGGCTCGTCGCCCTCGAACCTGACTTGGGGCCAGGCCGCGCCGAATCAAGGGCCAGGGTCACTTGCCCCAGCTGTCCTTGAGCGTCGTGATGCGGTTGAACACCGGCTCGTCGAGCTGGTGCGCGACGCGGTCGGTGACGAAATAGCCGTGGCGCTCGAACTGCACCCGGGTTTCGGCCGCCAGCCGGCCGGCGGACGGTTCGACGTAGCCCTGCGTGACACGCCAGCTCGACGGGTTCAGCTCGGCCGCGAGCGGGGCGTCCGTCGCGCCGGGTTGCGGCACGGCGAACAGGCGGTCGTAGAGGTTCAGCGTGACGGGTACGCCGTCGTGCGCGGAAACCCACGTGATGGTGCCCTTGACCTTGACGGCGTCGGCGCCGGGGGTGCCGCTCTTCGTGTCCGGCACGACCGTGGCCAGCACGGCGGTGACCTGGCCGTCGGCATCCTTCTCGCAACCGGTGCATTCGACGATGACGCCGTACTTCAGGCGCACCTTGTTGCCCGGGAACAGGCGCTGGTAGCCCTTGACGGGCAGCTCGAGGAAATCGTCGCGTTCGATCCACACCGCGGGGCCGAGGACGAAGGCGCGCTGGCCCATCTCCGGGTGGTGCGGGTGCGCGGGCGCGCCGCAGGGCTCGCGGTGGGCGTCGCTGCCGAACACGTCGGCCCAGTTGGTGAGCTTCAGGGGGATCGGGTCGAGCACGGCCATCGCGCGGGCCGCCTTGTCCTCGAGGTCGTCGCGCAGCGCGATGTCGAGCCAGGCGTAGTCGATCCAGGTGTTGTTCTTCGTGGCGCCGGTGCGTTCGGCCATCAACTGCAGCGCGCCGGCGGTGTAGCCGCGGCGGCGCATGCCGACCAGCGTGGGCATGCGCGGATCGTCCCAGCCCGTGACGTGCCCGTCTTCCAGCAGCTGGCGCAGCTTGCGCTTGCTGGTGACGACGTAGGTGAGGTTCAGGCGCGCGAACTCGTACTGCCGGGGCAGCGGGTGCGCGAGCAGCCCGAGCTCGACCAGGCGCTCCAGCAGCCAGTCGTAGAACGGGCGCTGGTCCTCGAACTCGAGCGTGCAGATGCTGTGCGTGATGCGCTCGAGGGCGTCCTCGATGGGATGCGCGAACGTGTACATCGGGTAGATGCACCACCGGTCGCCCGTGTTGTGGTGGTGCGCGCGGCGGATGCGGTACAGCGCCGGGTCGCGCAGGTTGATGTTGGGGCTGGCCATGTCGATCTTCGCCCGCAGGATCATCGCGCCGTCGGCATGCCGGCCGTCACGCATCTCGCGCAGGCGGGCGAGGTTCTCGGCCGGGGCGCGGTGGCGGAACGGGCTGTCGGTGCCGGGCGTGTTGAAGTCCCCGCGATGGGCGCGGATCTGCTCGGCGGACTGCTCGTCGACATAGGCCAGGCCGGCCTCCACCAGCGCCTCGGCGGCGCGGTACATGAAGTCGAAGTAGTCGCTGGCGTAGAACAGGTGGTCGCCCGAGGGCGTGACCCAGTCGAAGCCCAGCCAGCGCACGTTCTCCTTGATGCCGTCGACGTACTCCTGGTCCTCCTTCTCGGGATTGGTGTCGTCGAAGCGCAGGTGGCAGACGCCGCCGTAGTCGCGCGCCAGGCCGAAGTTCAGGCAGATGCTCTTGGCATGGCCCACGTGCAGGTAGCCGTTGGGCTCCGGCGGGAAGCGCAGCCGCACGCGCGCCGTGTCCGGCGTGCCCGCGGCATGGAAGGCCGCATCCCCGGCCCCGCCGCCCCACTGTCGATGTGCGTACGTGCCCGCCTCGAGGTCGCGTTCGATGACGTTGCGCAGGAAATTCGCGGGCTTGACGGCCTCGTCGGCCGGCGCGGCGGGAGTGGGATTCTTGGGCGTGTTCATGTCGCGACGATTCTAGTGGCGCGGGGCTGTCGACGGTTACAGATGGCGCCGCCGCGCACCCTCTCAAGGGGGATAGCTGAGCGGGCGACCGTTTTCCATACTCGCGCCTCGACAAGCCGGAACGTACGGCAAGCCACGCAGGAGCAGACCATGCAGCAAGCGATGACCATGACGATGAGTGCGACGGCCCGCTGGATCGACACCGGCGCCCAGGTGCTGATCGGCGCCACGGCGATCGTCGCGGCCTGCATCGCGCTGACCGGTGCCGGCCTGGGCCGCCACGGCGACGCGCCGCAGGGCCGCTTCCGCATGGCGATGGAGGCCTACGAGGCGCAGCAGTGGCCGCAGGCCTATGCGCAGCTGTCGACCGCGGCCGACGCGGGTGACCCCGCCGCCGCGCGCGTGGCCACGATGATGGCGCGCCAGGGCCCGCTGCTGTTCGGGCAGCATTTCGACGTCAGCCCCGAGCGCCTGCAGCGCTGGGACCAGGCGATGCGCGGCAAGCTGCCCGCCGCCGCGGCCGGCGTCACGTCGCGCGGAACAGATGCGCGTACAGACGGCTCGCGACCAGCCGTTCAGGTCGCTGGCGCAAGGTGAGGAACACCTTGCCCGAGTCGTCGCGGGTGGCCGTGGCGATCGCGTCGGCGCGCACCACGGTGCCGCGGTGGATCTGCCAGAACGTCTCGGGTCGAAGCCGCGGCAGGAGCTCGCGCAGCGACATCCGGATCAGCGCCTCGCGCTCGGCGGTGACGACGCGCACATACTTGTCGGCGGCCTCGAAGTAGACGACCTCGTCGACGGGGATCATGTGCAGCGTCGAGCCGATGCTCGCCTGCAGCAGGGTCAGCGCCGCGGGCGCCGCCCCTGCCCCCGCCGGCGCGCCCAGCAGCGTGCGCAGCCGGCCCAGCAGGGCGGCGTCGTCGGGCGCCGCCGCGCCGTTGGCCGCGGCGCGCAGCGCGAGCGTGTCGCGCAGGCGGGCGCAGCACGACGCCAGCCGCGCGGGCTGCACGGGCTTCTGCAGGTAGTCGACCGCGGCGCGCTCGAAGGCCTGCAGCGCGTACTGGTCGTAGGCGGTGACGAAGACGATCAGCGGCAGCGCGCCGGCGTCGCCGGGCCATTCCTCGACGATCGCCTCGGCGGCCTCGAGGCCGGTGCGCCCGGGCATGCGGATGTCCAGGAACACGACGTCCGGGCGGCCCGACAGCGTGCGTTCGAC
Organism: Burkholderiales bacterium; assembly: GCA_019510465.1. GTDB lineage: Bacteria > Pseudomonadota > Gammaproteobacteria > Burkholderiales > Burkholderiaceae_C > Scleromatobacter. Next base: position 22,827 of record JAEKKH010000160.1, read on the forward strand.
GGCGTCGTCGCCGTCGACGGCGGACTCCAGCAGTTGCAGTTCGGGCCAGGCGCGCGCGAGCTCGGCGCGCAGGGCCTGCGCGAGCAGGAGCTCGTCTTCGGCGATCAGGGCAGTGGTCATGCGATGTCGGTCTCAGGAATGCGGCGGCGCGGCGACGGGCAGGCGGATCTCGGCGAGCGTGCCGCCGCCGGCGCGCGGCGCGAGCGTGAAGCGGGCGGCGTCGCCGTGCAGCGTGTGCAGGCGTTCGCGGATCTGCACCAGGCCGAAGCCGGACGACGGCGGCGCCGGCTCGCGCGCGTTGGCCTGCGCGGCCGCGTCCAGCCCGCGGCCGCTGTCGGCCACGCGCAGCACCAGGGTGGCGCCGTCCAGGCTCGCCTGCACGTGCAGCTCGCCCGGGCCGCGCTGTGGCTCCAGCCCGTGCTTGATCGCGTTCTCCACCAGCGGCTGCAGCAGCAGCGGGGGCACCGGCAGCGTGGCCAGTTCGGGCGGGAGCGACGCGCTCGTGCGCAGGCGATCGCCCATGCGCACGCGCATCAGCGCGAGGTAGTCGTCCAGCCGCGCGAATTCCTCGGACAGCGGGTGCTCGGACTGCCGGCTCGCGGCCAGCGTGGCACGCAGGAACGCGATCAGGTGGTCGAGCATCTCCTGCGCGCGCGGCGGGTCGGCGGCGATCAGCGCGCGGAGGTTGGCCAGCGTGTTGAACAGCATGTGCGGCTCGAGCTGCGACTGCAGCAGGTCCAGCCTGGCCAGCGTGGCCTCGTGCGCGGCCGCGGCCACCTGCGCGCGCTGGCGGCGTGCCTGCCCGCGGGTCCAGAAGGCGCCGGCCACGATGGTGCAGAAGACGACGGTCGGACCGAAATCGCGCGCCAGCTGTTGCGGCTGGTGCAGGTACCTGGGCCAGCTCGAATAGCCGAGCACGGTGTCGGCAAGCGTGACGCCGATCACGTAGCCCAGCGCGCAGGCCACCGCCACCAGGGCCGGGCCGCGCCAGCCGGGGGGCCAGCTGCGCACGCCGCTGGGGCGCACTCGGCGGCCGATCTCGATGATCGCCCAGATCGACAGGCCGATGCACTGCGCGTACAGCACGACGTGCCCGAACCGGTTGCCGGACATCGAGGCGACGAGCCCGGCGATGGCGACGTTGACGAGCGCCACCTGCACTCCGCGCAACAGCAGGTCGGCCAGGCCGCGCGGCGGTTCGAGGGCGGGGTCGGTCGGAGGCGGCACGGCGGGCAGGGACGCGGAGGGAAGGCGGGGATTGTCGCCTCAGGCGGCCAGCGCGGCGGCCGGGCCGGCGCGGGTCGACCAGATCTTGCGCGCGCGGGCCAGCAGCAGGCCGGCGGTCAACCCGTAGGCGATGGCGACCCCGGCGGCGGCCAGCGGATCGTTGGCCAGCGCCGGCTGGATCGCGAGCGCCACGTTGCTGGCGTAGCGCACCAGGAAGATGGCCACCAGGATGAACAGCGGCGCGATGCTGCCTCCGATCGTGAAGCGGCCGTCGGCGTTGGCCACCACGCGGCGCGGCAGGTCCAGCCACCGGTTCGCGGCGAAGCCGATGGCGCTGCCGATGGCCCAGCAGGCGCCGGTGAGCAGTTCGCCGGCGCCGCCGAAGCCGCGCAGCGCGCCGGCCAGCGAGGCGGCGCCGGCCAGCAGCGGCACGAGCCAGAGGCGGCCGGCCGACAGCGTCTGCGTGCGCGTCTGGCGCAGCCCGATCCCCACGAGCAGGGCCAGCGCGGCCCAGACGACGAGGGGGGTGTTTCCGAGGATGGCGATCAGGGTGTTCATGGCGATGTCCCGGGTGATGGGATGCGGGTTGGGATGCGTCGCATCGTCGCGGCGCTGCGCGCGGCGGGCCAGCGGCGAGCGACGAGGCAACGGCCGGCGGCGCGAAACGACGCCGGCGCGGCGCCGGATGCGGCGCCCCGCACGGCCGCGGCGCGCCGCCGTCGCGCAGCGGGCCTGGGGACAACCCTTGGAGCGCCCGTCGGGCCCCGTCGATCCGGCGTGAAATGCGCCTCGCCACCCCGTGAAACCGAGTGTTCGCACAAGACTTCCCCCCAGGAAGCGACCCGTCCCGCAGGCTAAAATGAGCTGTTGGAAGGGGAGGCCGCGACGCGTGCCCGCCGGGGCTGTCCGGCTGGCGCTGGAGCGGACCTGGAGGTCACGCGGCACCGCCGCGGACAACATGATTAAAAGCGGCGCCGCCACACACGCGGCGAACGTCGGCGTCAGGGCTAGCCAATTGAGTTTTTCTTTCGTCATCGAGTCCTGGGCGGCGTGCGCGCCCGGCGTGGACACGCCGCAGCGCTGGGCGCAGTGGGCGTGCGCGCCCTGGCTGCCCGATGGCGAGCCGCAGGTTCCGCTGGCCGCGGTCGCACCCATGCTGCGCCGCCGCTTCGCGCCGCTGGGGCGCCTGGCCGCGCAGGCGGCCCTCGACCTGGCGGGCTCGGCCGCGGTCGAGCCCGGTGCCGACCTCGACGACCAGCCCACCGTCTATGCGTCGCGCTACGGCGAGACGGTGCGCTGCCTCGAGTTGCTCGCCCACCTGGCGCGCGGCGAGGCGCTGTCGCCCACGGCCTTCGGCCTGTCGGTGCACAACGCGATCGGCGCCATGATCGCGCTGACCCGCGGCGACCGCCGCAACTCGTCGGCCATCGCCGCCGGCCGCACGACGGTGGCGGCGGGCGTGGCCGAGGCGCTGGCCCTGCTGGAGGACGGCGCAGCCAGCGTCAACCTGATCGCCTACGACTCGCCGCTGCCCGCAGGCTACGCGCCGTTCGAGGACGAGCCGTCCGCCCACTTCGCGTTCGCGTGGCGGCTGCGCCGGCCGCGCGCCGGCGAACGCGCGCTGCATCTCGAATGGGCCCATGCCGACGGCGACGCCGGGGAGGGCGCGCATCCGCAGTTGCCATCCGGACTGCGCGCGCTCTGGTTCGGCTTGTCCGGCGCGCGCACGCTGGTCCAATCCGATGGCGGCCGCCGCTGCACCTGGAGCCGCGATGCCTGAGGCGACGATGACGGCCGCGCCGGCGCCTGCCCGCAGCTCGCTCGCCAACCGCTGGTGGCGCGTGGCGGGCACCGGCTTCGCATTCGCGCTGTTCGGGCTGGGCGGCCTGCTGCTCGGCGCGGTCGTGTTCCCGCTGCTGCTGGTGGCGGTGCGGCAGCCCCGGCGCCGTTCCGCGATCGCGCGCGGCGTCATCCATCACCTGTTCCGCGTCTTCGTGGCCCTGATGTGCGGCCTGGGGCTGTGCCGCCTCGAGGTGCGCGGCCGCGAGCGCCTGCAGCGGCGCGGGCTGCTGATCCTCGCCAGCCATCCTTCGCTGATCGACGTGGTGTTCCTGATGTCGCTGGTGCGCGATGCCGACTGCATCGTCAAGGCGGCGCTGGCGCGCAATCCGTTCATGCGCGGACCGGTGCTGGCCGCCGGCTACGTGTTCAACGATTCCGGTCCGGGCCTGATCGACGACTGCGTCGCGTCGGTACGCGCCGGCAACAACCTGATCGTCTTCCCCGAGGGCACGCGCACGCCCGCCGACCTGGCGCTGGGCCGCCTGCAGCGTGGCGCGGCCAACCTCGCGGTGCGCGGCGCGCTGCCCATCACGCCCGTGCGCATCCGCTGCGAACCGCGCATGCTCGGCAAGGGCGTCAAGTGGTGGCGCGTGCCGCCGACCGCAGGCAACTTCGTGATCGACATCGGCGAGGACATGCCGATCGCCGACCACCTGGCCGCGGAGGGCGCCCAGGCGCTCGCCGCGCGCCGGCTCAACGACGAACTGGCGCGCCGCCTCGGCGCGGAGACTCCCCATGCAGCAGCTTGAGAACGACATCAAGGAACTCATCATCGCCTCCCTGGCGCTGGAGGACATCACGCCCGCGGACATCGACGCCTCGGCGCCGCTGTTCGTCGACGGCCTCGGCCTCGATTCGATCGACGCGCTGGAACTCGGCCTCGCGCTGCAGAAGAAGTACGGCGTGAGCCTGTCGGCCGAGTCGGAGGAGGTGCGCGCCCATTTCGCGAGCGTCAGGGCGCTCGCCGCCTTCGTGACCGCCCAGGGCAAGGCGTGAAGGACAGCATCATGACCAAGGACGACATCTTCGCCAGGATCGTGCAGATCCTGAACCAGACCTTCGACATCGAGCCGGCGCGCATCACGCGCGAGTCGCGCCTCGGCGAGGACCTCGACATCGACTCGATCGACGCGGTCGATCTCATCGTGCAGCTCAAGCCGCTGGTGGGCAGGCGCCTGCAGCCCGAGGCGTTCAAGTCGGTGCGCACGGTGCAGGACGTCGTCGATGCGCTGTACGGCCTCGTGCACGAGGCGCCCGCCGCGTGAACGCCGCGATGGCGCCGGCCATGCCGACTCCCGCCGCCCCGCCCCGCCGGACGCCGCCGCTGCTGGCAGCCGTGCTGCTCGCCGTGAGCCTGGCCTATCCGGTGGTGGTGTACCTCGCGCTGGGCCATGTCAGCCCGCGCTGGATCGCGCTGCTGCTGGTGGGGCTGGCGCTCGCGCGTGCCTGGGTCACGCGCGAGTCGTTCTGGCTGGGCGCGGCCGCGCTCGCGATCGTGCTGGCCGCGGCCAGCTTCCTCGGCGGCCTCTGGGGGCCGCTCAAGCTCTATCCCGCGCTGGTCAACGCGGTGATGTTCGGCCTGTTCGCGATGAGCCTGTGGCGCGGCCCGAGCGTCGTCGAGCGCCTCGCACGCCTGCGCGAGCCCGATTTCCCCCCCGCCGCGGTCGCCTACACGCGCCGCGTGACGCAGGTGTGGTGCGGCTTCTTCGTGGTCAACGGACTCGTCGCCGTGGCGACGGCGCTGTGGGCCAGCACGGCCGCCTGGACGCTCTACAACGGCCTGCTGTCGTACGTCGCGATGGGCGCACTGATGGGCGGCGAGTGGCTGGTGCGCCAGCGCGTGCGCGCCCGCATCGCGGCGCGGGACGCGGTCCACGAGCGCCCCGGAGCCTCGAATGCGTGATGCCGGCTGGCACCCGCTGACCGAACTGCCCCGCACCACCACGTCGACTTCGAGCACGGTGGCCTGGCGCGGCGGCGAGGCCTTGTCCGCCGCGCATTTCGCGGCCCAGGCAGCCGCCTGGCGCGACCTGCTCGCCACGCGATCCGGCGCGCGCTGGGTGCTGTTCACCGAAGACACCTTCGACTTCGCGTGCGCGCTGTTCGGCGCCTGGCACGCGGGCAAGACGGTGGTGCTGCCCGGCGACATGCAGGACGACACCGTGGCGCGCCTGCGCGGCGTGGCCGACGGCTTCCTGGGCGACGTCGAGGGCGCGCTGGCGCGTCCCGCGCCCTCGCGCGCGAGCATGCCTTTCTTCGAGCCCCTCGATCGCCAGGCCACGCAGCTGGTGGTCCACACCTCGGGCACCAACGGCGAGCCGCTCGCCATCTCCAAGACGCTGGCGCAGCTGGACGCCGAGGTGCACGCGCTGGAGGCGCGCTTCGGCGCGCTGTGCGACACCGGCCTCGCGCCCGTGAATCTCGCGCCCGAGCCGTTGGCGGGCCTGCAGGAGCCGGACGACGACGTCGAGACGCCGATGGTCTGGGCGACCGTCACGCACCAGCACATCTACGGCCTGCTGTTCCGCGTGCTGTGGCCGCTGGCCGCCGGCCGGCCGTTCGCGGCCGAGCGCCTCGTGTTCAACGAGGAGATCGCGCAGCGCATCCAGGGTCCCGCCGTGCTGGTGGCCAGCCCCGCGCACCTGCGCCGGCTGCCCGAGACGGTCGACTGGACGGCCGCCCGCGCCGGCTTGCGCGCCGTGTTCTCGTCCGGCGGCCCGCTGCCGCCCGAGGCCGCCGACGCGACGCTCGCGCTGCTGGGCGCGGCGCCGGTCGAGGTCTACGGCAGTTCCGAGACCGGTGGCGTCGCGTGGCGCCAGCGCGCGCGCCACGGCGACACCTGGCAGCCGCTGCCCGGCATCGAGTTCCGCGTCGAGGAGGGCGCGCTCGCCGTGCGCTCGCCGCACCTGCCCGACCTCGAGTGGTTCCGCACCGCCGATCGCGCGACGCCGGCGGGCGACGGCATGGACGGCTTCGAGCTGCACGGCCGCGCCGACCGCATCGTCAAGATCGAGGAGAAGCGCGTCTCGCTGACCGCGCTGGAGCAGCGCCTGGCCACCAGCGGCGACGTCGCCGAGGCGCGCGTGCTGATGCTGGCCGACGAGCGTCCCGTCGTCGACGCCGCGGGCCTCGTGCTGCCGCACGCCGTGCGGCCGGCGGCGGTGGTCGCGCTCAGCGAGGCCGGGCGCACGAAGCTGGCGCGCATCGGCAAGCCGGCGCTGGTGGCCGAGCTGCGCAAGGGACTGCTGGCCGCGGTCGACCGCGTCGCGCTGCCGCGCCGCTGGCGTCTCGTCGACACGCTGCCGGTGAACGCGCAGGGCAAGAGCACCGAGGCGCTGCTGGGGGCGCTGTTCGCGCCGGCCACCGACGTGCGCCCGCGGTCGCCGCAACCGAAGTGGCGCACCGCCGAGGCCGCGCACGCGCGGGCGTCGGTCGTGCTCGATCCCGCGCTCGAGGTCTTCGAAGGCCATTTTCCCGGCACGCCCATCCTGCCCGGGGTCGCGCAGGTGCACTGGGCGATCACGTTCGCACGCGAGCGCTTCGACATGCCGCCCCGCTTCGTCCGCCTGGACGGGCTGAAGTTCTCGCAGCCCGCGACGCCGGGGATGCAGCTCGAACTCGAGCTGCACTGGAACGCGGCCACGGCGACGCTGCAATTCGAATACCACTCGACGTCGGGCCGCCATTCGAGCGGGCGCGTCGTGTTCGCCGCGGCGGAGGGGGCGTGATGGCCTCGGAGATCCGCACCTGCGCGGTCATCCCGGTCTACAACCACGGCGCGGCCGTGGGCGCCGTCGCGGCCCACGTGCGCGCCAACGGCCTGCACTGCTTCCTGGTCGACGACGGCAGCTCGGCCGACTGCGCCGCGGTGCTGGACGCGCTCGCCCAGGCGCCCGACGTCACGCTGGTCCGGCTCGCGCTGAACCAGGGCAAGGGCGGGGCGATGATGGCCGGCCTGCGCGCCGCCGCCGCGGCGGGCTGGTCGCACGCGCTGCAGATCGACGCCGACGGCCAGCACGACGCCGGCGACATCCCGAAGTTCCTGGCCGCCGCCGCCGATCGGCCCGACGCCGTGATCTGCGGCGTGCCGATCTACGACGAGTCGGTGCCGATGGGGCGCCTGATCGGCCGCTATGCCACGCACGTCTGGGTGTGGATCAATTCGCTGTCGCTGGAGATCCGCGACTCGATGTGCGGCTTCCGGGTCTATCCGCTGGCGCCGGTCGTCAGGCTGTTCGACGAGGCCCGGCTGGGCCGGCGCATGGACTTCGACCCCGAGGTGCTGGTGCGCCTGCACTGGCGCGGGCTGCGCATCGTGAGCATCCCCACGCGCGTGACGTACCCGCAGGACGGGCTGTCGCACTTCCGGCTGGGCCTGGACAACTGGCTCATCTCGAAGATGCACGCCCGGCTGGCCGTCGGCATGCTCCTGCGCTCGCCGCTGCTGCTGTGGCGCAAGGTGGCGCGGTGAGCCGTCCGTTGTCCAAGCCGTCCGCGGGCCCTGCGACGGGCCGCCCAGGGGAGGCCCGCGGTCCCGTCGGGGGACGCAGCGGCGTCCCCGGCGGGGAAGGGGCCGCGACGACCGCGGCCGGCACCGGGCAGCGCCACTGGTCGGCCATCGGCGAGGAGACGTTCGCCGGCGGCATGTGGCTGATGTACGCGCTGTTCCGCATCGGCGGGCGGCTGCCGTTCCGACTCGTCCTCTACCCGGTCGTGCTCTGGTACTGGGCCGCCAACCGGGCCGCGCGCGAGGCGTCGCTCGAATACCTGCGGCGGCTGCAGGCGGCCACCGGCGCGCTGGGCCACGAGCCCGGCCGGCGCGACACGCTGCGTCATTTCCTGTCGTTCGCCGAGACCATCCTCGACAAGATGCTGGCCGTCGGCGGGCGCTATCGGCTCCACACGATCCGCTTCGTCGGCCGCGAGCTGATCGAGCAGATGGTGCGCGCGCGGCAGGGCGGGCTGGTGGTGACCGCGCACATGGGCTGCCTCGAGATGTGCCAGGCCTCGGCCGACGCCACGCCCGGGCTGAAGCTGACGGTGCTGGTGCACACGGTGCATGCGGAGCGCTTCAACCGCATGCTCGATCGCCTGTCGCCGGGGCGCGGCATCTCGCTGATGCAGGTCACCGAGATCTCGCCGGCCACGGCGGTGCTGCTGTCCGAGCGCGTGGCGCGCGGCGAGTTCGTCGCCATCGCCGGCGATCGCGTGCCCCTGGCGGCCGGACGCGCGAGCGCCGTCGCGGTGCCGTTCCTCGGTCACGAGGCGCCGTTCCCCACCGGCGCCTACATGCTGGCCGCGCTGCTGAAGTGCCCGCTGTTCTCGATGGGCTGCATCCGCCAGGGCGACACGCACGAGGTCGTCTTCGAACGGCTCGCCGAGCGCGTCGTGCTGCCGCGTGGCGATCGGCTGTCCGCCAGCGCCGCCTACGCCGCGGAGTTCGTCCGCGGCATCGAGCGGCTGCTGGCGCGCGCGCCCTACGAATGGTTCAATTTCTTTTCCTTCTGGAATCAACCCGGAGCGCTCGCCGCTCGTCCAGCTTCCAAGAGCCATGACTGAATCCCGCTCCATCCGCTTCGACGGCAGCCCGCTGAGCATCGAGGACGTGTGCCTGCTCGCCGAGATGAAGGCCGACGCGTCGCTGTCCGACGCCCCGGCGTTCCGCGCGCGCATCCGCCGCGGCTCGGAGTTCCTCGAGCGCCTGCTGCGCGAGGACGGCGTCGTCTACGGCGTCACCACCGGCTATGGCGATTCATGCACCGTCGTCATCCCGCCCGAGCTGGTGCCCGAGCTGCCGCACCACCTGTTCGCGTACCACGGCGTGGGCCTGGGCCGCATGCTCGATCCGGCCGAGACGCGTGCCGTGCTGGCCGCGCGCCTGCAGTCGCTGGCGCAGGGTGTCTCGGGCGTCAGCATCGAGCTGCTCGAGCAACTGGCCGCGTTCATCGCGCACGACGTGCTGCCGCAGATCCCCGCCGAGGGCTCGGTGGGCGCCAGCGGCGACCTGACCCCGCTGTCGTACGTGGCCGCCGCGCTGTGCGGCGAGCGCGACGTGCTGTTCCAGGGCCGCATCCAGCCCGCCGCCGCGGCGCTGGAGACCCTGGGCCGCCAGCCGCTGCGCCTGCGTCCGAAGGAAGGCCTGGCGATCATGAACGGCACCGCCGTGATGACCGCGCTCGCCTGCCTCGCCTGGCAGCGCGCCGACTACGTCTGCAAGCTGGCGTCGCGCCTGACCGCCTGCAACGTGCTGGCCAGCGCCGGCAACGCGCACCATTTCGACGAGGCGCTGTTCGCCGTCAAGCCGCACGCCGGCCAGCAGCGCGTGGCCGCGCGCGTGCGCGCCGACCTCGCCGCCGACTCCGACAAGCCCGCGGCGCGCAACGAGCAGCGCCTGCAGGACCGCTACTCGCTGCGCTGCGCGCCGCACGTCATCGGCGTGCTGGAGGACGCGCTGCCGTTCCTGCGCCAGCTCATCGAGAACGAGCTCAATTCGGCCAACGACAACCCGATCATCGACGCCGAGCGCGAGCAGGTGCTGCATGGCGGCCATTTCTACGGCGGGCACGTCGCGTTCGCGATGGACAGCCTGAAGAACGCGGTGGCCAACGTCGCCGACCTGCTGGACCGCCAGCTCGCGCTGCTGGTCGATACCCGCTACAACCACGGCCTGCCCTCCAACCTGTCGGGCGCCAGCGGCGCGCGCGCGCCGATCAACCACGGCCTGAAGGCGCTGCAGATCAGCGTCTCCGCGTGGACGGCCGAGGCGCTGAAGCAGACGATGCCGGCGAGCGTCTTCTCGCGGTCGACCGAGTGCCACAACCAGGACAAGGTGAGCATGGGCACGATCGCCGCGCGCGACTGCCTGCGCGTGCTCGAGCTCACCGAGCAGGTCTGCGCCGCGATGCTGGTGGCCGCGCGCCAGGGCGTCGCGCTGCGCCGTGCCCAGGACGGCGTGCTGCCCGGTGCCGTGCTGCAGGCGTTCCAGGCCGACCTCGAGCGCCGCATCGCGTTCGTGGCCGAGGATCGCGCGCTCGACGTCGACCTCCTCGCGCTGCTGGGAGCGCTGCGCAAGCGCGAGTGGGCGCTGTACGGCGATGCGTGAATCCCGCCAGCCGGCCAGGCCGGACCTGTCGCACGAGATCGAGGTCGTGCCGCCGTTCTTCGACATCGACTCGATGGACATCGTCTGGCACGGCCACTACGTCAAGTACCTGGAGCTCGCGCGCTGCGCGCTGCTGGAGAAGTTCGACTACGGCTACACCCGGATGCGCGAGTCGGGCTACGCCTGGCCCGTCGTCGACCTGCGCCTGAAGTACGTGCGCCCGGCCACCTTCAACCAGCCGCTGGCCGTGCGCGCCGAGATCGTTGAGTGGGAGAACCGGCTGAAGTTCGAGTACGTCATCCGCGACAAGGCGACGGGCGGCAAGGTCCACACCGCGATGTCGATCCAGGTGGCCGTCGACATGGCCACGCGCGAGATGCAGTACGTCTGCCCGCGCGTGCTGTGGGAGCGGCTGGGGGTGGCGCCATGAGCGAACGCACGGCCGC
>JAEKKH010000363.1 GCA_019510465.1 Burkholderiales bacterium
GATGGCGGCGTCGAGGCGGTCGCTCGCGTCGATGTAGACCAGCGGCCCGGCCAGCGATGGCGCGCCGGCCTCGGCCGAGGCGACCAGGCAACCGCCGACCTCGCCGCCCTGGTGCTCGAAGAGGCCGAACGTGAGGCCCGGGCCGCCGAGCTTGCCCACCGGGCGGCCGACGACGGCGCTGTAGAACCGCATCGCGCGGTCGAGATCGGTGACGGGGATGTCGACCCAGACGAAGGTGTTGCTCATGACGATGACCTCGATCAGGCCGCGGGACGCGCGGCGGTTTCCTTGTCCTGCAGCAGCCGCCACATCACCTTGCCGGCACCGGACTTCGGCAGCGCGTCGACGAACTCGACGATGCGCGGCGCCTTGTAGGCGGCCATGTTCTCGTGCGCCCAGGAGACGATGTCGCGCTCCTGCACCTTGCCCCTGGCGTCGGCGCGCAGCACGACGATGGCCTTGACCGTCTCGCCGCGGTAGGCGTCCTGCGCCGAGACGACGCAGGCTTCCTGCACGCCCGGGTGCTTGTACAGCAGCAGCTCGACCTCCGAGGGCCAGACCTTGAAGCCACTCGCGTTGATCATGCGCTTCAGGCGATCGGTGATGAAGAAGTAGCCGTCGGCGTCCATGTGGCCGAGGTCGCCGGTGCGGAAGTACTTGCGGCCGTCGACCTCGACGAAGGCGGCCGCCGTGGCCTCGGGATTCTTCCAGTAGCCGCGGAACACCATCGGCCCGCGGGTGACGATCTCGCCGACCTCGCCCGGCGGCAGCTCGCGCAATGTGACCGGGTCCACCACGCGCGAGTCGACGCCGAAGAACGGGATGCCCAGGCACTGCAGCTTGGGCCGCTCGGCCGGGTTGGCGTGGCTGGGCGCGGCCGTCTCGGTCAGGCCGTAGCCCTCGCAGAAGTGCAGGCCGAACTCGTCGATCAGGCGCTGTGCCACCGCCTGCGGCATCGCCGCGCCGCCGCCCGACAGCCAGCGCAGGCTCGACAAGTCGAAGCTGCGGTAGTTCGGGCTCGCGAACAGGTCGATGATCATCGTCGGGATGCAGGTCCAGTGCGAGACCTTGTGGCGGGAGATCAGCCGCCCCGCCAGCTCGCGATCCCAGCGCGGCATGATCACGACGGTGGCGCCGCCGAACATCGGCGAGATCACGCCGTACAGCATGCCCGTGATGTGGAACATCGGCACGACGCCCAGCACGATGCTCTCGGCGCTGCCCGAGCCCCACTCCGCGCCGCCCACCACGTTGGCCATCAGCGTGCGGTGCGTGTGCATGCAGCCCTTGGGCAGGCCGGTGGTGCCCGAGGTGTACGGCAGCAGCGCCAGGTCGTCCGGGCCGTTGACCGTCGGACCGGGCACGTGGCGCTCGGCCAGTGCGTCGACCCAGCGCACGGTGCCGGGCGGCAGCGGCGGGTCGGCCAGCAGCCAGTCGCGCATCGCGGGGGACGGGGCGAGCTCGTCCTCGAACACGCCGGGCAGCTCGTCGGCGTAGCGCGTGGCCAGCACCCGCGCGGCGCGCTGCGACGGCGGCAGCGCCGCATTCGCGCCGGCCACGATCGCGGCCAGCTCGGCACCGCAGATCACGACCTTGGTGCCCGGATCGACGATGTAGTGGCCGAACTCCTCGACCTTGTTCATCGCGTTGACCGGCACCACGACGGCGTCCGCGCGCAGGATCGCGTGGTACGCCACCAGGTACTGCGGACAGTTCTGCATGAACAGCGCGACGCGGTCGCCGCGGCGCACGCCCTGCGCCTGCAGCCAGCCGGCGATCGCCTCGGCCTCCGCGCGCAGCTCGGCGAAGGACTTGGCGCGCCCGAAGAACAGCGTCGCGGCCTTGGACGGGTAGCGCCTGGCCGCGACCTCCACGTTGAGCCACAGCGAGGTCTCGGGCGGCGTCACCTTGCGGGGCAACCGGCGCGGCCACGACGCGAAATGCGGACGGTCGGCGGGCACCTCGCCGGCATTGGTATCGACGAGCGAGTCGTCGATCGGGGACGTGCGGCCATACGCTTCGGATGAAGACATCGACTTCCTTCTTGCGCGGACCTCCTGGCCCGCCCTCCATTGCTGCACCGCAGCGACGGCGCGCGGCGCACCGCCAGCCTACTTCGCGGCCGGCGCGGGCACCATAGTGCGAGCCACTAGCCGCCTTGTCACGCAGGGGACAGCCTCAACTCGATCGGGTATCGTCCGATTATTGCCAGAGGAGCGCGCAGCGCGAGATCGCGACACGCGCCCCCATTGCCATGGCCCTCCCCGCCGAGCCCGACATCCTCCTCAGCGACCCCGCGCACGAGGCGCTGCCCTGCGTGCTCGACATCGAGGCGTCCGGCTTCGGCCGCGGCAGCTACCCGATCGAGATCGGTTTCGTGCTGCCCGACGGCACCGCCTACTGCTCGCTGATCGTGCCCGACGCCGACTGGACGCATTGGGACGGCGACGCCGAACGCGTGCACGGCATCTCGCGCGCGCTGCTGCAGCGCCACGGCCGCAGCGTGCTGGAAGTCGCGCATGAACTCAACCACCGGCTGGATGGCCGCAGCGTGTATTGCGACAACTGGGCGCACGACTATGCGTGGCTGGCGCGCCTGTTCGAATCGGCCGACGCCGTCCCCACGTTCCGCCTGCGCCACCTGCGCGAGCTGATGAGCGAGCACGCCGCCGAGCGCTTCGACGCCGCGCGCGAGGTCGTCGAACGCAACCTGCAGCTGCGCCGCCACCGCGCCAGCAGCGACGCGCGCGTGCTGCAGCTGAGCGTGGCCAGGGTGTGGCGCCATGGCGGGACGCCGCCGGAACGGGCCGGCCTGATGTAGCGCG
>JAEKKH010000161.1 GCA_019510465.1 Burkholderiales bacterium
AAAAAAAGGCGGCCTGCGGCCGCCTTGGTCGTGCGCGCGCGAGGCTCAGGCCGCCGGCGGCGCCGTGTCGATGAAGCTCTGGCGCGCGGCCAGCTTGTCGGCCAGGCGGGCGATGTTGGGGTAGTCCTGGCGCCACGGGTTCTCGGGGAACCGGAAGTCCAGGTAGGCGAGCGCGCAGCCGACGGCGATGTCGGCCAGCGAGAAATGCGTGCCGACGCAGTACGCCTTGTCGCCCAGGCCCTGGCTCACGGATTTCAGCGCGGCCGTGATGCGCACCTGCTGGCGGTCGATCCAGGCCTGGCAGCGCTGGGCCTCGGTGCGATGCGCCCAGACCGCCTCCATGCGCGCGGCCACGGACGCATCGAGGATGCCGTCGGCCAGCGCTTCCCAGGTGCGCACTTCGACCCGCTCGCGGCCGGAGGCCGGGATCAGCTTGCCCACGGGCGACAGCGTGTCGACGTATTCGACGATGACGCGCGAGTCGAACACGGCCTCCGCGCCCTCCATCACCAGCACGGGCACCTTGCCCAGCGGATTGGAGGCCAGGATGGCGTCGCTGCCCCAGACGTCCTCGAGCACGAAGTTGTAGTCGAGCTTCTTCTCCGCCAGCACGATGCGCACCTTGCGAACGTAGGGGCTGGTGAGAGATCCGATGAGTTTCATGTGGGCAACGAGTCAGGACTGGGTTTCATTCTATAGAAGCACCCCGTGAAAAACGGCACGCCGAAGGCCCACTTCCGGGGGTTTTGCGTTGGCCGCGGGGTCGGCGGGGGCGCACCAACACCGTGCCGCTGCCGTGGCCATGCGGCCCCGCCGCGACGATGATGCAGCACATGGCAGGCCAGCGTGCGGCCAAGAATTGGGGGGCGCCTGTCTGCCGGGCGCAACACGACAGTGGGCGGAACGGCCTGCCTAGGCGCCGAAATGCCGGCTCGCCTCCAGCCCGAGGCCGGTGGCGACGCTGGCGAAGCGGTCGCCGTGCACCGCCTGCGCGCCCGGGAAAGCGGCGGCCAGGCGCTCGGCCAGCAGGCGCAGGCCGGTCGAGCCGCCGGTGAAGTAGAGCGCGTCGATGGCGCCCGGCGGCACGCCGGCCAGGCGCGCGGTGTCGAGCGCGGCCTGCACGATGCGGTCGAGGTCGCCCTCGATCGCGGCGATGGCCTGGCCTTCGCTCACGTCGACGACCAGCTCGCGCTCGATCTCGAACAGGTCGACCTCGTGCGTGCCGCCTTGCGACACGGCGATCTTGGCATCCTCGGCCAGGCCGGCCAGCGCGTGGCCGAGCCGGTCGCGCAGCGTCGTCATGAGCCGCGCGTGGTGGCGCGGGTTGGCGTAGTCGTCGCGCATCGCGGCGACCTCCATCACGCGCTGCGGGCGGTAGCAGGTGTTGATCAGGTGCCAGGTGGCGAGGTCGAAGTAGATGCGGCTGGGCACCTCCAGCGGCGCGCGCTCGCCGCGCTTGGGGCCGTAGGCGCCGTAGCCGAGCGCGGGCAGGATGCGGTCGAGCTCGAGGCGGCGGTCGAAGTCGGTGCCGGCGATGTGCACGCCGTGGCTGGCGAGGATGTCGTCGCGGCGGTCGGGCCGGCCGCGGCGCGCGGGGCCGACGCGCACCACGGAGAAGTCGGACGTGCCACCGCCGATGTCGGCCACGATGACCGTCTGCTCGCGCGTGACCTGTTCCTCGTAGTGGAACGCCGCCGCGATCGGCTCGTACTGGAAGCGCACCTCCGTGAAGCCGACCGTGCGCGCGGCGGCCTCCAGCGCGGCCTGGGCGGCGGCGTCGCGCGCCGGGTCGTCGTCGACGAAGAACACCGGGCGGCCCAGGACGACGCGCTCGATCTCGCGCCCGGCGTGCACGCTCGCGGCGCGCCGCAGGTGCAGCAGGTAGCTGGCGATGACGTCGCCGAAGGCGACCGAACGACCGGCGCCGATGTCGGTGTGCTGTTCCATCAGCGCCGATCCGAGCACGCTCTTCATCGAGCGCATCAGGCGGCCGTCGGTGCCGTCGACGTAGGCGGCGATCGCCGCGCGGCCGTAGAGCTTGGGCAGCGCATGCAGGTCCTTGCCCTCGGCGATGTAGAACACCGCGGTGGGCATCGTGCGCCCGCGTTCGCCGTGCTGCGGCTCCAGCGGCACGAGCTCCATGCCGGCGGCCACGGGCACGGCCACGGCCGAGTTGGAGGTGCCGAAGTCGATGGCGCAGTAGTCGCGCGCGTCGGCGGAGAGGGAGGCGGCCGGCATCGGGAAGAGGGTCGGGGAAGCGAAAAGGGGCGTGATTGTGCGAGGCGCGCCGGGGCTCGTCAATGCCGGGCGCGGAACGCCTGGACCGCCCGGTCGGCCCGGGGAAATGGGGGCCGGACTCCGGGTTGCCCCTAGCCCGGGAGCGCCCTGGCCCGTAAAATCAACAGGTTTTGCGATCCGGTGGGTGCCTCCACGCCCGTCGCTCGCCCCATCCTCCGACGCGACGCCGTCCACGCGAGCCCTTCCATGCCCCATTCCGCCCTCACCGCCCTGTCGCCGCTCGACGGCCGATACGCCCCCAAGCTGGCCGCGCTGCGCCCGCTGCTGTCCGAGTACGGCCTGATGCATCGCCGCGTGCAGGTCGAGGTGGAATGGCTCATCGCGCTGTCGGAAGCCGGCTTCGCCGAGTTCCCGGTGCTGCCGGAATCGGCCAAGGGACTGCTGCGCTCGCTGGTGGTGCGCTTCTCCGAGGCCGACGCCCAGGCGATCAAGGACATCGAGAAGGAGACGAACCACGACGTCAAGGCCGTCGAGTACTGGCTGCGCCAGCGTATCGGCCACGTGCCCGAGCTGGCCGACAAGCTGGAGTTCATCCACTTCGCGTGCACCAGCGAGGACATCAACAACACCAGCCACGCCCTGATGCTGAAATCCGCGCGCGAGCAGGTGGTGCTGCCGGCGGTCGACGGCATCCTCGCGCGCATGCAGGCCATGGCGCAGCGCTTCGCCGCGGTGCCGATGCTCGCGCGCACGCACGGCCAGACGGCCAGCCCCACCACCGTGGGCAAGGAAGTGGCCAACGTGCTCGCGCGCCTGACGCACGCCCGCGCGCGCATCGCCGACGTGGTGCTGCTGGCCAAGATGAACGGCGCCGTGGGCAACTACAACGCGCATGTGTCGGCCTATCCGTCCACCGACTGGGAAGAGTTCGCGCGCAAGGTCGTCGAGGAGCGCCTGGGCCTGAAGCAGAACGCGTACACGATCCAGATCGAGCCGCACGACTACATGGCCGAGCTGTTCGACGCCGTCGTGCGCCTGAACACGATCCTCGTCGACTGGTCGCGCGACGTCTGGGGCTACGTCAGCCTCGGCTACTTCAAGCAGAAGACGCGGCCGGGCGAGGTCGGCTCGTCGACGATGCCGCACAAGGTCAACCCGATCGACTTCGAGAACGCCGAAGGCAATCTCGGCATGGCCAACGCGTTGCTGACGCACATGTCGCAGAAGCTGCCCATCAGCCGCTGGCAGCGCGACCTCACCGATTCGACGGTGCTGCGCAACATGGGCGTGGCCATCGGCTACTCGGTGCTGGCCTACGACAGCCTCACGCGCGGCCTCGACAAGCTCGAGCTGAACGAGGCGCGCCTGGCCGAGGACCTCGACGGCGCCTGGGAAGTGCTCGCCGAGCCCATCCAGACGGTGATGCGCCGCCACGGCCTGCCCGACCCGTACGACCAGCTCAAGAAGTTCACGCGCGGCCAGCCGATGACGCGCGAGCTGATCCAGGGCTTCGTCGCGGCGCTGGAGCTGCCGCAGGAAGACAAGGCCCGGCTGCTCGCGATGACGCCGGGCAGCTACACCGGCATCGGCGCCCAGCTCGCGGCCAAGATCAAGTTGTGAAGACGCGGCCTCCGGGCCGCGTTTTTCCATCCGCCCCACAACATCAACGAAGGACACCGACGATGCGATTCACCGACACCCTGCAAGCCGCCTCGCTGCGCAACGACTCCGCGCTGTGCGTGGGGCTCGATCCCGAGCCGGCGAAGTTCCCCGGCGCGTGGAAGGGCGACGCCGGCAAGGTGTTCGATTTCTGCGCGCGCATCGTCGACGCCACCCGGGACGTGGTCTGCGCCTACAAGCCGCAGATCGCCTACTTCGCCGCGCAGCGCGCGGAAGACCAGCTCGAGGAGCTGATGGCCTACATCCGCCGCGTCGCGCCCGGCGTGCCGGTCATCCTCGACGCCAAGCGCGGCGACATCGGCGCCACCGCGGAGCAATACGCCCGCGAGGCCTTCGTGCGCTACCAGGCCGACGCCGTGACGCTGTCCCCGTTCATGGGCTTCGATTCGATCGAGCCGTACATGAAGCACGACGGCAAGGGCCTGATCCTGCTGTGCCGCACCTCCAACCCGGGCGGCTCCGACCTGCAGGCGCAGGTACTGGCCAGCGGCGACAAGCTGTTCGAGCACATCGCGCGGCTGGCCGCCGGTCCGTGGAACCGGAACGGCCAGCTGGCGCTGGTGGTGGGCGCCACGTTCCCGGCCGAGCTGGCACGGGTGCGCGAGCTGGCCCCGACGCTGCCGCTGCTGATCCCGGGCATCGGCGCGCAGGGCGGCGACATCGACGCCACGGTCAAGGCCGGCTGGCGCGCCGACGGCCCCATCATCGTCAGCTCCTCGCGCGCGATCCTGTACGCGGGCAACGGCGACGACTTCGCCACGGCCGCGCGCCAGGCGGCGCTGGCCACCCGCTCGGCGCTGAACGCGGCCATCGCGGCGGCGCAGTAGGGCGGGGTCAGCCGGAGCCCAAGCGCCCGATCCGGGGTCAGGTCTTGAACGTTGCGGGGTCAGGTCTTGAACGTTGCGCGACGATGCCTTGGTTGAACGTCGTCATCGAGCCGCGCAACGTTCAAGACCTGACCCCCTTTGCGGAGCCGCGCAACGTTCAAGACCTGACCCCTTTTCGTGGGCCGTTGCGTGCGAGAACGGCCGTTCCCGGCCAGCCGCTGAACGGGTGTTCTGTGGTCATGTCGAGCCCGGATACGGTGCAACTCGAGAATTCGAGTCAAACTAGGGCCTTGGGGGGCGAGCCGAGCACGGGTCGCCAAGGGCCAATAAGAAGAGCACCCGATGGCTGATGCACCGCCGAACAAGGAGGCCAGGCACCGCCTGCGCCAGTTGCTGACGCGCCACCTGCTGGCCGCGACGGCGGCGGTCGCGCTCGCGTCCGCGCTGATGTTCCTCGGCTTCGGCCATCCCCTGGACTGGGTGGCGCGGCTGGCGCTGACCACCGCCTTCCTGGCGCTCTGCGGCGTCGCCTTCGGATTGCGGCGCGATGCCGGCACCAGCGTCCAGGCGCGCGCGCTGCCGTTCGTCATCGGCGCGGCGATCGGGCTGTCGGGCGTGGCGGCGGCGGCGGCCGGCGAAGGGCTGATGTCCCCGGCGCTGGCCATCGTCGGCGTGCTGCTGTGCCTGTTCACCGTCGTCGCCGGGCTGCGCTCGGGCGTGCTCGCCGCCGCGATCGGGGCCGGCATGCTGGTGCTCCTGGCCGGCGCGATGGCCTTCGACTGGCTCGCGCCGGCCGGCCTCTCCCTGGCCGGCTCGCCGTTGCATCTCGTGCGGCCGCTGCTGACGCATGCGCTGGTGCTGGGCATCGCCCTGGCCGGCGGCGAACTGCTGGGGCGTACGCTGGACCGCACGCTGCGCAGCGCCGACGAGCGCGAGCGCCGCTTCCTGGGCCTGCTGGCCGTGGCCGCCGACGCCTACTGGGAGATGGACGGCAACGGCCGCCTCATCCGCTTCAGCGCGAAGGAGGAGCTGCGCAACTTCGTCGGCCTGCGCCGGCACGGCGTGGACGCCGGCATGGGCAAGCTGCTGTGGGAGACGCGCGGCGTGATGTTCGAGGCGCAGGTGCTGGACGCGTTCCGCTCGGAGCTCGCGGCGCGCCTGCCGATGCGTGACGTGCCGCTGCGCTGGGCCGACACGGCCGGTCGTGTCCGCCACTTCACGCTCAGCGCCGAACCGCGCACCAGCGAAGCCGGCAAGTTCGCGGGCTACTGGGGCGTGCTGCGCGACATCACGCAGGACGTGAAGGCGCGCCTGGCGCTCTGGTCGACGGAGACGCGCTACCAGGACCTGTTTCGCCGCATCCCCACGGCGCTGGTGCTGCATCGCGAGGGGCGGCTGCTCGATGCGAACCCCGCCGGCGTCACGCTGTTCGGCTTCGCCGACCTGCGCGCACTGCTGGGGCAGGACCTGGTGCCCTTCTTCGAGGCAGGCCCGTCGCGCGAGCGCGCGGCCGAGCACATGCAGCGCCTGGAGGGGCTGGCCGCCGGCGAGGGCCTGCCCGAGGCCGAGTTCACGCTGATGCCCGGCACCGACCGGCGCCTGACGGTGCGCGTCAGCAGCGTGCGCGTGGACGTCGACGGCGAGGCCGCGACGCTGTCCATCATCACCGACGACACCGAGCGCCGCGCCGCGGAAGATCTCGTGCGCCGCAGCGAGACGCTGCTGTCGCACCTCGTGTCCACCAGCCCCGACTGGATCACGCTGACCGAATTCGCGAGCGGCCGCTACGCGATGGTCAACCCGACCTTCCTCGCGACGACGGGCTACCGCGCCGAGGAAGTCGTCGGCCGCACGCCCAGCGAGCTCGGGCTGTGGGCCGACGCCACGCAGCGCGACCGCATCCACCGCATGCTCGACCAGCACGAGAGCGTGCAGAACTTCCCCGCCACGATGACCACGCGCGACCGGCGGCGCGTGTCGATGCTGGTGTCGGCCGCGCGCTTCACGATCGACGGCGTCGACTACCAGATGACCAGCGCGCGCGACGTCACGGCCAGCGAGCAGGCGCGGCGCGAGCGCGAGGCCATCCTGGAGAACGCGCTGGTGGGCATCTCCTTCACGCGCGACGGCCGCATCGCGATGACCAACGCGCGTTTCGACGAGATGTTCGGCTGGCCGCGCGGCGCGCTGCAGGACCAGCAGCAGAGCGTGCTGTGGCCGTCGGATGCGTCGCACGACGCGATGAACCAGGACGTCGGCCCGGCGCTGTCGCGCGGCGAGCAGGTGGACATCGAGATGCCGATGAAGCGCCGCGACGGCACGACCTTCACGGGCCGCCTGCTGGCCAAGGCGCTGGATCCGGCCCAGCCGGCCAGCGGCACGATCTGGCTGGCCGAGGACGTCACCGAGCGGCGCGGCGTCGAGAAGGCGCTGGCCCGCGCGCGCGACGAGGCCGAGGCCGCCAACCGCGCCAAGAGTGCCTTCCTCGCCAACACCAGCCACGAGATCCGCACGCCGCTCAACGCGCTCGTCGGCCTGGCGCAGCTCGCGCGCACGCCCGAGGTCGACGACCGCCGGCGGCTGCAGTACATCGAGCAGATCTGCGAATCGGCCGATACCCTGTCGGGCATCCTGTCGGACATCCTCGACCTGTCCAAGATCGAGGCCGGCAAGCTCATCGTCGACCGCGTGGCGTTCGACCTGCGCGGCCTCATCGCCACGCTCAGGCAGGCCTACGGTGCGCTGGCCGACACCAAGGGCCTGAGGCTGCACGTCAACGTCGACGACGCCGTGCCGCAGCATGTGCTAGGCGATCCGATGCGGCTGCGGCAGGTGCTCACCAACTACCTCACCAACGCGCTGAAGTTCACCACCGCCGGCAGCATCCTGCTCAACGTGCGGTGCGGCCCGGGCTACCAGCTGCGCTTCGAGGTGGTCGACACCGGCGCGGGCATGGACGCCCCGGCGCTGGCGCGCCTGTTCAAGCCGTTCAGCCAGGTCGACAACTCGCTCACGCGCAAGGTCGGCGGCACCGGCCTGGGCCTGTCGATCTGCAGCCAGCTCGCGCGGTTGATGGACGGCACGGTGGGCGTCAGCAGCGAGCCGGACAAGGGCAGCGTGTTCTGGGTCGACCTGCCGCTGCCACCCGTCACCGCGCGGCAGGTCGAGGACCGCGAGAGCACCTCGGGCCTGGACGCGCTGCAAGGCACGCGCGTGCTGATGGTGGAGGACAACCCGGTCAACATGATGATCGCCGTGGCGCTGTTGGAGCGCTGGGGCGCGATCGTCGACCAGGCCAGCGACGGCCCCGGCGCGCTGCAGGCGGTCGACCACGCGGCCCAGTCCGGCAATCCGTTCGACATCGTGCTGATGGACGTGCAGATGCCCGGCATGAGCGGCCACGAGGTCACGCGCCGCCTGCGCCAGCGCCACGATCGCAACGCGCTGCCCATCGTGGCGCTGACGGCCGCGGCGCTCGTCTCCGAACGCGAGGACGCGATGGCCGCCGGCATGAACGACTTCCTCACCAAGCCCATCGATGCCGACCGCCTGCGCCAGACGCTGTGCAACGTGCTGGTGGAAGCCGAGGCGAACACGGCGCGTTGAGTCTTCGCCGGCTCCCGTGCGCGCGCCGAAGTCCCGCTGCCGCACGGCCCGTAAACTCCGGCGCATGCAAGCACTGTCCACCTCCGCGCGTCCGCTCATCGGCTGGGGCCTGATCGGCGCCGGCGGCATCTCCGACCAGCTCGCGCGCGCGCTCGCGCACGTGCCCGAGGCCCGGCTGGTGGCCGTGGGATCGCGCGACGCGGCCAAGGCACGGGCCTTCATCGACCTGCCGCGAGGCACCGAGGCGCCCGCAGGCCCGGTGAAGGCGCACGGCAGCTACCGCGCGCTGGTCGAGGATCCCGAGGTCGACGTCGTCTACATCGGGACGCCGCATCCCGACCACGTCGATTCGATGCGGCTCGCGCTGGAGGCCGGCAAGGCGGTGCTGTGCGAGAAGCCGTTCACGTTGAACCGGCGCGAGGCCGAGGCGGCGGTCGCGCTCGCGCGCAGGCGCGACGTCTTCCTGATGGAGGCGATGTGGATGCGCTACGTGCCCGCGATGGTCGAACTCCGGCGCCTCGTGGCCGAGGGCGCGATCGGCGAGCCGGTGGCGGTGTCGGCCGACTTCGGCTTCTCCGCCGCCGGCCTCGCGCCGAGTCATCGCGCACTCGCGCCCGCGCTCGGCGGCGGCGGGCTGCTGGACATCGGCATCTACCCGCTGAACTTCGCCGCCTTCGTGCTGGGCGAGATCACCGGCGCGCAGGCCGACGCCGTGCTCGGCCCGACGGGCGTCGACGTGCACACCGTGTTCAACCTGCGCCACGCCGGCAACCGGCTGAGCCAGGGCATGTGCTCGCTGCGCGCGACCACCGGCTGCCATGCGACGGTGCTGGGCACCAACGGCCGCATCGATGTCTCGCCGCCGTTCTACGCCGCACAGCAGCTCAAGCTCGCGCGCGGCACGGGGCCGTGGGAGGAGACGCCGGTCGAGGTGATCGATCGCCCCTGGCGCGGCTCGCGCTACGTCGCGCAGGTGGAGGAGGTGCACCGCTGCCTGCGCGCGGGCCGGGTCGAGAGCGCGGTGATGCCGCTCGACGAGACCCTGGCGCTGATGGGCTGGATGGACACGATGCGCGCCCAGGTCGGGCTGCGCTATCCCGGCGAGTAGGGGCCGCCGCCACGACGCGCCGACCGGCCGCGATTCTCGCTGGCGCCGTCCAGGGCCTCGCCAGCCGCGTCATACGGACTGCGCCGGCGCGTTGCCGTCGATCGGCAGCTCGCGCATCATGTCCTTCATGTGCAGCATCGAACCCAGTGCCGTGAACATGAGCACCAGGACGATGACGGCGGTGATCAGGTACTGCAGCAGCACCATGCCCAGGCCGCGGAGGTACGTGGTGTCCAGGATCCACATGAAGCCCAGCGGCGCCACGAAGAACGCGAGCAGGCCGCCGCCGTGGAACAGGCGCAAGGCGATGCCCACGATCAGCGACGACACGAACAGGGCCAGCAGGCACATCCAGAACCCCGTGCGCTTCGCGCCGACGATGCGCGCGCCGATCATCACCGGTACGACGGTCAGCAGCAGGACGACGAGGGCGACGAGGATGAACGTCAGCATGGCGGGGTTTCCTTCCTGGACGGCGTGAGGGATGGATGCGACCGACACCATTCTCGCCGCGCGGCGGCTTTGGCCAGGGGCATCGCCTCGTTCACCCCAGCGTGATGCGCGCGCTCACCGCGCCGGCACGGTCGGCGCGGGCGTCGACCGTGACGACGGCGCCCCGGGGGCCGCGCACGACCCATTCCTGCAGCGTGCGGTCGGCGGTGACGTCGCGGTCCGGCAGGAAGGCCTGCAGCGAGCTGCGCGGGGCGTGACCCTCGAGGTGCTCGCCGATCTCGCGTTGCCTGCCGGCGACCAGCGACGCCCCGGCCGGCAGCGCGATCTCGAACACCGTGCCGCGCACCACCTGGCGTTCCTTCGCGCGGTGCGTGACGTACGCGGGCAGGTAGCCGGCGTTGCCGACCGCGAGCCGCACGCGCCAGGTGTCGCCGCTGCCGTCGTGGCCCAGCGGCGCGCACGTGGCCTGCAGGATCTCGAGCCTGGGCAGCGACAGCGCCAGCTGCGTCAGCCACGCCGGGAAGCGGGCCGCCTCGCGCTCGCGCAAGGCCGGCGGCGGATTGCGCCAGAAGTTCATGCGATCCCAGCCACCGATCTCCACGTCGCCCAGCTGCGGGTGCCTGAATGGCTTCCAGTCGACGTAGGCCTGGCCGCCGCACTGCTCGTCGCTCCACTTCAGCAGCTTCAGGTCGTCCTCGGGCGGATGGTCGCGGTACCAGTGGATCCAGTCGTACTTGTCGATGCCCGCCTCCTTGTTCGGCGCCCAGATCTCGACCGTCCAGCACAGCGCGCCCTGGTGCTCGTAGAGCCAGTCCTGCGTTCCGGTGATCACTTCCTTGGGGTGGTACTTGAAGTCATGGAAGCCGCTGATGGCCGGATAGCCGGTGAGGTTCGCGCCGATGTCGGACAGCCGCTGGATCATCCACAGGTCCTCCGGCGTCATGTCGTCGTCGGAAGTGGTGCCCATCGGGCGCAGGATCACGCCGCTGTGCGTGTGGAAGCTGACGGCCGCGCCGATGTTCGGGTGGGTGACGCAGAAGTCCACCATCGCGCGCACCTCGGGCTCGCTGGTGGGGTACGGGCCGGCGCCCAGCTGCTCGAACTCCTGGCGCCAGTGGGACGGGAAGTTGCGGTTGAGGTCCAGGCCCTCGCGATCGCGGTTGACCGTCACGCGCACGCCGTCCCAGGCCTTGATCGTGCCTTCGGGCATGAGGCGGAAGTACTCGCCGCCGATCTCGCCCGGTTCGCGCGCCACCATCAGGCGCGGTTCGGCGGGATGCTTCTTGTAGGTGCCGTGCGGGTCGCGGATGCGCATGTAGAGCACGCGGCCGTCGCCGTCGACGTCCTCCATCGTCATGCCGTCGGGCGCGTCCTCCTCGAACGGATAGCTGCGCGTGGACGAGCGGATGAAGCGCGGCACGTCGGCCAGCGCCAGCTCGGCGCCGTCGGGGTTCAGGCGCGGCACGAGGTAGATGGCGCGGGTGTCGAGCAAGTGCGCCAGGCGCGTGTCGTGCGCCTCGTTGGCGAGCACGTGGTGCAGGTAGTACAGCACCGCGGTGCAGGCGGTGAGCTCGGCGGCGTGGATGTTGCCGTCGATCCAGAAGGCGGGCTTGGCGCTGTCCGGCCCGGTGGCCTTGCGCGTGAGCACCAGGGCCCAGATGTCGCGCCCTTCGTGGCTGCGGCCGATCGAGCGCAGCTCGACGAGGTCCGGCCGCGCCGCGGCGTAGGCCTGCAGCAGGGTGGTCAGTTCGGCGTGGCGGGGAAAGCGGCTGAAGTCGGGCGTCGGCAGGGCGGCGGAGGTCATGGCGGGCGGGTCGATGGCGATGCCCGATTCTGGCCCCGGCGGGCTCAGCGACGTAGCCGGGCAATCCAGTGCCAGAGCAGCCCGATCGCCAGCAGCAGTCCGAGCCCCCAGTGCGTGACCGACAGCATTGCGTGCGCTTGCTCGGGCGCGTACTGCAGGCCGATGGCCGAGCCGAGCAGCACGGCCAGCACGATCACCAGCAGCACGCCGCTGGCGGTGCGGGCGCGGCCGGGGCGCACGCCCTCGATGCGCCGCCGATGCAGCCGGCGGCGCCGCACCGCGCGCCACGCCGGCCGCACGTGCACCTGCCAGACGCTGCCGCCCACCAGCGTGACGCACCACGCGATCGCGCCGTGCGCGCGCAGCAGCCAGGCCACCAGCGGATGCGGCTGCGGACCGAACGGCGTCTGCTGCAACCAGACGTCGTGACCCAGCAGCCAGGCCACGCCCGTGGCCAGCAGCAGCAGGCAGCCCCAGACCAGCACGTGCCGCGCGCGCCGGCCCTGGCCGTGGGCGATGAGAGGGGCGTGCGTGTCCATCAGCTCTGCCAGACGCTGCCGTCCGCGCGCACGACGAGCGCGCGCGCGCGGGCCTTGCGCAGCAGTTGCCCGGCGAGCTCGCCTTGCTGCCATACGATCTTGGTGAGCGCGTCGGCCGCGCAGGCGGTGGGCGCGAGCACCGTCACCGAACGCGGCGCGGGGCCGCCGGCGGGGTCGGCGTCGCGGCGCGCGACGGCGCCGCTGGCGCTCGTCGCGCAGGCCGAGTCCTTGAGCGCGGCCACCGGCCACAGCTGCGCGGCGTCGAACGGCGAGCGCACGTGCACCGTCTGCTCCAGCGTGCCGAACACGCGCAGGTCGCCGCCCGCGTTGACCGCGCCGGTGCGCACGCCGGCGCGCCGCAGCCTGGCCACCGCGAGGTCGACCGCGTAGCCCTTGGCGATGCCCCCGAAGTCCAGCCAGACCGGCGCATGCACGTGCACGCAATGGCCCGCGAGCTCCAGCGCATCCTCGAATGGCAGCGCGCCGGGCGGCGTGCCGTCCGCGGGTGCGGGCAGCCAGCCTTGTTCGACCGCCCGAGGGGCGCAGCCCGCGTCGAACGCGCCGCCGCTCGCGCGCGCCCAGCGTTGCGCGCTGCGCAGCACGGCCGCGGTGTGCGGATGGACGACGAGGCGCTCGCCGGCGCGGGCGCGCGCGATGCGGCGCAGGTCGCTGCCGGCCTCGTGGAAGCTCATGAGCGCATGCACCTGCGCGACGGCTTCGAACGCGGCGTCGGCGGCGACATCGAACGCGGTGGCGCTGGCGCCTTGGGCGCTCACCTCCACCAGCGTGCCCAGCAGCGGGCGCGCCCGTTGTCGCATCACGGCGCGGCCGCCTTCATCGTCAGGCCGCCTTCGCCGCGAGCGGGTGCTTCGCGGCCCAGGCGACGATGCGGTGCACGCCATCGGTCACGTGCGTGCAGCTGAGCGTGGCACCGCTGATGTTGGCGATGTCGGCGCCCACATGGAGGGCATCGGCCGCCGTCTTGCCGACGAACTGGGCGCGCCACGACGGCATGCGCACCTCGCCGCCATGGCCCTCGCGGTAGGTGAGGATCTCGACGGCCAGCACCTTGCCCGATGAGTCCAGCGCGACGGCGTAGTCGATCTGCTCGAACTTGCCGACCACCGAGTCCACGACCACCCGGCCCAGCACCGCGTCGCCCTGGCGCGCCTCGATCGTGCGCAGCGGCCCGTGCGGCGCGGCGCCGGGCGCGGCCAGTGCGGCGGCGTCGGCGGGCGCCAGCGCCACCAGCACCTCGCCGAACGCCGTCGCCGTCTTGAACGCGCGGTGCGCCACGTCGTCGGCGGTGGCGTAGGTGGCCGCGCAGACGCTGGCCGGCACGGCGGCCGCCGCCAGCAGGGCGGCGCCGGAAAGCGAGGGGGAGGTGAGCCAGCGGTGCGAGGTCATGGGAATCGGACGATGCGCGGACCCGAATGATAGTGCGGACCGTTCTCATCCAGCCGTCGCCCGGCGTTCAGCGGCCGCCGCTCGCCAGGTGCTCGCGCCGCAGCGCCTGCTGCAATGCCGCGATCGCCGCCTCGTCACCATCGAGGAACACGCGCGCCTCGGGGCGGCGCGTCGCCGGGAAATGCACCTGCGCCCACCGGCTCAGCGAGGCGATCACCGGCAGCAGCGCGATGCCCGGCTCGGTGAGGCTGTAGATCGCCTTCTGCGCATGGGCGGGGTCGCCGGCGCGCGTGACCAGGCCGCGTTCGACGAGCATCGCCAGCCGGTCGGCCAGCACGTTGCTCGAGATGCCTTCCTCGGACTGGAGGAACTCGCGGAAGTGGCGCTTGCCCGCGAACATCATGTCGCGGATCACCAGCAAGGTCCAGCGGTCGCCGACGATCTCGAGGCCGGTGCTGATCGGGCAGGTGGAGCGTGTGTCCTGGCGCATGGCTGGCATTCTAGAACCACTTGCATTTCAAGATCGGTCTGCGTACGATGACTGCTATCGAAACAAAAGCAGTCAAGGAGACCGACCATGAGCTATCAGCGCTACCACGGCAGTTGCCACTGCCAGGCCGTGAAGTACGAAGCCTCGATCGACCTTGCCGACGGCAGCAACCGCTGCAACTGCTCGCTGTGCAGCAAGGTGCGGGCATGGTTCACGTTCGTGCCCGGCGAGCGTTTCCGCATCACCGAGGGCGAGGACGCGCTGTCGCACTACCGCTGGACACCCGCCAGCAAGGGCGAGCCCTTCCTCGACTACGCGTTCTGCTCGCGCTGCGGCATCCGCCTCTACGGCAGCGGCGACGCGCCGCAGATGGGCGGGCGCTTCTACGCGGTCAACGTGCCGACGCTGGGCGACGTCGACCGCGAGGCGCTCGTGGCCGCGCCGCTGCGCTTCATCGATGGCGCGCACGACCGCTTCGACCGCGCGCCGGAGGACACGCGGCTGATGTGAGCCCTCAGGCGGCCGGCTTCGCGCGCCAGAAGACGTAGGTGGCGGTGTAGCCGACGCGCTCGACCTGGTGCGCGTTCGCCGGGCCGCAGGGCGTCGCGGGCGCCACGCCACCTTCGGTGTCCAGCCGCTGCACGCTCGAGGTGGCGGCCAGCACGCCGGCGCCCTCGTGCGACTTGATCGTGAGCAGCAGCCACGGGATCGAGCCGTGCTCGGGCGACGGGGCGCTGGCCGCGACCTTGCCGACGACCGTGGCGCCGTCGTTGGAGGCCCACGACGGCCCGCCGAAGTGGCGGCCCAAGACCTCGCCGTTGGCGCCGGTCAGCGTCGCCTCGGGGCCCTTGAACTGCCAGGCCCAGGCGGCGGGCGCGTCGGCCGGCGCCGTGCATTCGTAGACTTGCACGCCGCTGGCATGCGCCTCGAGGAACGGCTCCTGGCCGGCCGCGGGTTGCAGCGCCGAGGGCACGTCGGCGGGCACGGCGATGGCGGGCGACCCGGCCGGACGGGTCGCGCAGCCCGCGACGAGGGCGGCGGCGGCGAACAGGGCGAGGCTGCGGATCGTCATTGCGCCGGTCCCTCGATCACGCCGCAGGCTACCCGTGCGCCGCCGCCGCCGAGCGCCGCGGGATGGTCGCTGTGGTTGTCGCCGCCGGCGTGCAGCATCAGCGCATGGTGGGCGACGTCGGAGAGCTTCAGGCGCGGCGCGAGCACCGGGTTGCCGGCGCTGCCGTCGGCCGCCACGAACAGCGGCGGCAGGTCGCCGAGGTGGCCGTCGCCCCACGGCTCGCCGTGGTGCTTGCTGCCCAGGGGATCGAGGTGGCCGCCCGCGGCGCCGGCGGGCGTGGTGACGCCGTCCTTCGTCGAAGGCGCGCAGGACCCGTTCTCGTGCACGTGGAAGCCGTGCAGGCCCGGCGGCAGGCCATTGAGCGACGGGTACAGGGCGAGGCCGTAGCGCGTCTCGACGAGACGCACCGTGCCCACGACGGGGCCGGCGCCGTCGGCCTGCGCCAGGTTGAGCGTGACGGTGGCTTCGGCGGCGTGCGACAGGGCGGGAGCGGCGACGGCGGCCGCCAGCGCGATGACAAAGCGGATGTTCATGAGGGGTTCCTGTGGTTGGTGATGCGAGACGGTGCGCGCGGCGCGCTCACCAGCCGGGCGATACGTACTTGTTGCCGTGCGCCTGGTAATCGGCGATCGCCGCCCTGAGCTGCGTGGCCTGCTCGCATGGCCCGCCGCAGACGGCCTGCAACGTCGCCAGCCGGGCCTGGGCCCTGGGCAGGTCGCCCTTCATCAGGGACAGCTCGCCGGAATACTCCAGCGTGTTGCGGTGGTGCGGATCGATGCGCAACGCCGCGTCGTAGTACTTCTCGGAGCCCGCGAGGTCGGGGCTCCTGCCCTTGCGCAGCGTGAAGCCCATCAGGTTGTTCCAGTCGGCGCTGCCGGTGTCGTCGACGCGGCGCAGTTCGTCGAGCGCGCCGCTCCAGTTGCGGGCGGCGATCAGCGTGCGGGCCTGGACGAGCCGGTCGGCGGACGCCCGCGCCGGCGGGGCTTCGGCGGGACTGTCGGACGCCTGCGCGAGCGCGGCGCCGAGCGCCAGGAGGGCGGCCGTGGCGGCCAGGGTGAGAGTGCGATGGATGGCTTGCATGAGGGTCTCCATTTGACGTTCGACGGGAAGTCCGAGGAATCCCACGCACTTACGCAGCCGGCCGGCCGACGGATCACGGTGGGCGAAAAAAAGTTTCGAACCTGTCACCAGACTTTCGCGCAGGCTCCCTCCGCAATGAACGGACGCGTCGGCGAGCCCGGGGCGGCGCCGTCGGCCTCGTTGCTCAGTCCCAGGTGCGTCATCTTGCCCAGTAGCGCTTCGGCCGGAGCGGGCAGCGCGATGGTCGAAGTCTGGCCGGCGGTGGTCCAGCCGCCGACGCGCCGCGGCGCGGGGTCGGCGTCGCTCCAGGCCCACACGGTCAGGGCGTGGCCGGGCTCGATCGCGACGGGCCGCAGCAGCCGCACCGTGAGCACGGTGCCGCGGCGGCGCGCGGTGGTGGCCAGCAGCGCGCGGCCTTGCGGATCCTGCAGCACGCCGACGTAGCTGGCGGGCGCGGCGCCCGAGGCCGCTTCCAGGTCGAAGGCCTGCGGCCGCAGCACCATCACCGACCAGGACAGCAACGCGCCCGCCACGAGCCCCACCGGCCAG
Organism: Burkholderiales bacterium; assembly: GCA_019510465.1. Classification (GTDB taxonomy): domain Bacteria; phylum Pseudomonadota; class Gammaproteobacteria; order Burkholderiales; family Burkholderiaceae_C; genus Scleromatobacter. The sequence continues at coordinate 16,854 of JAEKKH010000161.1, forward strand.
CGCAGCCAGCCCGCGACCCCGCCAGCGGGTGCGCGCCGCCCCCGCGCGTCACCCGAGGGCGCGCGCACGTGCTCGAACAGGCGCTGCTGCACCCCGTCCCACACGCGCGCCCGCGGCTCCGGCGCGGGCGGCGCGCCCTGCTCCAGCGTCTGCAGCACGTCCTGCCAGTCGGCCACGGCCTTGGCGGCGACGGCCGAGCCGGCCACGACGCGCGTGAAGCGGCGTGCCGCGCCCGGCGACAACGTGCCCGACGCGTGGGCGCGGGCGAGGGCATCGAGGAGCTCGGGCCGGAGATAGTTCATGAGGCGGCCATCCCGCGGCGCTGCAGGCACGTCCTCAGGTAGTCGAGGCCGCGGCGCACCCAGGCCTTGGCGGTGCCCAGCGGCGCCTCGAGCGCCTGCGCGACCTCCACGTGCGTCAGCCCCTGGTAGTAGACGAGGGCCAGGGCCTGGCGCTGCGCCGGCGTCAGCTGTCCCATGCACTCCTGCACCCCGATGCGCTGGATGGCCGTGTCCAGCCACTGCTCGGGCCCGGCGCCGGGCGCGGCCATCGCGGCCATGCGTTCCGAATCGTCCTCGCCGCGCACGCTGACCCGCCCGGCCGAGCGCGAGCGGCGCAGGTCGATGGCGCGATGGCGCACGATGTTGATCAACCACGTCATCGGCAACCCCAGGCGCGCGTCATACAGGCCGGCCGAATGCCAGACCTTGACGAACGCGTCCTGCAGCGCCTCCTCGGCCAGGTCGCGATGCTGCAGGACGCGCCATGCGATGGACATGAGGGTGCCGGACGTCGCGCGATACAGCTGCTCGAAAGCCTGCCGGTCGCCCAGGGCGACGCGCGACAGCCAGCGCGCCAGGTCGTCGTTGTCGGGTGGGTCGTTGCGGGTGGCCATGGTGCAGGCGTGATCCGGCGGCGCCGTCGGACGAGCGGCGGCGCGATCTTATGTCCGTTGGGCGAGACCTGCCCGCGCCAGGGACGCATGCACTTACGGTGCGGCCGTCCGAACGGACGCAGCGCCCGCGCCATTTTCATTGCGACGCGCCCTCGGCCGTCCGCGGACGTGGGCCGGGGAGCCGCGTGACGGTCACGCCCTCAGCGCGTTGCCCCGGACGACGAGTCAGCCGGCGAGCAGCGGCCTATCGCGCCAGGGCGGCGCATTGCCGGGTGGCGACGGCGCCGCCGGTGAAGGTCATCAGCTGGCCGGGCGCCATCGGCCGCCAGGTCTCGTTGCGGGTCAGCGGCTCGGTGGCGACGATGGCCACGCGGTCGCCCGGACCGGTGTGGGGCGCGAAGTCCACCATCAGGTCCTTGTCGGCCAGGAGGGGCGCGCCGAACGGGTGCTCGCGCACGACGTAGTGCAGCTGCGTCGAGCAGTGCGCCCACAGCGCCTGGCCGTTGGACAGCAGCATGTTGAAGCTGCCGTGGCGGTGCAGCTGCGGCAATAGCTCGGACAGCGTGATCGAGAGCTCGTCGATCGCCGGCACGCCCGCGTGCGCCTTGGACAGCTCCTGCATCAGCCAGCAGAACGCGTGCTCGCTGTCGGTCTCGCCCACCGGCCGGAAGGTGCCGTGCAGGCGCGGCCGGAAGTCCTTCAGGTCGCCGTTGTGCGCGAACACCCAGTAGCGGCCCCACAGCTCGCGCATGAACGGGTGCGTGTTCTCCAGCGCGATGCGGCCCTGCGTCGCCTTGCGGATGTGGGCGATGACGTTGTCGCTTCGGATCGGGTAGCCCTTGACCAGCTCGGCCACCGGCGAACTGCGGGCGCTGTGCTGGTCGACGAACAGCCGCAGTCCGCGGTCCTCGAAGAAGGCGATGCCGAAGCCGTCCTTGTGCTCGTCCGCCCGCGTGGCCAGCCCGGTGAAGCTGAACATCGCGTCGGTCGGCGTGTTGGCGTTCATGCCGAGCAGTTGACACATGGGGCCAAGCATACGCGCCGCGTCATGCGATTGGCGCGGGTCGTTCCTCGCTGCGTGCCGGCGGGCCGGCGTCAGCCGCCGGGAAAGAGCACGCGCAGGATGCCGCGCGCGCTCACCAGGTTGCCCGGGTTGCTGGTCTCCTCCAGCACGCCGGCCATGCGGCGCAGCAGGCGCTCGCTCTTCTGCGCGCGCCAGATCAGCAGGTCCGCGAGCCAGGGGTGGGCGTTGACGCGGTTGGCGCGCTCGTACAGGTCGAAGCGCGGCTGCAGCGCGGCGAGCGCGGCCTCGTAGCGCGTCCGCGCCTCGGCGAACGTGCCGGCCGGCACGCCGGAGGCCGCGAAGCCGGGCCAGTCGACCAGCGACTCCGCGGCCAGCAGGCCCGTCTCGTAGGCCTTGCCGATGCCCTCGCCGGTGAACGAGTACGTGCTGCCGGCCGCCTCGCCGGTGACCAGCAGGCCCGGCTTGCTCAGGCGCGCGCCGGCCAGCGAGCAGCGCAAGGGCGCGCCTTTCAGGTCGCCCTCCAGGGTGCCGGTGCGCATCAGCTCGCGCGCCGGCTCGTAGTGGTCGCAGAAGGCCTTGAAGACGTCGCGCAGGTTGACGTCCTTCATCCTGGCCGGCTCGCCGTCGCGCGACGGGTGGCTGTGCGCGATGCCAACGCCGATGTTGAACCGCCCCCCCGGGGCCGGAAAGATCCACCCGTAGCCGGGGCTGAGGCGCTTGTGCCAGACGACCTCGAGCGCCTTGATGCGACCCGCCATCGCGTCGCTCTTCACGTAGCCGCGCAGCGCGATGCCGCTCGGCGTGCGGCGCTTGCACATGTCGGCGGCCTGCAGCGCCTGTGGCACGGCGCCGGTGGCCAGCACCACCCACCGGGCGCGCAGCTCGCGCAGCGTCTCGCCCTGCCTGAGGCGCGCGCCGACGACGGTGTCGCCCTCGCTGACCGTGCCCTCGAAGCGCCACGGCGTGCGCAGCCGCGCGCCGGCGCGCACGGCGGCGCGGCAGACGATGTCGTCGAGGACGCGGCGCGGCAGCACGGCCACGCGGCCGGGGACGTCGATGCGCCCGCCCCGCGGGCCGATGCACGCCACGTGCTGAGAGGCCTGCGCCGCCGCCATCACCTCGTCGTACACGCCCAGCCGCTGCAGCGCGTGGTGGGCGTCGGGGATCAGGCCGTCGCCGCAGACCTTGTCGCGGGGGAAGTCGTGCTGGTCGACGAGCACGACATCGGCACCGGCGCGCGCCAGCCAGAGGGCGCAAGCGGCCCCCGCCGGGCCGGCGCCGACGACGAGGACGTCGCAGGAAGAGGGGAGATCGGCGTTGGACATAGGCTGCGGATTATCCCTGCCGGGCGCCAGGATCCGTGGGCCCGATCGTGCCGCCCCCGGGTTCAGGCCGCGGCGGCCTCCGGGCTCACGCGCAGCGTGACGCGGCCATCGTCGCGCGCCTGGGCGATGTCGGCCTCGACTTCGCGCAGCGCCTCGCTGGAGGCCGCGGTCGTGCGCACGATGCCCACGGCGCAGTTGCGGCCGTGGTTCTTGGCCGTGTAGAGCGACAGGTCGGCCAGGTTGACCGCCTGCTCCCACGTGACGGGCACGTGGCTGGCAGGCAGCGGGAAGGCGGCGTAGCCGATCGACACCGTGGTCTCGATGGACGTGCCGTTGTCCAGGACCACCGGCGCCTGGTTCATCGCGACGCGCACGCGTTCGGCCAGCTGGTCGAGCTCCGCGCCCTCGACGTTCGGCGCGAACACGAGGAACTCCTCGCCGCCCCAGCGGGCCACCAGGTCGTCGGCGCGCATCGCGGCGCCCAGGCGGCGTGCCACTTCCACCAGCACGCGGTCGCCCGCGGCGTGGCCGTGGTGGTCGTTGACGCGCTTGAAGTGGTCGACGTCCACCATCAGCAGCGCGCCGCGGAACGCGCGCTCGCCGCCGCGCACCCGCATTACCTCGCGGAACTGGCGCCGGTTGGCCAGCCCGGTGAGGGCGTCGCGCTCGCTGTGCGCACGCAGCAGGGCCTCGTGCTCGACCAGCGTACGGTTCAGCTCGCGCATGCGCAGGTACATCATCAGCGCGAGCACGGCCAGCAGCACCAGCGCGGCGCCGGCGAACATCCAGAGGCGCCGCGCGAGGCCCTGGTTGTCGAGCTCGGCCTGCTTGAGCTGGTTGTCGCGGCCCAGCAGCTCGATGCGGCGCTTCTGCGACTCCTGGTCGTAGCGCGCGCGCAGCTCGGCCTCGGCCGCGGACTTGTTGGCCGCGCGGATCTCCCGGGTCAGCGCCTCCTCGAGATGGAACAGCTCGAGCGCCCCCGCCGTGTCGCCGGCCTTGCCGAGCGCGTCGCCGAATTCGTGCAGGGCTTCCTGGCGCTGGCCGGGGCCGGTGTCCTTCTGCCACAGCTCCAGCACGTGGGTCATCTCGGCCTTGCCTTCGGGCACGCGGCCGAGTGCCAGCTTGGCCAGCGCGCGGTTGTGCAGCAGCAGGCGCTCGGTGCGCGAGTCGTGATGCAGCTTGGCCACCGGCAGCGCGAGATCGATGGCCGCCAGGGCGTCGCCGGGGCGGCCCTGGTGGATGTAGGCGTCGGCCAGGTTGGCGCGCAGCAGCATGGCCGGTCGCTTCAGGCCGGCGGCGTTGGCCACGGACAGCGCGGCCTCGTAGTCGCGCTGCACGGCCTCGGGCTGCTGGCGCCTGAAATGCAGCAGGCCGCCCAGCACCGCGACGCGCAGCTGCACCCAGGCGGCGCCGTCGCCGCGTGCGACGCGCTGCGCCTGCGCGATGAGGCGGTTGGCCGCGGCGGGATCGGCGTTGGCCTCCGCCTGCAACGCGGCGACCCCGAGGGAGATCGCCTCGCGCGGACGGTCGCCGTTGCGGCGCGCGACGTCCAGCATGGTCTGCGCATAGCCGTTCGCGATGACGGCGTTGCCCTGGTCGGCGGCGCCGCGCTGGGCCATGTCGAGGGCGCGCCACCAGTCGCGGTAGTTGCAGGCGATGTCGTGGCGCGGGCCGGGCGCGCACGACTCGCTGTAGATCGCCAGCGCCGCACGCGCCTGCTGGTACGACGAAGCCATGTGGCCGCCGTTCACGTCGATCTCGGCGCGCACCAGGTGGGCGTCCGCGTCGGCCAGCGGCTGGGTGCGCCCGAACTCGGTCAGCGCGGCGACCTGGGCCAGCGCCTCGGCCATGCGGCCGTTGCGGGCCTGCACGATGCCCACGCCGGTGAGCGCCGCGCGCCGCAGCAGCGGCGTGACGGCGAGATCCTTGTTCGACAGCTCGCCGATGGCGCGGATCGCGCTGTCGGGCGTCTCGTCGCCCTGGCGCACCAGGTCGTCGATCAGCTCGATGTCGCCCTGGGCGGCGCGCACGGCCCCGCAGGCGAGGGCGAGGCCGGCGAACAGGCCGAGGAGCAGGCGGCGCGCGCGCATCAGGCCACCTCCGCGCCGTGCGCCGGCGTGCGCGGCTGCTCGGGCGCGCGCGCCGGAGCGGCGGTGCCCTGACGGGGACCGGGGCCCTGCTGGAAATGCAACTCGGCGCGGCCGTCGCCGGCGGCCTTCTCGAGGTGCTCGATGAGCTCCTCCACCTGCGCGAGGCCCTCGGCGTCGACGCTGCGCACGCTGCACGCACCGTTGCGGCCGTGCGCCTTGGCCAGGTACATGGCGGCGTCGACCAGCGAGATCGCGCGCTCCCAGTTCAGCGGCAGCTCGCCCTGTGCCGGCGCGCGTCGCAGGGGGAACGGGGCGAAGCCGATCGACGCGGATACCGGCACCGGGTCGCCGTCGTGCATCACCGGCGCCTCGGCCAGCGCGCACAGCAGGCGCTGCGCGAGCGCGTCGGCCTCGCCCTGCGGCAGCGGGCGCACCAGGACCAGGAATTCCTCGCCGCCCCAGCGCACGATGAGGTCGTCGTCGCGCAGCACCTGGCGCAGGCGCCGCGCGATCTCCACCAGCACCGTGTCGCCGCCGGCATGGCCGCAGCGGTCGTTGATCTGCTTGAAATGGTCGACGTCCAGCAGGTACAGCGTGCCTTCCAGGCCGCCGGCGTGCTTGTCGGCCATCACGGCCTGCAGGTGGTGGCGGTTGGACAGGCCGGTGAGCGGATCGATCTCGGCCTGCAGGCGCAGCTGCTCGTTGCTGACCGACAGCAGCTGGTTGCGCACGCGCAGCCGGCGCGCCAGCACGGCCACCACCGCCAGCAGCAACACGCTGACGACCCCGCCGGCCGTCCATTGCTTGACCTGCAGCTCGTGGTGGCGGATCTCCTCGTCCTTGAGCCGGCCTTCGCGGCCCAGCATGTCGAGCTCGTGCTGCCGGTTCTCGTTGGCAAAGCTCTCCTGAAGCTCGATCAGCGCGCGCTGGCGATCCTGCTGGTTGAGCTCCTCGGAGAGCTGGCGGTACTGGTGGTACGCCGCCAGCGCGTCGTCGAGGTAGCCGGCGCGCTCGAGGTAGTCCCCGAGTTCGTGCTGCGCCTCGGAGATGTCGACCGCGGTGCCGGAGCGCTCGTCGATGCTGTTGGACTGGCGCACGAGCGGCAGGCCTTCGTCCTTGTGATGCATGCCGATCAGCGCCAGGCCCTTGTTGGCCACGGCCACGCTCTGCGCGGGCAGGTCGTTGGCGGCCACGGCCAGCGGCAGCGCCTTGTCGGCCAGGTCGTAGGCCGTCTGGAAGTCGCCGTGCTGCAGGTAGTAGTCGGCGATGTTGCCCATGCCGATCAGGATCTGGTGCTTGCTGCCGCCCAGGCGCGCGTGCTCGAGCGCGGCGCGCCAGTCGGCCAGCACCGTGCCGGAATCGCGGCCGCGGCTGAACTCGATCGCGCGCATCGTGTAGGCCGACGAGATGCCGAACTCGTCGGCCGACTCGGTGGCCAGGCGCATCTGCTCGTGGTTGATCTCGGCGGCCTTGTCGGTCTGGCCGGCGTCGAACAGCACGCTGGCGACCAGCGCGCGCAGGTCGATGCGGCGCCACATCGGGCCCGTCTCGTCGGCCAGCTTGAGCGCCTGGTTGTAGCGCGCCATCGCCTCGTCGTAGTGGCCGCCGCGGTTCTTCACGAAGGCCGAGTTCATCAGCAGGCGCAGCCGCAGCCAGTCGGGCAGGGCGGCCGGCAGCAGCACCTGCGCCTCGATGATCTGGCGCTCGGCCTTGCTGACCTCGCCGTGCGTCTGCATCCACTGGCCGCGCAGCAGCATCGCGCAGGGGCGTGCCAGCGGCAGGCGGTCGGACAGCGCCTCGATGCGCAGGGCCACCTGCTCGACCTCGTCGCCCTTGTTCTGGCCGACGTATCCGGAGCCCAGTTCCATCAGGGCCTCGAGGTGGCGCGGGCTGTCGACCGCCAGCGTGTCGACGTAGCGAAGCAGACCGACCGTGGCCAGTTCCGGCTGGGCACGCCCGACGAACTGCAGCCGTTCGAACTCGTCGACCGGCTTGAACGACGCGGCCACCGGCAGCGCCGTGGGCGGCTCGCCGGGCATCGATTCGGACGGGACGATGGCGCGCGCGCCGCCGGCCAGCAGTTGCAACCCCACCAGGACTGCGGCCATGGCGATGCCCGGCGCGCGGCGGATCGCGACGTGGGGGGCCGATGGCGGACGGCGGCCGTGGCCGCAGCGCCGGAGGTTGATCTGGGGCATCGGAATCGTTATCGGTGAATTCTGGGCGCAATGAAGCAGCGCCGACCGGCGCCGAAGCGGCGGTTTCCCCAAACAATTCGCGTTGCGGGCTGCCCCGTGCGCCCGGGGCGTTGCGCTAGCGCGACCCGGCCGTGACGGATCGCTCGTCCAGCACGCGTTCGACCTCGGCGCCGAGATCACGCGTCGCGTCGGCAGCGGCCAGCGCCGCGGCGCGGGCGCAGCCGGCGCGCACTTCGGCGCTGTCCAGCAGCCGGCGCAGCGTACGGGCCAGCGCGCGCGGGCGGGCGCCCGCCGTCCCGCCGGATTCACGCGCCCCGGCGCGCAGCGCCGTCACGCGGGCTGCGTTGTCGAACTGGTCGTAGGCGAGCGGCACGATCACCTGCGGCACCCCGGCCCGCAGCGCCTCGGCGGTCGTGCCGATGCCGCCGTGGTGCACGAGCGCCGCTGCGCGCGGCAGCAGGGCGGCCAGCGGCACGTAAGGCAGCCACAGGACGTCCGCGGGCAGCGGCGCGGGCACCTGCTCGCGGTGCGGCGTGAGGACGACGGCGCGCCGGCCCAGCCGCCGCGCGCCGTCCAGCGCGCGCTCCAGCCACTGGCGCGCCTGCCGGTTGCCGCTGCCCGGCGTGAGGATGACGGGCGTCTCGCCGGCCCGCAGGAATTGCTCAAGTGCCTCGGGGAGCGCGGCCCCGGCCTGCGGGTCGTACAGCGGGAACGCGCCCTCGGCGAGCGGCCGCGGCCAATCCGGCGGCGTCGGCGCGAACCAGGTCGGGAACAGCGTCAGGTTGGCGTCGGCTATCGATTGCAGGCGATCGATGAAGTGGCTGACGGGCGGCAGGCCGTAGCGGGCGTGGGCGGCGTTGATGTCGGGCACGGCCACCGGGTCGATCAGCCTGGCGTCCACGCGCCGCCAAAGCCAGTGGCGCCATGCGGGCGGCACCCGGCGCGGCATCGGCAGCGGGCCGAAGGTCATCGGGTCGTGCACGGTGCGCAGGTTGGCCGGCGCCAGCCACGCAGCGACGATGCGCAGGTCGGGACGGCGCGTGCGCGCCAGCGCGGCGCCCAGCAGCGCCAGCGGGTGCGCCAGCATCGCGAGCGGCTCGTCATGCGGCAGCGACGCGACGAACGCGGGCAGCGCGTCCTCGTTGCCGCGCATGCCCTGCCACAGCACGCGAAAGCCCTTGCGCGGGTGCCAGACGTCGGGGTGCTCCAGCGCCGCGCGGTACTGCTCCTCGGTGCCGAGCCCGTGGAACGGCACGCCGGCGCGCCGGACGGCGGCCTCGTGCACGAGGGGCGCCAGTAGCGTGACACGGCGCCCGCGGGCGATCAGCTCGCGCGCGATGCGCAGCAACGGATAGAGGTCGCCGGCGGTGCCGACGGCGACGACGAGGACATGCGGGCGGGCCGGTTCAGGGTTCAATCGAGCGACTTGCCGACGCGGTCGAGCCGCGGATGCCAGTGGTCGAGGATGTCGGCCGACACCACGATGTGGTTGGCCTTGCCGATCAGCAGCGCGCGCGGCACGACGCCGATGTAGCGCGAGTCCTCGCTATTGTCGCGATTGTCGCCCAGCATGAAGTAGTGGCCGGGCGGCACCACCAGCGGCGCCATGTCGCGGCGCGCGTGCACCGCGGGCAGGAACTGCACCGAGCGCTCGCTGCCGGCCAGGTGCTCGGTGGCGTGCACGGACGCCAGCGTGCGCCCGGGGGCCACCGCATCCGGTGCCTGCGACAAGTCGTCATAACGCGCGGCCACGCCGTTGATGGTGAGGGTGTCGCCGCGCATCTCGACGCGGTCGCCCGGCACGCCGACGATGCGCTTGATCAGCCGCGTGCCGTCGCGCGGCGACGAGAAGGTGACGATGTCGCCGCGCTGCGGGTCGGACAGCGGCGCGATCACGATGTCGGTCAGCGGCAGCTTGATGTTGTAGGCGAGCCGGTTGACGAACACGACGTCGCCCTCGAGCAGCGTCGGCCGCATCGAGCCCGACGGGATCGGGTTCCAGTCGGCGATGGCCGTGCGGAACACCCCGAAGCACAGCAGGAACACCACGAATCCCTTGTTGTGGGCCAGCCAGCGCTTCATCGTCGTCTCCGTTGCGGTCGAGGTGGACGATGGATCTCGACCGTGACGAACAGTTCCGTGCGTCGCCCGGGAAGCGAAATGGAAACCGCCGGTAAATCCGGCCCTGGGCACGCCCTGCGGCAGCCGAAAATGCCGGCGGGGCGGGGCCGTGCGCGCATGCGCGGGCCCCGCCCGCCTGTTTGCAGCCCGCCGTTCCGCTCCCGATGCAGTCCCTCAAAGCCCTTTTCGCCCTGGCCGCCGCCTCGGCCCTCGTCGCCTGTGGCGGCGGTGGCGATTCGCCGTCGCCCGTGCCCGCGCCCACGCCCATCCCGGCGCCCGCGCCGACCCCCTCGCCCGCGCCAGCGCCGGGCGTGGGCAGCAACGGGACGCTGCAGACCACCGTCCCCGCCGCGGTCTATGCTGACAATCGCCACCTGAACGCGTTCGACCAGTTCAACGCCATGCGCCTGGGCGCCGGTGCCGGGCTGCTGGCACAGTCGTCGCAGCTGGACGTCTCCGCGCAGGACCACGCCGACTACCTCACCACCAACGGCTTCAACACCACCGCCTCGGCGCACGACGAGTCTTCCAGCTATCCGGGCTTCACGGGCGCCACGCCGTTCGTGCGCATGACCAATGCCGGCTACAGCTGGGGCTACGCCACCGAGGTGATCGGCGACATCGGCTCGTCGTCGTCCACCAACGACTGCGTCGGCGACCTGCTCGACACCGTCTACCACGCCGTCTCGATGCTCAGCCGCGCCACCGACGTCGGCTTCGGCTTCGGCACGGGCAGCGCCGCCGGCATGTGCACGATCGACATGGCCTCGCCGCTGAACGGCGGCGATGCTAGGCAGATCCCGCCGTCGGGCGCCATCGTCGCCTACCCGTTCGACGGTTCGACGGTGGCGCACGGCAGCTTCCACGTGTCCAACGAGACCCCGCGCGTGGACAAGGCGCTGCTGCCCAACGACACGGCCGGCACGCCTGTCATCCTCGGTTTCCGCAACCAGGACGTCGTCGCGGGCGGCAAGGTCACCCTCACGCAGCTGTCGCTGGCGACGTCGTCGGGCGCGGCGGTGCCGGCGGTCCTCCTCGGTGGCGCGAACGTGGCCGGCCCCAACGTCAATGCCGACGCCTCGCTCGGCACCCACTTCCCCGACTTCGCCGCCCTGGTTCCGACCAGCCCGCTGCCCGCGGGCAGCTACACCGTCACGCTGCACGCCTCGATCAGCGGCGGCCGCGCGCTCGCGCTGAGCAGCTGGACGTTCAGCGTCGCGGCGCCCTGACGCTCAGGCCGGCGTGCCGGCGGCGGGCGCCCGCGTCACGGCGCCGATCAGGCGGCGCGTGTAGTCGTCCTGCGGATGCGCCAGCAGGGCGTCGGTGCGTCGGTGCTCGACGACGCGGCCGTCCTTCATCACCATCACGTCGTCGGCCATGAAGCGCACCACGGCCAGGTCGTGGCTGATGAAGACGTAGGCGAGTCCCAGCTCGTCCTGCAGGTCCTTCAGCAGGTTGAGCACCTGCGCCTGCACGGAGACGTCCAGCGCCGCGACGGCCTCGTCCAGCACCAGCACGTCGGGCGACAGCGTGAGGCTGCGCGCGATGGCGATGCGCTGGCGCTGGCCGCCGGAGAACTCGTGCGGGTACTTGTGCATCGCGTCGGCGTCGAGGCCCACGCGCAGCAGCCAGTCGCGCGCCTTGCGTTCACGCGCCGCGGCGTCGACGCCGATGCCATGGATCGTCATCGGCTCGACCAGCGCCTGCCCGATCGTGAAGCGCGGGTTCAGCGCCTCGTACGGATTCTGGAACACGATCTGGATGCGGCGCCGCATCGCGAGGCGGTCGGCCGGCGCCAGCGACAGCAGGTCGTGGCCGTGGAAGAGCACGCGGCCGGACAACGGGCCGCTGGTGGCGTCGTGCAGGCGCAGCAGCGTCAGGCCCATCGTCGTCTTGCCCGAGCCCGATTCGCCCACCACGCCCAGCGTGTGGCCGCGGCGCAGCGTGAAGCGCACGTCCTGCACGGCCCGGAACTCGGCGCGCGCGAACAGGCCGCTGCGCAGCCAGAAGCTCTTGGACAGGCCGTCGACCTGCAGCACCACCGGATCGTCGTCGTCGGCGCGGCGCGGGTTCAGGTCGACGTCGACGCCGCGCGCCGGCGCGGCAAGTTCGGCGTGCGCCTTCGGCGCGCCGCTGGCGGCGGCCTCGACGACCAGCACGTCGTCGATGACCGTGAGCCGGCGCGGCCGGTCCTCCAGGCGCGGGCGGCAGGCGAGCAGCGCCTTCGTGTAGGCATCCTTGGGCGACCCGAACAGGTCGGCCACGCCGCCGCGCTCGCGCACCGTGCCCTGGCGCATCACGACGATCTGGTGCGCGAGCTCGCCCACCAGCGACAGGTCGTGGCTGATGAACAGCATGGACAGCCCCCGCTGGGCCTGCAGGCGCGCGAGGAGCTCCAGGATCTGGCGCTGGATCGTGACGTCGAGCGCCGTGGTGGGCTCGTCGGCGATCAGCAACTGCGGCTCGCACGCGAGCGCCATCGCGATCATCACGCGCTGCTGCTGGCCGCCCGAGAGCTGGTGCGGATAGGCGTCGAGCCGCCGGCGCGGTTCGGCGATGCCCACCTCGGCCAGCAGCTCCTCGGCGCGGGCGCGCGCCGCCACGCGGTTCATCCGCAGGTGCTTGCGCAGAGGCTCGGCAATCTGCTCGCCCACGCTCAGCACCGGGTTGAGCGAGGACATCGGGTCCTGGAACACGCAAGCGATCTCGCGCCCGCGCAGGCGCTGCATGCGGGCGCGCGGCGACCGCAGCAGGTCCTCCCCTTTCCACAGCACTCGGCCGGCGCACTCCGCGTTGCGCGGCAGCAGCTGGACGAGCGACATCGCGGTCACGCTCTTGCCCGAGCCGGACTCGCCCACGAGCGCCACGTTGGTGTGGGCCGGCACCTCGAAGCTGACGCCCTGCGCGCCGCGGCCCACCGCCTCCACGTGGCGCGAGCGGCCGCGCTCGTCGTCCAGGCGGAAGGCGACGTGCAGGTCCTCGACCTTGAGCAGGCTGGTCATGCGAAGCGACCCCGCATAGCGAGCGCCCGCTCGGGAGAGTGGACGCGGCGGAGCCCTTGCGCCGCCCGGCCGCGCCGCAACGGCATCGGGCCTGCGAGCCGGATGCGTCCCGGCGAGCGGAGCGCGCGGGCCGTCATCGCTGGCCGCGGATCCGGGGATCGAGCGCGTCGCGCCACGAATCGGCCATCAGCGAGAACGCGGTCACGAACACCGCCATCGCGAGGGTGGCCGCCGCCAGCTGCCACCAGTGCCCGAGGATCAGCTCGCTCTGCGACTCCGCCAGCATCGTGCCCCAGCTGACCTGGTCGGTGGCCACGCCGAGCCCGAGGTAGGACAGGATGACCTCGGCCTTGATGAAGCCCACCACCATCAGCGACATGCGCACGAGGATCACGTGGCTCACGTTGGGCAGGATGTGGCGGAACATGCGCGCGCCGGGGCCGGCGCCGATGGCCTCGGCGGCGCGCACGTACTCGCGCCGCGCGTGCTTGATGAACTCGGCGCGCACCTGGCGGTACTGGCCCGTCCAGCCGGTCAGGCCCATGATCAGCACCAGCGTGGAGATGCCGCGCCCGAACACCGCCGCGAACGCGAAGAACAGCAGGATCTCCGGCACCGCGGTCAGCACGTTGTAGATCCATTCGACGAGGTCCCCGATGCGCCCGCCGAAGAAGCCGGCGACCGCGCCCAGCGATGCGCCGATCAGCGTGGCGACGATCGCGGCGAGCACGCCCACCGACACCGAGATCTGCGTGCCCTTGAGCGCCTTGGCGAGCACGTCGCGCCCGAGCCGGTCGGCGCCGAAGGGCAGCGTCGCCGCCACGGGCCGCACCTGCGCGTGCTCGCGCGCGGCGAGGGCGTCCCATTCCTCGTAGCGCGGCGCGAGCGGGTCGACGTCGGCGATGTCGACGCTGGCGCGTGCCGACGCCGCGGCGGCCGACGCGGCGATCGTCGCCGCGCGCGCGGCCGGGCCCGCGAACGACGGCGGCGCGTCGGGCTCGCCCACCTCGTCCTGCCAGCCGCGCGCCACGAGCCCGCTGGCGGTGCAGGCGATCAGGACGGCGTACGCCAGCACGATCGCCAGCGACACCATGCCCACGCCGTCGCGCCGGAAGCGGCGCCACGCCGAGCGCCACACGCCGTCCGCGCGCCGCGCCGGCGCGGGCTCGGGCAGCGTCGAGATGAGCGACGTCGAGGCGAAGTCGGGCATGTCCCCCATCGCGTCGTCCTCAGCGCAGCACCACGCGCGGGTCGACCGCGCGGTACGACAGGTCGACGGCGAGGTTGGCCAGCATCGTCAGCATCGCCACGTAGATGGTCACCGCCTGGATGACGGGGTAGTCGCTGCGATTGACGGCCAGCAGCACCTCGCGGCCGATGCCCGGGATCGAGAAGTACACCTCGATCAGGAACGAGCCGAGCAGGACGCCCGGCAGGGCGACGCCGACGTTGGTCAGGATGGGGATCAGCGCGTTGCGCAGCACGTGGCGATACAGCACGGCGGGCTCGGTCAGTCCCTTGGCGCGCGCGGTGCGCACGTAGTCGTGCCCCAGCTCGTCGAGGAAGAAGCTGCGGTACAGGCGCGTCTGAGGCGACAGGCCCACCAGCACCGCCAGCAGCACCGGCAGCGGCGCGTAGACCAGCAGGTTCGTCCAGCCACTGTCGCTCCAGCCCTGCACCGGGAACCAGCCCAGCTGGAAGCCGAACACGTACTGGCCGACGATCACGTACACGAGGAACGAGACCGACAGCGCCACCGTCGTGCCCACCATGACGGCGCGGTCGGTGAGCGAGCCCCGCACGTAGGCCACGCCCAGCGCGATGGGAATGGCGATCAGCGTGTCCAGGACCAGGATCGGGATCGTGACCGTCAGCGTGGCCGGCAGCCGCGTGGCCATCAGGTGGGCGATGGTCTCGTTGGTGGCCCAGCTGCGGCCCCAGTCGAACGTGACGATGCCCTTGATGAACAGCCCCAGCTGCACCCACCACGGCTCGTTGAGACCGAGCTGCTGGCGGATCTCCGCGATCTCGCGCGGCGTCGCGTTCAGGCTCGCCAGCGTCTGCGCCGGATCGACGCCGAACTTCCGGAACAGGAAGAACACGAGCAGCACCACGCCCAGCAGCGTGGGGACCATTTGCCAGAGACGACGAAGCAGGTAGGCGAGCATCGAGCCGCGAGTTTAGGGGTTGTAGACTCCACGGCGCTCGGGAATCGCCCTGCGGCGCCCGCTGTCGTCAACTTCCCACACAGGCTCCGGTGTCGCTCGTGCATCCGTCGATCCGTCGTTGCTGGCCGTTCGCGCTGCTCACCGCCTGGGCCGTGGCGGGCGCGCAGGCGCTGCCCGCGGCGCCGCCCAAGGTGCTGCGCTACGCGATGGAGGTGGCCGAGACCGGATTCGATCCCGCGCAGGTGCCCGACGCCTACTCGCGCGAGATCATCGACAACATCATCGAGGCGCCGCTGCGCTACGACCTGCTCGCGCGTCCGCTGAAGCTGCGCGTGGCCACCGCCGCGGCGCTGCCGGAGATGTCGCCCGGCTTCCGCGAGCTCACGCTGCGGGTCCGCCCCGGCATCTTCTTCGCCGACGACCCGGCCTTCCGCGGACGTGCCCGCGAGCTGACGGCCGACGACTACGCCTACACGCTCAAGCGCCACTTCGACCCGGCGCTGCACAGCGTGGCCTACGCCGACCTGCTCGGCGACGACATCCTGGGCTTGCAGGCGCTGCGCGAGCGTGCGCAGAACCGCGGCCAGCCGTTCGACTACGGCGCGCCGGTCGAGGGCCTGCGCGTGCTCGATCGCTACACGCTGCGCATCCGCTTCGGCCATCCCAACCCGCGCTTTCCGCTCAAGCTCGCCGAGACGGTCTATGCCGGCGCGATCGCGCGCGAGGTGGCCGAGACCTACGGCGACGCGATCATGGAGCACCCCGTGGGCACGGGGCCGTACCGGCTGGTGCAGTGGCGGCGCTCGTCGTTCATCGCGCTGGAGCGCAACCCGCGCTTCCGCGACGAGTTCTACGACGAGCAGCCGGCCGCCGGCGACGCCGACGGCCAGGCGATCGCCGCCAAGCTGCATGGCCGGCGCGAGCCGATGATCGACCGCGTGGAGGTGTCCATCATCGAGGAGCCGCAGCCGTCGTGGCTCGCCTACCTCGGCGGCGCGTTCGACTTCACGCGCGTGCCCTACGAGTTCGCCGCCACTGCCGCGCCCGACGGCCGCCTCGCGCCCAACCTCGCGCGCCGCGGCATGCACCTGCACCAGGTCGCGCAGCCCGACGTGCTGTACACCTACTTCAACATGGACGACCCCGTCGTCGGCGGCTACACGCCCGAGCGCGTGGCGCTGCGGCGCGCCATCGCCCTCGGCTACGACAACGCCGAGGAGATCCGCCTGCTGCGCAAGCCGCTCGCGATCCCCGCGCAGGGCCTGCTCGCGCCGCTGGTCGCCGGCTACGACCCGGCGTACCGCAGCGGCATGAACGACTACGACCCGGTGCGGGCGCGCGCGCTGCTCGATCTGTACGGCTACGTCGACGCCAACGGCGACGGCTGGCGCGAGCGCCCCGGCGGCGGCGCGCTGGTGCTTCACATGGCCACCCAGCCCGATTCCAACGCACGCCGGCTCAACGAGCTGTGGCAGAAGAAGATGGAGGCGATCGGCATCCGCCTCGTGTTCGACCGCCGCCCGTGGCCCGAGCAGATGAAGCAGGCGCGCGCCGGCAAGCTGCAGATGTGGACGCTGGGCGCGTCGTCCGACGAGCCCGACCCCGAGGACCTGCTGATGCTGGGCTACGGCCCCGGCAAGGGCGAGGGCAACTGGTCGCGCTTCGACCTGCCGGACTACAACGCCGCCTGGCGCCGCGTGAAGGACCTGCCCGACGG
>JAEKKH010000364.1 GCA_019510465.1 Burkholderiales bacterium
GCCCTTCTTCGCATACGCGTAGCTGGGCGCGACGGCGGGATCCTGTTCGGCTTCCACCACCAGCCAGCCCTCGTAGCCGGCGTCGTGCAGGAGCGTCAGCACGGCGTCGAAGTCGATCACGCCGTCGCCGGGGACGGTGAACGTGCCGTTGATCACGCCGGTCAGGAAGCTCCAGCCGTCGTTGCGCGCGCTGCGCACGACCTGGTCGCGCACGTCCTTGCAGTGCACGTGGACCACGCGCGGCAGGTGGCGGCGAAGGAGCGCGGCGACGTCGGTCGCACCGCCGTAGTACGCGTGGCCGGTATCGAACAACAGACCGACGTCGCGGCCGGTGAGCGCCATCAGGCGGTCGATGTCCTCGGGCGATTCGACATAGGCACCCATGTGGTGGTGGTAGGCCAGCGTCAGGCCGTAGACGGCCTTGATGTGCGCGCCGAACCCGTCCAGGCGCCCGGCGTAGGCCTTCCAGGCCGCGTCGTCGATGAAGTGCGGACGCCTGGCGAGCGGGGTGTCGATCCGGCCCTGGATGGAGCCGGCCACCTCGCCGTAGACGACGACCTTGCAGCCGTTGAACTGCAGCTTGGCCATGTGTTCGCGACACGCCGCGATCTCGTCGTCCAGGGAACCCTCCGCCAGCCGGCCGGAGTACCAGCCGCTGACGCACGCGACGCCGTACTCCTCCAGCTTGGCTTTCAGCGCCGCCGGTTCCTTCGGAAACTTGTTGCCCAGCTCGAAGCCCTGGTAGCCGATCTCGGCGCCCTCGCGCAGCGCGGTCTCCAGCGGCGTGTCGCCACCGAGCTCGGGCAGGTCGTCGTTGCTCCAGGAGATCGGATTGATGCCGATGCGGATGTTCCAGGTCATGGGTCTTCTTCGAAGGTGAGGAGTGTCAGGGGCGCTGTGCGCGCTTGGCTTCGCGCGCGGCTTCGGCGGCGGCGTCGACCGCAGGACGATCGGACGCCTGCGGCACAGCCACTTCCCACCAGCAGCCGCCGTCGTCGGTGGTGCGGGTGTGCGTCGTCTCGATCACGATCACCTGCGTCTTCGTCGCGGCGCGGGCGCGCGCCATGGCCGTGCGCAGCGTCGCGATGTCGGGCACGTGCACGCTGTCGGCGCCGAGCGCGGCGGCGTGGGCCGCGAAGTCGATCCGGACGTCGGCGCCGCCCTCGGCCACGCAGTCGTCAAGCAGGTTGTTGAAGCTCGCCCCGCCGCAGGCGGCTTGCAGGCGCTGGATGCAGCCGTAGCCGCGGTTGTCGAGCACCACGACGATCAGCTTGCGGCCCAGCATCACCGAGGTCGCGATCTCCGAATTCATCATCAGGTAGGAGCCGTCGCCGACGATCACGATGACCTCGCGCTCGGGCCGCGCGATCTTCACGCCCAGGCCGCCGGCGATCTCGTAGCCCATGCAGGAGTAGCCGTATTCGACGTGGTAGTTGCCGGGCGCCGATGCGCGCCACAGCTTGTGCAACTCGGCCGGCAGCGTGCCCGCGGCGCAGACGACGATGTCGCCGGCGGGCGAGTCGGGCGCCGAGTCGCGAACCGCGCCGATCACGTCGGCGTCGTAGGGCAGGACGTCGGCGGCGGGCGTGGTCGTCAGGTCGTTGACGCGCTCGTTCCATGCGGCGGCGGCGCGCTGCGCCTGCGTCGTCCAGGCGGTGTCGGCGCGCCAGTCGTGCGCGGCGGACGAGAGCGCGGCCAGGCCCACCCGCGCGTCGCAGACGAGCGCGTCGCCGTGCCATTTGTGTGCGTCCAGCGCCTGCACGTTCAGGCTCAACAACCTGGCCTGCGCGAACAGCGTGTGCGAGCCGGTCGTGAAGTCCTGCAGCCGCGTGCCGACCGCGAGCACGAGGTCGGCTTCGCGCGCGCAGTCATTGGCGGCCGGCGAGCCGGTGACGCCAATTGCGCCGACGTTCAGCGCGTCGTCCCATCGCAGGCCGCCCTTGCCGGCCTGCGTCTCGGCGACCGGCACGCCGTGCGTCTTCGCGAACGCGGCCAGCGCGCCGCCGGCCTCGCTGAACAGGACGCCGCCGCCGGCGACGATCAGCGGCCGGCGGGCGGTGCGCAGCAGCGCGGCCGCGCGCCGGAGTTCGCCGGCGTCCGGCGCCGGGCGACGCAGGTGCAGCGTCCGCGGAGCGAGAAAGCTCTCGGGACAGTCGAAGGCCTCGGCCTGCACGTCTTGCGGCAGGGCCAGGCACACGGGGCCGCACAGCGCGGGGTCGGTCATCACGCGGATCGCGTTCGGCAGCGCGGTGAGGATCTGCTCGGGGCGCACGATGCGATCGAAGAAGCGGGTGACCGGGCGCAGGCTGTCGTTGACGCTGAGGTCGCCATGGTGGAAGTCCTCGAGCTGCTGCAGCACCGGGTCCGGGGCGCGCGAGGCGAAGACGTCGCCGGGCAGCAGCAGCACCGGCAGCCGGTTGACGTGCGCCAGCGCGGCGGCGGTCACCAGGTTGGTGGCGCCGGGGCCGATGCTGGTCGTCACCGCCAGCATGCGCCGGCGCATGTTCGCCTTCGCGTACGCGATCGCCGCATGCGCCATCGCCTGCTCGTTGTGTGCCCGCCAGGTGGGCAGGCTCGCGCGCGACGCATGCAGCGCCTCGCCCAGTCCGGCGACGTTGCCATGGCCGAAGATCGCGAACACGCCGCCGCAATAGGGCACGACGCTGCCGTCGTCGAGCTCGACGCGCAGCGCGGCGAGATGGCGCACGATGGCCTGCGCGAGGGTGAGTCGGATCGTCTTCATCGGCAGGGCTTTCAGGCCGGACGCAGCGCGGGCCGCGTGGTGTCGTTGACGAGGCGGGGCGCCGGAGCC
>JAEKKH010000291.1 GCA_019510465.1 Burkholderiales bacterium
CAGCGCTTCTCGGACAGTGTCACCACGCTCCTGCGGCATCGGGAGCTCGACGCGGCCGAGTGAGGAGAGCCCGTCCGCCGATGGAGACGATGCGGGTCGAGCTCGCGCACCCAGGCGCGCTCGCGTCCGCCGAAGGCGAGGCCATCGAGCGCGCGGACGACAGCACCGATCGGTGCCGCGCCACACCGCTGGCGACCACGCAACCTCGATGACGGCATACTTCACGAGCGATCATCCAGGGGGCGAGACGTGCACGACGACCTTCAGGCCCGACGGAGGATCCGGCCCGCGGGACCGCAGGCCGGCGCCCGGCGAATGGTGGCCGCGGCGATCGCCATCGCCGCATCGACGCTCGCGCGCGCCGCTGCGCCGACTCCATTCGCGCCGCCGTCGGACGGCGAGCGGGTGCTCTTCCGGCACGCCACGCTCATCGACGGCACGGACACGCCCACACGCGCCGACATGGACGTGCTCGTCGCGGGCGCGCGCATCGTGGCGGTGTTCCGGGACACGACGCCGCTGCCGCACAACGCCGCCGATGCACGCGCGGTCGACCTGCATGGACGCTACCTGATGCCGGGCCTCGTCGATTCGCACGTGCACCTGGCCACGCCACCGAACCGGCGCCAGGCGGAAGCCGAGCTGCGGCGCAACCTGTACGGCGGGGTGACTGCTGTGCGAGACATGGCCGACGACCTGCGCCCCGTCAGCGACCTCGCACGCGCCAGCCTCGTCGGCGAGATCGCGGCGCCCGACATCTTCTATGCTGCGCTGATGGCCGGCCCGGACTTCTTCACCGATCCACGCACCGCTCAGACATCGGCCGGCGGCACGCCGGGCAGCATGCCGTGGATGCAGGCCGTCGACGACCGCACCGACCTGCAACTGGCCGTGGCGCGCGCGAGCGGCACGGCGCCGAGCGCCATCAAGCTGTACGCGGACATGACGGGCGAGCTCGCCGCGCGGCTCACTGCAGAAGCGCATCGGCAGCACCTGCGCGTGTGGGCGCATGCGACGCTGTATCCGGCCCGGCCTTCGGAAGTCGTGGCCGCGGGCGTCGACACGATCTCGCATGCGTGCTTGCTGATCCGCGAAGTCCTCGCGCATGTCCCGCGTGTGAACGAACCCCGGCCCGCGGTCGCCCTCGACCGCTTCACGCTCGGCGACGCGCCGGAGCTCGCACGCCTGTTCGAGACCATGGTGGCGCGCGGCGTCATTCTCGACGCGACCATCTCGGCCTACGCGCCGCCGCCAGATGCCCCGCCGCAGTCCGGCGCATGCGACGACGCCGTGGGCGGCGCCATCACGCGCCAGGCGCGCCGCGCCGGCGTGGCCATCGCCGCGGGCACCGACTTCGTCGAGCCGGCCAGCGAGCGCTGGCCCGAGCTGTTCCACGAGTTGCATCAGCTGGTCGAACGCGCAGGCATGTCGCCCCTCGAGGCGATCCGCGCAGCGACGCTGGTGGGTGCGCGGGCCACGGGCCAGGAGCGCGACATCGGCAGCATCGAGCCGGGCAAGCTGGCCGACATGGTGGTGCTCGAGAAGGATCCGCTGGCGTCCGTCGATCACCTCGAGAGCCTCGTGATGACGATCAAGCGCGGCCACGTGTTCCCCCGCGGCGATTTCGTCCCGCTGGTGGATGCGGACGTCGTCGACTTTCAGTAGCGCCGCCGCGTCCGCCTGCGCGCGCCTCAGTCCGGCAACGCTGCCTCCAGCAGCTTTCGAATCGGCGACGGGATGCCGACGCCCGCGAGCTCGGCGCGCGTGAACCAGCGGCCTTCGGTCGCATTCGTGGCGACGCTGCGCTCCGCGTCGTCGGTGTCCTCGACATCGCCGTGCGCGTCGGCCTCGCCCGGCTCGGAGGCGGCCATCGCGCCGGCGCCGTTGACCGCTCCCAGCCGCTCGATCTCGCGCTGCTGCGCCGGCGACACCGCGCCATGCCATGTCAGGCGCAGCGGCTGGAGCATCCAGTCGAAGTGCGTCAGCACATGCTTGAAAGGTGCCATCCATTCGAGGGTGCCGGGCCATGCCTCGACGGCGCGCTCCAGTGTCACCGCGGTGTCGAATTCAGGCAGCGACCACAGCTGCGCCCACACGCCCGAATCGGCGCGCTGCACCAGCCACACGCGATCGCGCGACTGCAACCACAGCAGCACGCCGGCACGCTTGCCGCGCTTGAGCTTGCGCGTCTTGACGGGAAACCTCCCGGGCGCGCCGGACGCACGGCCCTGGCACATCGCATGAGCGGGACACGCATCGCACGCCGGCTTGCGAATGGTGCAGACCGTGGCGCCGAGATCCATCAGGCCCTGCGTGTAGGCGGCCATCGCGGCGTGCAGCGGTTCGCCGACCGGAGCGTCGGGCAGCAGATCGGTGGCGATCGTCCACAGCGCCTTCTCGGAGGCCGACCGGGCGATGTCGCGGTCATAGGCGAGCACGCGCGTCAGCACGCGCTTGACGTTGCCGTCGAGGATGGCCACGCGCTCGCCGAAGCAGAACGCGGCGATCGCGGCGGCGGTCGACCGGCCGATGCCGGGCAGCTCCGCCAATGGCGCGGCGCCGCGCGGAAAGGCGCCGTCATGCTCGCGCACCACCGCCTGCGCGCAGCGATGCAGGTTGCGGGCGCGGGCGTAGTAGCCGAGGCCGCTCCACAGCGCGAGCACCTCTTCGCTCGGCGCCGCGGCGAGATCGGCGACGGTGGGAAAGCGCTGCAGGAAGCGCGCGTAGTAGCCCAGCACGGTCGTCACCTGCGTCTGCTGCAGCATGATCTCCGACAGCCACACCCGGTACGGATCGCGCGTCTGCTGCCACGGCAGGCCGGCGCGGCCATGCGAAAGCTGCCAGGCGATCACGCGCTCGGCGAACGGCAGCGCGTTCCACTCGGGGGTCGCCTCGCGGGCGATGAACGGGGGCCGGTCGGTGACGGCGGAAAGCAGATCCATGCCGAATCATGCCTTGCCGCCGCAAGGCCGCCCGGAACGGTCGCTCAGACCGTGGCCGTCGCCGACGCGTCGAACGGGATCTCGATGTGCTCGGACTCGATGCCGACGGGGCCGCGGCGGGCGATGACGCACAGCGTCTCGCAGCGCAGGCCGACGTCGGTGATCAGCGCCTCGATGCGCGCGGATTGCGCCTCGACGTCGGTCACGCGTTCTTCCAGGTCGCCCGCGGCCTGCTGGATGCGCTCCAGGGATTCGCGGCGCTTTCGGAAGCTGCGGCGGCGGTCGCGCAGCTGGGCCTCCATCTGCGAGCTGGCCGACTGGTTCCACAGCTCGATGTCGCGTGCGGCCGTCTCGAAGACGACGCGCAGCTTGGACACGAGCATGCGCACGAAACGCTCCTTGAACGCCGACGACGCCATGCGCAGCGTCTCGCTCAGGCCGAAATAGCGGTTGTAGCCGCGCTCGATGGCCGCGAGGTCCTCGCGGTGCTGCGAGAGCTCCGGCGGCAGCGCGATCGCCAGCGAGAAGCCGAACTCCGCGTTGAGCTGGCGGAACGTGCCCTGCAGCATCTCGCGCGCTTCGGCGGTGGTGACCTCGGAATCGGACAGCGCGTGGCGCAGCTTGTCGCACATGCCCAGGAAGGCCTGGCGCGCCCCGAGGTGCAGCCAGCCGGAGTTCAGCGCGGACTGCAGTTCCTTGACCTCGGCGCGGATGCGCTCGCTGGAGAGCTGGTTCTGCGTGTCGCGCAGCAGGCGCGACTGCACGGCGCGCAGCGCGGTCAGGCGCGCGACGCAGCGTTCGAATTCGGCGGCGTCCTCCTGCACGCGATCGAGCAGGTGGCGCACGCGCGCGCCGCTCTTGCCGCGCAGGCCGCGCAGTTCGAGCAGCTGTTCGGAATTCTGGCGCCGCTGGTCGCGCAGCCGCGCGTTGACCTGCGCGCGCAGCGCCTCGACGCCCTGCACCAGCGCATGCGTGAGCACCGTCTGGCGCGCCGGCAGCAGCTCATTGGTGAGCGCCTCTTCCAGCTCGGGCAGGCGGCTCTTGGCGAGTTCGGCCTCGTTGCGGTTCAGGCGCGCGTGCAGCGCGACGCGCGCCGACACCGGGAAGACGCGATCACGCGGCATCTGCAGCGTCTGCGCCGTGACCTCGCACTGCTTCTGCACCAGCGCCTCGTTCTGCTCGGGCGTGAGCAGCGGGTCGGCCAGCATGTCGACCTTGTTCAGCACGACGAAGCAGGCCATCGACTGGCCGCCCAGGTGCTCGTTCCAGACCGACAGGT
The DNA here is from genome assembly GCA_019510465.1 of Burkholderiales bacterium. Lineage (GTDB taxonomy): Bacteria > Pseudomonadota > Gammaproteobacteria > Burkholderiales > Burkholderiaceae_C > Scleromatobacter. Next base: position 4,222 of record JAEKKH010000291.1, read on the forward strand.
CGGACTTGGTGACGCCCGCGTCGGCGCCCAGCAGGAACAGGGCGGCGTGCGCGCCGGGCAGCAGGCCCAGCGTCAGCTCGGGCTCCGTGCCGATCGCGTTCAGGCCCGGGGTGTCGAGGACGACCAGGCCGCGCGCCAGCAACGGGTGCGGGTAGTTGATCATCGCGTGGCGCCAGGCCGGCACCTCGAGCAGGCCCTCCTCGTCCAGCGGCGGATTGTCCTCGGGATCGGTGTCCGACCACAGGCCCAGCTCGCGCGCGGCGTCGGGCGTGACGCGGTGCGTGTGCGTGACCTCGGACAGCGCCGCGGCCAGCGCGTCCGGGTTCGACGGGTCCAGCGGCACGCGCTTCCAGCCCTCGCGCGAGGCGCGCAGCTCGGTCAGCGACTGGCCTTCCCGGCGCGTGTCGATCGGCAGGAGATCGAGCATCGGCGCATCCTTGTCGTCCCACGCCAGTTCCACCGGGCACATGGTGGTGCGGCCGGGCGAGGCGGGCAGGATGCGGCGGCCGGTATCGGCGAAGAAGATGGCGTTGATCAGCTCCGACTTGCCGCGCGAGAACTCGGCCACGAAGGCGACGACCAGCTTGTCGGCCAGCAGGCGCTGGCGCAGCGATTCGGCGATGTCGGCCGACGGCACCGACAGCAGGTCGTTCGAGGTGAAGAACTTGGTGAGCGCGGCCAGCTCGCGGGCGAGCGATTGGCGCCAGCTCGCCAGGGCGTCGAGGGCGGGTACCAGCGAGTGATCTTTCGTCATTCCCAAGCTCTTTGTCGTCGCTAGATGGTCGGCGCCAATGGCGGTGGCTCTGGTTCGCAATAGGGACCAGTTGACAGCAGATCGTAGCGCGATTGCCCTGGAGCCGATCGCCCGATCACGTGCCGGAATGCCAAGTATGTCGCAACGTGAAGCATCGGCCGGCAGCTCGGCGCCGCGCTTCCTGCCCGGCGGGAAACCTACGGATACATTCTCGGCAAATACTCACCGATGAGCAATATCTGGAGGGCTTTGGCGGAATATGGCTAGCGCTTCTGGCAAACCGCGCAGAAGAATGTCGAGCGTTGACCCTGGACGATACGGCGCACCGCCGTGCCGCAGGTATTGCAGGGCCGGCCCTCGCGGCCGTACACCTGCGCGCTGTCCTGGTAGTGGCCGGCCGCGCCGTTGGCGCTGAAGTCGCGCAGCGTGGAGCCTCCGGCCTCGATCGCATGGCGCAGCACCAGCCGCACGGCCGCCAGCAGGCGCGCGGCGCGCGGGCGGCTGATGCGGTTGGACGGCGTGCGCGGGTCGATGCGTGCCAGGTGCAGCGCCTCGCACGCGTAGATGTTGCCGGCCCCCACCACCAGCTCCCCCGACAGCAGTGCCGCCTTCACCGGCGTGCGGCGCGACTTCAGCCCGGCATGGAAACCGGCCTCGTCGAGCGCCGGATCGAACGGCTCGGGGCCGAGCGACGCCAGCAGCTTGCGCGCCGGCTCGGCGTCCAGCGCCGGCGACCAGACGACCGCGCCGAAGCGGCGCGGGTCGGTCAGCCACAGGCAGCCGCGGTCGGTGACGAGCCGGAAGTGGTCGTAGGGCCCGCGCTCGGCCGGCGCCTCGCCGAACGCCAGCGCCCCCGACATGCCCAGGTGGATCAGCAGCCCGCCCGCCGACTCCGGCACGGCCGGCGCCCCTGCCGCGCGCGGCAGGCCCGGGAGATGCCTGTCCCCGCCATCGCCACTGCTGCCGCGCGACAGAGGCAGCCAGAGGTACTTGCCGCGGCGCGACATCTCGCCGCACGCCGTGCCCACCAGCGCCCGCGGGTCGTGCCCGAGCGGCCAGCGCAACGGCAGGCCCATCTGCACGTCGCGCACGCGCGCGCCCAGCAGCCCGCCGGCGACGCTGCGGCGCGTGACTTCGACCTCCGGCAACTCGGGCATGGTGTTTCTTCGGAGCCTAGAATGGACTGATATGGAGCGGCAATGCGTCGAACACAAGGCTTGAAGCACATTTCCCGCGCGACGCGTGCGCGCAGAACGAGCCTGCTGGCAGGCCTCGGACTCGCCTTGCTGCTGCCTGCCGGCGCCTGGGCGCAGAAGACGGCGGCCGCGCCCGCGGCTCCGGCCTCGGTGCCCACCGTGCCGGTGCCGGTTCCGAAGGTCGAGAACTCCTACCTCTCCGGTCCGCTGCTGCGGCAGTTGCTCGAGGCCGAACTGACGATGCGCGAAGGCCAGTCGGCCAACGCCATCGAGCTGATGCTCCAGGCCGCGCGCGAGAACAAGGATGATGCACTGTACCGCCGCGCGCTGCAGATGGCCGCGGAAGCCGGCGCCGGCGACAAGGCGCTGGCGATCACGCGCAGCTGGCACGCGGCGATGCCGCGTTCGACCGAGGCGCTGCTCACCGAGATCCAGCTGCTGATCCGCTTCGACCGCATCGCCGACACCGCCGAGCCGCTCCGGCAGCTGCTGCAGATCAGCACGCCGCCCGAACGCGTGGCGCTGATCTCGAGCCTGCCGCGCGCCCAGCAGCGGGCCAAGGACAAGGGCGCCGCCGCGGAGATGTTCCGCCAGCTGCTGCAGCCCTGGATCGATGCCCCCGACACGCGCGTCGCCGCGCACGTCGCGCTCGGCCGCATCCGCCTGAACCAGGGCCAGCCGATGTTCGCACTCGACCTGGCCGACCAGGCGCTCGCCAGCGATCCCAAGGCATTGCCCCCGGTCCTGCTGGCGCTCGATGTGATGAACTCGGCGACCGACGGCGCGCCGGCGCGTGCGGGCGCCCGTGCGGCCGCGGCCGCGAGCGCGGCCAGCGCCCCCGCCACGACCGACAAGGGCACGGCGCCGTCGACCGCGCTGATCGCCCGGGCCGAGGTCATCGTGCGCCGCTACCTCGCGCAGCCCGGCGCCGAGCCGGTCGTGCACCAGGCCTACGCGAGCGTGCTGGCCACGCAGCAGCGCCTGACCGATGCCGCCGAGCAGCTGCGACTGGCCGTCAGGGACAACGCCACGCAGGCGCCGCTGTGGCTGGCCCTCGGCGAGATCGACCTCGAGCTGCACGATCCGGTCGCGGCGGACGCCGACCTGCAGAAGGCGCTGGCGCTCGTCTCCGCGGAAGCCGCCGAGGAGGCCGCCGCGCGCAAGTCGGCCGCGGCCGCCAATGCCAACGCCACGGACGATGACGACGACGCCCCGGCGCCGGCCCCGTCCGCCGACGCCGCCGAGGCCGGCCCCAACCCGGTCCGCCTGTCGCATATCCAGGTGCTGCTGGCACGCGCCGCCGAACAGCGCCACGACGACGCGGCCGCCGCGAAGTGGCTCGCGCAGGTCGACGCGAAGGACGTCGACCTGCAGGTGATCTCGATGCGCGCGACGCTGCTCGCGCGCCAGGGCAAGCTGGGCGAGGCGCTCAGGATGATCCGCGCGGCCGATGCCGGCACGCCGGCCGAGCAGCGCTACAAGCTGCTCACCGAGGTGCAGTTGCTGATCGACGAGAAGCGGCTCGGCGAGGCGCGCGAGATCCTCGGCAAGGCCAACGCCGAGAACCCGGACGACGTCGAGCTGGTGTACCAGGAGGCCATGGTCGACGAGCGCCTGAACCGCCTCGACGAGATGGAGAAGCTGCTGCGCCGCATCCTCGTGCTGCAGCCCGACAACTCGCAGGCGCTCAACGCGCTCGGCTACTCGCTGGCCGATCGCAACCTGCGGCTCGACGAGGCGCTGACGATGGTGCGCCAGGCGCACGAGCTGTCGCCGGCCGACCCGTTCATCGTCGACAGCCTCGGCTGGGTCGAGTACCGCATGGGCCACTTCGACGCCGCGGCCTCGCTGCTGGCGCAGGCCTACTCGTCGCGCAAGGACACCGAGATCGCGGCCCACCTGGCCGAGGCGCTGTGGGCCGACGGCAAGCGCGACGAGGCCGCGCGCGTGCTGCGCGATGCGCACCGGCTGGACGCCGGCAACGAGGTCCTCAAGAAGACGATGGCCCGGCTGAAGGTCGCGCCGTGACGCTGATGTCCCGCGGCGCGAGCGTCGCCGCGCTCGCGCTGCTGCTGCAGGCCTGCGCCACCCATCCGCCGCCGCTGCCGGGCCATGTCTGGTCGGGCCGGCTCGCCGTGCGCACCGACGCCGCGCCCGACCTGCCTGCGCGCTCGATGAGCGGCGAGTTCGAGCTGAGCGGCAATGCGTCCAGCGGCCAGCTGGTGCTCACGAGCCCGATCGGCACGACGATCGCCCGGGCGCGCTGGTCCGACCCGGTCGGCACGCAGGGCAGGCCGTCGAGGATCGAGCTCGAGGCGGACGGCGGCACCACGCACTACGCGACGCTCGAGGACATGATGCAGCGCGCGATCGGCGATCAGCTGCCGCTGGCCGCGATGTTCGACTGGCTCGACGGCCGCCCCTGGCCCGCGGCGCCCGCGCAGCGCAGCGCCGACGGCACGTCCTTCGAGCAGCTCGGCTGGCATGTGGACCTCGCGCAGCTCGCCGGCAACCGCCTGATCGACGCGCAGCGCCCGCAGCCACGGCCGGTGCTGCACGTGCGCGTCAAGCTCGACGCGGCCGAACCGGCGGCGTCGGCCGCCTCCGCCTCCTGATCCCGCATTCCGTTCCATGGCCGTCAAAGCCCTCTACGACCTGCCCGCGCCGGCCAAGCTGAACCTGTTCCTGCACGTCACGGGGCGGCGGGCGGACGGCTACCACCTGCTGCAGTCCGTCTTCATCCTGATCGACTGGGCCGACACGCTGCACGTCGAGCGGCGCGACGACGGCCTGTTGCGCCGGCACGACCTCGGCCCCGCCCTGCCCGCCGACGACCTCGGGCTGCGCGCCGCCCGCGCGTTGCAGCAGGCCAGCGGCTGCAGGTACGGCGCGGACATCTCCGTGCTGAAGTCCGTGCCGTGGGGGGCCGGGATGGGCGGCGGCAGCTCCGACGCGGCCACCGTCCTGCTGGCGCTGAACCGGCTCTGGAACCTCGGCTGGCCGCGCCGCCGCCTGCTCGAGCTGGCCACGCCGCTGGGGGCGGACGTCCCGTTCTTCGTGGGCGGCGACAACGCGTTCGTCGAGGGCATCGGCGAGAAACTGACCCCGATCGCCTGGGCGCCGCGCCGCTACGCCGTCGTGAAGCCGGAAGAAGGCCTGGGAACGGCCGGCATCTTTTCTCATCCGGACTTGGCACGCGACACCGAGCCTGCTACACTAGCGGGCTCTGTTGCACAGTTGAATGCGCAGCACGAAAACGGTAAGGCGTTCGGTCGGAACGACCTCCAGCCGGTGGCCCAGGCCTTGTGCCCGCCCATCGAGCAGGTGGCAAACTGGCTGCAAGCGCGGTTCGGCAACAGCCGGATGACCGGTTCGGGCAGCGCGGTGTTCGCAACGGTCGGCGCGGACGCTGGTTCGTGGCTGGAGGGTGACGTACCCGACGGCTGGAGCGCGCGGATGTGCCGAAGTCTGGCCCAGCACCCGTTGAAGGGTTGGGCGGACTGACAGGTTCGAGGGTTCGGCTTCGCGGCCGGATCCTGTGTAGGGGAGTCGCCAAGTTGGTTAAGGCATCGGATTTTGATTCCGACATGCGAAGGTTCGAATCCTTCCTCCCCTGCCAAATGTTCCCGCCCGGCGCTACCGGATAGCGTCGCGGCCCAGAAACCGGCCGCAAGGCCGGTTTTCGTTCTAGCCGCACCTGCCATCACGGAGTCTTCGCTGTGCTGTTCAACACGGTCCTGTTCACCGGCAACGCGAATCCTGTCCTGGCCCAGGAAATCGCCACCCAACTCGGTTCCGAGCTCGGCAAGGCGAAGGTCGGCCGCTTCTCCGACGGCGAGTGCGACGTCGAGATCCAGCAGAACGTCCGCGCGCGCGACGTCTTCGTCGTCCAGTCCACCGGGGCGCCGACGAACGAGAACGTGATGGAGCTGCTGATCATGGTCGATGCGTTGAAGCGCGCCAGCGCGCGCCGCATCACCGCCGTGATCCCCTACTTCGGCTACG
>JAEKKH010000292.1 GCA_019510465.1 Burkholderiales bacterium
CCGCCAGCGTCCAGCCGTCGTGCCCGGGCAGCAGCGCGATGCGCAGGATCATCGGCACGAAGGTGAGCGCGACGAAGGCGACGAACGCGCCGAACTGCGTGGCCAGCGCCGGCACCGCGGAGATGCAGAAGCTGTAGACCGTCAGCAGCAGCGCGATGCGCTCCAGGTTGCCGCCGTACGGATAGAACAGCCACACCGAGATGCCCCACATCGCACCGGTGGTCAGCACGCCCGTCAGGTAGCGGTTGCGCCAGCTGCGCAGCAGTGCCGACGAGCCGCGCCAGCGCCGCAGGTAGGTGACGGTGAGCACCGCGCGCAGCAGCAGCGCCGCGCCGAACAGCACCGCCCAGACGGCCATGGTCAGGGTCGGCACGACGTGCGCATACAGCGCGACGACCACGCAGGCGCCGACGGTGTTGCCCACCAGCCCGGTGCGCGCGAACGCATGCAGGTTGTCGACCTGGTCGATCAGCGGATCGACCTGGCCGACCACCAGGTCGGCTTCGCCGTCGTCCGGCCGGGGCAGCGGCTCGACGCTGCCGAACTGGGAAGGCCGGCCCTCGGGCGACAGTGTCAGGATGGACGACGGAGGAGCATCTTCGCGCTTCATGGGACGACGGCCGGATTCTTCTTGCGGGGAGGAAGGACGGGCCGCAGCGGCTCGTCCGGAGGCGCCCATTGTGGCAACAGGCGGCCGGCCTCGTCCGTGACGGCGGTGGGCCGCATCAGGCGGGCCGCCTCGGCCTCGTCGACGAAGTCGGCCTCTGTCAACGGCACGCGCTCGGGCGGCTCGAGGTCGGTGCCGGCGAGGTAGGTGCGGCCCGGGGCGCGCGGCAGGCCGCCGGTGAGCATGTCGCCGACGTCCAGCGCGACGCTCGTCCACGCGCCGCGGCGGACGAACGACGGCAGGTCGTGCGCCAGCTTGGCCAGGCGGCGGCGCGGCGCGTAGATCTCGTCGACCGCGGCCTTGTAGGCATCGACGTAGTCCTCGGCGCTGGCATGCGTGGGCTCGACGACCAGCGTGTACGACGTGAAGTCGCGCAGCAGCGCGCGCGGCAGGAACAGCGCGCGCTCGTTGGCGGCCACGCGCTGCGCGTTGCGCGCCGCGAGCCGGTTGAAGTACGGCGTACCCGGGAACGGCGTCTCGAACGCGAGGAAGGTGGGCACGTGCAGGCCGCTCTCGCGCAGGCGCCGCGGCAGCGAGCGGATGTAGGCGACGTCGTCGTGCTCCGGGCTCAGGATCATGCCCGCCGTCACGAGGATGCCGACGGCGCGCGCGTCGTCGAGCGCCCGGCTGATGAGCGGCAGCCGGTTCTGCGGCTTGTTGAAGTCGTCGAGCGCCGCGGGGTTGAACGTCTCCAGCCCCACGTACAGCGCGCGGCAGCCGCTGTCGAACATGCGTTGCAGCAGCGCCTTGTTGGTGAGCACGTTGAACGTGACCGAGCTGGCCCACTCGAGGCCCAGGCGCTCGGTGATGTCGCACAGCTGGCGCAGCCAGCCGAGGTTGCCGGCGATGTTGTTGTCGTAGAACATCGCCATGCGCCGGCGCTTGTCCTTCAACGGGCCGGTGACGCGGCCCCGCAGCGCCTCGCGCAGCGTGACGAGGTCGTGCTCGACCCGCGCGGCCGGGCGCGCGTCGAAGCGCGTGCCCATGCCGGTGAGCACGCAGAAGTCGCAGGTGAAGGGGCAGCCGCGCGTGGCCTCGAGCGCGAGCGGGAAGATCTGCTGGTGCGCCACGCGCTGCGCCAGCGGCGTGGGCGCGCGCGCCGAGGCGTCGCCGCCGGAGCGGTACAGGCGCTGCAGCTGGCGGCGCGACGCGTCGGCGTAGACGTGCGGCACCGTGTCCTCGGGGTCGCCCACCACCACGGCGTCGAACCAGGGCGCGCACAGCTGCGGCAGCATCGACGCCAGCGAGCCGCCCAGCACCACCTGGGCGCCGCGCCGGCGAAAGTAGTGCGAGATCTGCCGCGCGCGATCGAAGTCCGCGTGCATGCAGGAGAGGAACACCAGGTCGTACGACTTGGACCAGTCGGGGTCGACCCACGTGTCGTTGACGATGTCGATGTCCGCCGAGTCTGGCAGCAGCGCGGCGATCAGCGGGCCGATCTGCGGCTGCAGCACGCCCCGGTGATGGGCGCCGCGGCGGTGGTAGTCGACGAAGACCGAGATGATCGCGACGCGCATGCGAGGCGATCCGGTCAGTGAACGCGTCGCGTCGGAAGGACTGCTCGGGAGGCGAGGATCACATCCGAGCCGAACCGGGCTCCCCCTCGGGGGGCAGCGACGGGAGGAGCGAGGGGGTCGACAGTTCGGGAGGCGAGGATCACATCCGAGCCGAACCGGGCTCCCCCTCGGGGGGCAGCGACGGGAGGAGCGAGGGGGCCGGCATCACCGGGGTACGGCGCGCCGCTCGAGGCGCTGCTGCGTCATCTGGCTGACGGCCAGCACGGCCTGGGTGCGCGAGCTCACGCCGAGGGCGCGCAGCACAGCCTGCACGTGATCCTTCACCGTCTCGACCGACAGGCCCAGCCGGCGCGCGATCTCCTTGTTCGGCTTGCCTTGCAGGAGCTGGGTCAGCACGTCGGCCTGGCGCGGCGTGAGGCCGAGTTCCTCGAACGACGGCGTGACCTGGTAGGTGGCCATCTCGGCGGCCGGAATGGCCGGGGCCGGCGAGGCCGACCGGCTGGCCGGACCCTGGCTGGCGCCCAGGTGCATCGCCGGCACGTAGATGCCGCCGGCCATCACCAGGCGCAGCGCGTCGACCAGCGTGTCGTTGGTGGCGCGCTTGGGCACGAAGCCCATCGCGCCGAGGTCGATGGCCTGGATGACGTCGCTGGCGCGATCGGACGCCGAGATCACCACCACCGGCAGCGCCGGGTGCGCCTTGCGCATCTCGACCAGCACGTCGAAGCCGCTGGCGTCGCCCAGTTGCAGGTCGAGCAGCACGAGGTCGAAGTCGGCGTCCGCCGCGAGCGCGGAGCGCGCCGCGCCCGCGCTGCCGACGGCCGTGACCTTCACGTCCGGATCCAGCTCCTGGATCATGGCCTGCAGCGCCGACAGGATCAACGGGTGGTCATCGACCAGCAACACCTTCATGGAAACTCCGCTCGGACTCTCGTTATGGGTCGTCCGCCGCATCGGCCGAGGACGACATTTCCCTCGCCGGAATCGTACCGGCTGCCCCGTGCTTTGCCGCCCCCCCGATGGGGGGGGCAGGGAAAACGACTGTCGAGCAGATGAAACGCCGCGGGCGTTCGCGGGCGCTCAGACCACGTGGCGCGTGACCCAGACGGCCACGCAGGCCGGCTTGGCGCCGCCCTGGCGCTCGATGGTGACCGTGAGCGTCAATTGCGCGCCGCCCTCGATCGGTTCATGGCGATCGAGCACGCACACCGCGCGCAGGCGGCTGCCCACGGGCACCGGCGACGGGAAGCGCACGCGGTCGAGGCCGTAGTTCAGGCCCATGCGGGTGTCGGCGATGCGAAAGGCGTCGGTCGCCAGGTCGGACAGCAGGGACAGCGTCAGGAATCCATGCGCCACCGTCGTGCCGAACGGCCCCGCCGCGGCACGTGCCCGGTCGACGTGGATCCACTGGTGGTCGCCGGTGGCCTGCGCGAACTGGTCGATGCGCGCCTGGTCGACCTCGACCCAGCCGCTGGTGCCGATCACCTGGCCCTGCAGCGCGGCCAGGTCGGCCAGGTGCTCGTAGACGGTCATTCGAGCGCGACGGCCTTGGCCGGCTGCAGCAGCCAGCGCGCCAGCGGCTCGAACTGCGCCAGGTCGCGTTCGACCTTGCCGGGCGCGACGTCGAACAGCGTCAGGCCGTGCGCGGCCAGGTGCACGTAGTTCTGGGTGTCGCGCAGCGTCGTGATCAGCGGGATGCCCAGCGTGCCGACGAATTCCTGGAAGCGCTCCAGCGCGATCGTGTGCTCCTTGACGCGCATGCCCACCAGGCCCATGCGCAGGCGGCCGGCGCGCTTGTGGGCCCGCAGCTCGTGCAGGAACGCGTGCGTGGCCTGCATATCGAACAGGCTGGCCTGCAGCGGCACGACGACGATGTCGGCCACCTTCAGGGCGATGTCGAGGCGGTTGCCGTGCAGGCCAGCGGGAGTGTCGACGACCGCGTCGGTGGCGCCCTTGGCAGGCCGCGCGATGGCGTCGCGCGAGATCTCCCAGGGCTCGATGCGCCGCAGGTGGGGCGGGCGGATGTCCAGCCACTGGCGCGACGACTGCTGGCGGTCGAGGTCCCCGAGGGTGACCCGCCTGCCCTGCGAGACGAGGAATCCCGAGATCTGCGTCGCGAGCGTGCTCTTGCCGACGCCGCCCTTGGGATTTGCAACCACGATGACCGACATGCGCGTGCTCTCCGGTGTGTCGTTCCAGCTCGACGGGAATGGCGATGTTACCGAACCCCGCCACAATGGGGCCATGGCAGATGTTCTGGTGCTGTTGGCCCACCCCGACCTCGCGCGTTCGCGCGTCAACCGCGCGCTCGCCGCCCAGGCCCGGCTGCTGCCGTCCGACATGGTGGAAGTGCGCGACATCTACGCGCTCTACCCGGACTACGTCATCGACGTCGAGGCCGAGCAGGCCGCGCTCGCCGCCGCGCGCACCGTGGTGTGGGTGCATCCGATCCAGTGGTACTCGATGCCCGCGCTGATGAAGCTGTGGGTCGACGAGGTGCTGGCCTTCCGCTGGGCGTACGGGCCGGACGGTCGGGCGCTGGTGGGCAAGTGCCTGTGGCTGGCCCTGTCCACCGGCGGCGTCGAGACCTCGTACCAGAAGCTGGGGGACGCCGGCCCTGCGTTCGAGCGCTTCCTGGCGCCCTACCGCCAGACGGCCGAGATGGTGGGCATGCGCTTCCTCGACCCGCTGGTCCTGCACGGCGCCCACCGTGCCGACGCGCACGCGGTGCACGCCCACGCGCACGCCTTCGCGCAACGCCTGCTCGCGCTCGCGGGCGAGACGCGCGCCGGCGCCATCGCGCCGCCCCCGGAGGTCGCCGCCGACGAACGACGCATCACCAGCGACTGACGCCTGAAGACCGATGTCCCACACCCACTGGCTCACCCTCGCCCTCACCTACCTCGCGGCCGCCGTCATCGCCGTGCCGCTCGCCCGCCGCCTGGGCGTGGGCGCGATCATCGGCTACCTCGGCGCCGGCTTCGCCATCGGCCCCTGGGGCCTGCGGCTGGTGACGGACCCGTCGCAGATCGTCGACCTGGCGGAGTTCGGCGTCGTGCTGATGCTGTTCCTGATCGGCCTCGAGCTGGAGCCCAGGCGGCTGTGGTCCATGCGCCGGCCGATCTTCGGCTGGGGCAGCGTGCAACTGCTCGGCAGCCTCGCACTGATCGCCGGCATCGGGTGGGCCTGCATGGGTTTCTGGCCGGACGGCTGGCGCCTGGCGCTGGTGGCCGGCGCGGCGCTGGCGATGTCGTCGACGGCCATCGGCCTGGCCACGCTCAACGAACGCAACATCCTGCCGACGACCGGGGGCCAGAACATCCTGAGCGTGTCGCTGTTCCAGGACATCGCCGCCATCCCGCTGCTCGCGCTGATCCCGCTGATGGCGCCCGAGCGCGTGGGCGGCGCGGACGCGGGCCATCCGCTGCTGGCCGGCGCCAAGGCGTTCGGCATGATCGCGCTCATCGTGCTCGGCGGCAGGCTGGTGCTGCGGCCCGCGCTGCGCTTCATCGCGCGCAGCCAGACGCCCGAGATCTTCACCGCCGCGGCCCTCGGCCTGGTGGTCGGCACCGCGGCGCTGATGCAGGCGGTGGGACTGTCGATGGCGCTCGGCGCCTTCCTGGCCGGCGTGCTGCTGGCCGAGAGCGAATACCGGCGCGAGCTCGAGACCGACATCGAGCCGTTCAAGGGCCTGCTGCTGGGCCTGTTCTTCATCGCCGTGGGCATGGGCATCGACCTCGGCGTGGTGCTGCACAACCCGTGGCAGGTGGCCGCCATCGTCGCCGGCTTCCTCGCCGTGAAGACGCTGGTGCTGTGGGGCATGGAGATCGGCATCCCGATCCCGCGCCTGGAGCGCCCCGTCTTCACGCTGCTGCTGGCGCAGGGCGGCGAGTTCGGCTTCGTCGTGCTGCAGGCGGCGCAGGGCCAGCAGGTGATCGACGGCGCGCAGGCCGGCGTGCTGACCGCGGCCATCACGCTGTCGATGCTGCTGACGCCGCTGCTGATCCTGGCGGCCGATCGCTGGTGGATGCCGCTGCTGGCGAAGTTCAGCCCGCGCGCGAAGGTGTCGGAGCTGGCCGAGCCGCAGGACGCACCGGTGATCATCGCGGGCTTCGGCCGCTACGGCCAGATCATCGGCCGCCTGCTGCACGCCAACGGCATCCAGGCGACGGTGCTGGACCACGACGCCGAGGCGATCGAGGCGCTGCGCAAGTTCGGCTTCGGCGTGCACTATGGCGACGCCACCCGGCTCGACCTGCTGCGCATCGCCGGCGCGGCCAAGGCGCGCGTGCTGGTGGTGGCCGTCGACGGCATCGAGCCCAGCCTCGAGCTGGTGGACATCGCGCGCGAGAACTTCCCCAACCTGGCCATCGTGGCGCGCGCCCGCAACGTGCAGCACTGGTACCAGCTCAACGAACGCGGCGTGCGCTACATCGAGCGCGAGACGCTGGACGCCGCGCTGACCAGCGCCCGCAGCGTGCTCGAGCTGATGGGCTGGGAGCCGCATCGCGCGCGCACGCTGGCGATGCGCTTCCGCCGCCACTCCGTGCAGCAGCTGCGCGACATGGCGCCGCACTTCCGCGACGAGTCCAAGCTGGTCTCGCTCGCGCGCGCCGGCCGCCAGCAGCTCGAGCAGCTGTTCGCGCAGGAACGGCTCGAGCATCCGCCCGTGGCCAAGACGTGGGACGGCGCCACGCAACCCGGCGACGAGGGCTTCGACGAGATCGAAGGCGAGCGCGTGGCACCCGTGCGCGAGGGCCCGCCGGAAACCTGAGGCACGCAGGTTCCGGCGTGCAGGCTCGAACGCTCCGGCGCAGGGCCGCCGCCCCGAAAGCTCGCGGACGGAGGGGCTCAGGTTCATTTCAGGTATCGTTCAGCGACCCCTGAGCCTGCCCTTCGATGATGCGCCGATCCCCCCCTCCCATCGCTCCCATCGGAGTGCCGCCCTTGCGCATCCTTCTCGTCGAAGACGATCCCCTCCTGTCCGATTCCACCGCACGCGCCCTGCGTTCCCAGGGTTGGGTCGTGGACTGCACCGAACGCGGCGAGCCCGTCGCCGTCTCCGTCCGCCAGGATCCCTACGACCTGCTCATCCTCGACGTCGGCCTCGTCGGCATCGACGGCTTCGAGACGCTGCGCCGCGTGCGCGCCCAGGGCTCCGACCTGCCGGTGCTGATGCTCACCGCGCGCGACGCCATCGAGGACCGCGTGCGCGGCCTGGAAAGCGGCGCCGACGACTACCTCGTCAAGCCCTTCGCCCTCAGCGAGCTCGTCGCGCGTTCACGTGCGCTGGTGCGCCGCAACCAGGCGCGCGGCGGCAGCGTGCTGAGCCTGGGCAACCTGCGCATGGACCTCGAGGCGCGGCGCGCCTACATCGGCGAGACGGAGCTGGCGCTCGCCGGCCGCGAATGGTCGATCCTGCAGTTCATGCTCAGCCGCACCGGCAAGATCGTGGCCAAGGAACAGATCATCGCCGCCATCTCCAACTGGGACGGCACCACGTCCGACAACGCGATCGAGGTGCACGTCTCGCGCCTGCGCTCGAAGCTGGAACCGGCCGGCCTGAAGATCCGCACCATCCGCGGCTTCGGCTACCTGCTCGAAGAGGCCTGAGCGCCGCGCGGCGTGCCCGATCCCGCGTCCCTGTCCGGCTGGGCGATACTGGCGCATGACCCCGCGTGCTGAACGCGCCATGTCCGTGACCGCTTCCGCCCACCCCGCCCGCGGCCTGCGCGCCCTGTTCCGGATCGACGCCCGTCCCAGCATCCGGCGATCGCTGGTGCTGTGGCTCGTGCTGCCGCTCGCGCTGCTGGTGCCGGCCACGGCCATCCTGTTCTACCAGCTGGCGCTGGCGCCGGCCCTCGACTCTCTCGATCATTCGCTCGACGGGACCGCCCTGGCCATCGAGCGCCTCGTCAAGTCGGGGCCGGACGGCAGCGTCCAGATGAGCGTGTCGCGCGAGCTCGATTACGCGCTGCGCGCCGACCGCTTCGACGTCGTGCACTGGGTGCTGCAGGCGCCGGACGGCCGCGTCGTCGCCGGCGACGCGGAGCTCGCCAGGCTCGGCGGCCCGCCGGCACCGGTGGACTGGCGCTTCACCGACGCCACCTGGGAAGACGACCCCGTCCGCGTGGCGATGCACAGCTGGATCTGCGTGCCTGCGGCGCCAGGCCGCGCCGCCGCTCGCTGCGAGGCGCGCGTGTCGGAGACGCTCAACAAGCGGCGCAGCGTGGCCAAGCACGTGTCGGCCGCGGCGGCCTCGGCCATGCTCGTCGAGGCGCTGGTGCTTGCGATGATGGGCTGGCTCGCGATTGCGCGCAGCCTGCGCCCGATGGTGCGGCTCAGCACGGACATCGAGCAGCGCTCGCCCGAGCACCTCGGCGCGGTCGACCAGCCCGACATCCCGCGCGAGGTCGCTCCGCTGGTGACGGCGCTCAACGGCCTGTTCGCGCGCGTGGTCGCCGCGTCGGCCGCTGAAAAGGCCTTCATCGCCGACGCCGCCCACCAGCTGCGCACGCCGCTGACCGCGCTGCGCACGGAGACCGAGCTGGCGCTGCTGGAATCGCACCCGCCGCAGACCGAGGCACTGCTGCGCCGGCTTCACCTGGCCACCACGCGATCGGCGCGCCTGGCCAACCAGCTGCTGTCGCAGGCGCGTGCGGAGCACGTGCGCCACAACTCCGCGCGCGAGCGCTTCGACCTCAAGCAGATCGCCACCGAGGCGGCCGAGGAGTGGGTCGGCCGCTCGGTGGACGTCGGCGTCGACCTTGGCTTCGAGCTGGAGAGCGCGCGCGTCGACGGCCACGGCTTCCTGCTGCGCGAGATGCTCGCCAACCTGCTGGACAACGCCATCAACTACGCCGGCGCCGGCGCGCGCATCACGATCCGCACCGGCCCGTCGCCCGACGCCCCGGGGTGCGCCCAGCTCGAGGTGGAGGACAACGGCCCGGGCATCCCGCCGGCCGAACGCGAGCGCGCGTTCGAGCGCTTCCAGCGCGGCAACGCCGGCGGCCCCGGCAGCGGCCTGGGCCTGTCCATCGTGCGCGACATCGCACGCCACCACGGGGCACGCGCGGAACTGCTGGACGGCGAAGGCGGCATCGGCCTGCGCGTGCGCGTCACGTTCGCCCCGCTCGACCCCGCCCCTCGCAAACCCGGGGTCAGGTCATGAATATTGCGGGGTCAGGTCTTGAACGTTGCAGGGTCAGGTCTGCAGAATTGCGACCGACGCGGGTATCAAGACTCAGGACCTGACCCCCCGTCCGCTCGCAAACCGGGGTCAGGTCTTGAACGTTGCAGGGTCAGGTCTTGAATCTTGCAGGGCCAGGTCTGCAGTATTGCGACCGACGCGGGCATCAAGATTCAAGACCTGACCCCCACCAGAAAACTCAAGACCTGACCCCGCACTTGGGCGCCGCACTTGGATGCCGCACCTGGCGCACCGCAGGAGGCCCTGCGGCGGCGGCGGCGCTGCATCCGCGCGACAATCGGCCTCATGTTCCAGCCGTCCCAGCACGACGTCCGCCGCTTCTTCTGCGAGACCCATGCCCTCGCCAAGAGCGGCGCGCCGATGTCGCCGATCCAGATCCTCGCCTCGCAATGGATCGCCGAGCACCCCGAGTACCACGCCGACCTGGCCGACGTGGACGCCGCGCTCGCAGCGGTGTTCGAGGTGGACGACGGCCGCACCAACCCGTTCCTGCACCTGGCGATGCACCTGACCATCAGCGAGCAGTGCAGCATCGACCAGCCCAGCGGCATCCGGCAGGCCGTCGAGCTGCTCGCCGCGCGGCGGCAGTCGCTGCATGACGCGCACCACGAGGCGATGGATTGCCTGGGCCAGATGATCTGGCAGTCGCAGCGCAGCGGCCTGCCGCCGGACGGCCACCAGTACCTCGACTGCGTGCGGCGCCACCGAGGGACCGGCGGGCCGAAGGCCGTCTGCGTCGAGCGCGGCGCGGCCGCCAGGTCCACTGACCGGGCAGCCGGGCGCCTCGCCTCGCCTTGGCGCCCCTCGAGCTGAACATCGCCTGACAAGCAGGTCTCCCGAAAGAGGCCAGTAAGCCGGGCCGGCGCATGCTGCCCGGCTGGCTGGCGGCGCTTCGCTGCGGGCCCGCGTCCCTCGGGATTTTTTTGCGCGGCCTTGTCGAATCCGGCCCTGCATGTTCGTCGAAGCAGGAGTTCGAGCCTTCGATCCGGTCGTTCGTCGCCCGGTTCGCCACGGGCGCTGTAAGCCGGTGTTAACGTCGGCGGCGACCGCCCGATCGAACGTTCGACCCGTTTTGTTCACAGATTCGAAAGACGCGCCGGCATTATTTGCTTAGGCAGTAGTTGCGTAGGGGAATAGCTCATGAGCGGGAAAACCCGACTACCATGCCCCGCTGATCGTCGCACCCACGGGCAGCGACGCGCCTGAATACCGAGGAGCAGGAATGATCAACAACATCCTCCGACGTCCGCCCTGGCGCACCACCGCCATGAGCGTCGCCGTCGGCCTGGCCCTGTCGGCATGCGCCGTCGGCCCCGACTTCCACGCGCCCGAGGCGCCGCAGGTCGCCGACGCGAGCCACCCGTACACGCCGGCACCGCTGCCGGCGATGGCCGCCAGCGATGCCAGCCCGGCCTACGTGCCGCAGCGCTTCGTCGACGGTCAGGACATCTCGGCCAGCTGGTGGGAGGCGTTCCAGTCGCCATCCCTCAACGCGCTGGTGCAGTCGGCGCTGCAGCACAGTCCCACCGTCGCGGCGGCCCAGGCCACGCTGCGCCAGGCCGAGGAAAACTACCGCGCGGACTACGGCTCCAGGGTGTTCCCGTCGGTCACCGGCCAGCTGAGCGCGGCGCGCCAGCGCCAGGCGCTCGCGCAGTCGCCGCAAGTGCCGGCGGGCTCGACGTCCAACCTGTTCCAGGCCGGGCTCGACCTGTCGTACACGCTGGACATCGCCGGCGGCAACCGGCGCGAGCTCGAAGGCGTGCGAGCGGCGATCGACGTGCAGCGCTACCAGGTCGAGACCACCTGGCTGAGCCTGACCTCCAGCGTCGTGGCCACCGCCATCGAGGAGGCCTCGCTGCGGGCCCAGCTCAAGGCCACGCAGGAAGTGATCGACAACGAGACGGCCTCCTACAAGGTCATCTCGCGGCAGGTCGAGCTCGGCGCCGTCGGCCGTTCGGCGGCGCTGCAGCAGCAGACGCTGATCGCGCAATCGCAGGCGCAGTTGCCGGCTCTGGAGAAGGCACTGGCGCAGACGCGCCACCAGCTGGCCGTGCTGGCCGGCCGCCTGCCCGGCGATGCGGGCCTGCCGGCGTTCGACATCGACACCCTGGCGCTGCCGCGCGAACTGCCCTTGAGCGTGCCGTCCGCGCTCGTGCGCCAGCGCCCCGACGTGCGCGCCGCCGAGGCGCAGCTGCACGAGGCGAGCGCGCAGATCGGCGTGGCCACCGCGGCCCTGTATCCGCAGATCACCCTGAGCGCCGGCGTCAATCGCGAAAGCCTGAAGATCGACAAGCTGTTCAACACGGGCACCACCGGCTGGTCGCTGGCCGCGGGCCTGGTGCAGCCGATCTTCAACGGCGGCGCGCTGCAGGCGAAGAAGCGGGCCGCGGTGGCCGCGTACGACGCCGCGCAGGCGCAGTACCAGTCCACCGTCCTCAACGCCTTCCTCGACGTGGCCAACGCGCTGCGCGCGATCGACACCGACGCCCAGGCCGTGCAGGCCGACGCCGACGCCGAGCGCCTGTCCAACGAGTCGCTGGCCCTGGTCCAGCGCCAGTACCAGCTCGGCGCCGTCAGCTACCTGTCCTCGCTCGACGCGCAGCGCACGGCGCTGTCCACGCGCGTCGCGCTCGTGCAGGCGCGCGCGGCCCGCTTCACCGACACTGCCGCGCTGTTCCGGGCGCTTGGCGGCGGCTGGTGGAACGCACCCGATGCCGTGGCCTCCGCCGCAGGCGCCTCGTCAGCCTCGCGCTGACACCCACAACCCATTGCGCGACCCGCCGACAACCCTGGACGCCGGCGGCCGCGAAGAACATCGAATACGAAACTGGAGTGAGAACATGACGAAGCGGATGTTCATCATGCTTGGCGGGGTGCTGGTGCTGGTGGCGCTCCTGGCGTTCGGCTTTTTCCTGCACATCAAGAAGCTGATCGCCAGCTCGCCGAAGCCGACCCCGGCGACGGTCACGGCCACCAAGGTCGGTTCGCAGGACTGGCAGCCCTCGCTGGCCGCCGTCGGCAGCATCGTGCCCGTGCGCGGCGTCGACGTCACCACCGAGATCTCGGGCCTGGTGCGCGAGATCCACTTCAAGTCCGGCCAGGACGTGAAGAAGGGCGAGGTGCTCGTCGAGCTCAACGCCGACGCCGACAAGGCGCAGCTCGCCTCGCTCGAGGCCGCCGCCGAACTCTCGGCCACCGTCCTCAAGCGCGACAAGGCGCAGTTCGAGGCGCAGGCGATCGCGCAGGCGCAGGTCGACGCCGACGCGGCCGACCTCAAGAGCAAGCGCGCGCTGGCCGACCAGCAGCGCGCCAACATCGACAAGAAGACGATCCGCGCGCCGTTCGCCGGCCGCCTGGGCATCACCACCGTCAACCCGGGCCAGTACGTCAACCCGGGCGACCGGATCGTGACGCTGCAGACGATCGACCCGGTCTACGTCGACTTCAACCTGCCGCAGAAGTCGGTCGGCTCGCTGCAGGTGGGCCAGGTGGTCAACGTGACCACCGACGGCTTTCCGGGCGTCACCTTCCCCGGCAAGATCAGCGCGATCAGCCCCAAGGTGGACACGGCGACGCGCAACGTGGTGGTCGAGGCGACGCTGCCCAACCCGAAGCGCCAGCTGCTGCCCGGCATGTTCGCCAACGCGGCGGTCGAGGTGGGCGACAAGAAGCACTACCTGACGCTGCCGCAGACCGCGATCACCTACAACCCGTACGGCTCGACCGTGTTCGTCGTGATGACGGCCGACGAGGCCGCCGCCGCGGCGCGCGCGAACGCGGCCAGCAACGGCGGCGCGGCTTCGGCGCCCGCCGCGCCGGCCTCGGGTTCGGGCCTCGTCGTGCAGCAGGCCTTCGTGACCACCGGCGAGACGCGGGGCGACCAGGTGGCGATCCTCAAGGGCCTGAAGGAAGGCCAGCAGGTGGTCACCAGCGGCCAGGTCAAGTTGAAGAACGGCAGCCCGATCGTGATCGACAACACGGTCGTGCCGGCGAACTCGCCGAATCCCACCCCGCAGGAACACTGAACACCGAAGGCGCATGCCATGAAGTTCACCGACCTCTTCATCCGCCGGCCCGTGCTGTCCGGCGTGATCAGCCTGCT
>JAEKKH010000293.1 GCA_019510465.1 Burkholderiales bacterium
GATTCAAGAGCTGACCCCGGGAGCGGCCCCGGCGCGCAGGACCCACGCGTCGAGAAGCGCTTCAGCCTTCGCGCAGGATGACCGCTTGGTCGTGCTTCGCGCCGTCGGTGTGACGTGACGCCCGCGAACGCAGGATCGCGCCCGCCGCTGACCCGTCCTGCCGCACTTTGCAGGAGGGGTCAGGTCTTGAATCCTGCACGGCAAGGCTCTGGCCGAATGCATACGGTTCGAGCGTGCAGGATTCAAGACCTGACCCCCGGCGCGCAAGCACGCAAGACCCGGGCGCGAGCGTGCACTGACGCGGGCGCCGCCGCGCCGCAGCTCAAGCCTCGTAGATCCCGAACCGCGGCAGGATCTTCTTGAACACGGCGAAGCGCTGTTCCTCGGCCGCGTCGTGGAAGCGCTTGTAGTGGCTCGAGAGGAACGCCGGATCGAACGGGTAGGTGACCGACTCGAAGCAGCTTGGCGCCGACGCGCTGCAGCAGCGAGCGCTTCTCGAGCGGGATCGCCTCCATGTCCCGTTGCGCGGCCTGCAGCCAGCCGAGATAGAACTCGCCGAGCGCGACGTGCTTCCACGAGCCTTCGCCCTTGCCCACGTAGGTCGGCTGCGACGGCCCGAAGCCGAAGTGGTCGGCCGCCAGCGCGGCGAGCCAGGGGCGCAGGCGCGCGTCGCCATCGTCGTCGGTGGCGCCGGTGATGAGCGTCGACAGCCGGTCGCGCGCCACGGCGTCCAGGCCCGTCACGGGTGCGTCCGGGTCGCCCAGCCGGTAACGCTGGAATTCCTCGCAGAGACGATGGGCGGCGGCCATGAAATCGCTCGGGTTGTCGCGCTCGACCATCTGGCCGGCGCTGTCCTCGTAGCGCCAATGCAGGAACGGGCGATCCGGATACGTGCTGACCTGGCCGTGGCCGATCGGCGGCACCGGCATCCGCTGAAGGCCCTGGCCGGCGGCGGTCTCGATGCGTCCGACGCCATTGAATCGCGTCCGCTCGCCGATGAAGCCGCGGTGGGCGAAGGTGTCGACGAAGACGTGCGCCGCGATGCCCAGCCGATGCAGGCTGTGGTCGGGCGCGCTCGTCTTCGCCTCGATGACGTCACGCATCATCGCCCGGGCCACGAAGCTGTCGGGCCGGCAGACCAGCCGATGGCGGTACTGCTCGCCGGTGGGCGCCGGTGAATCGAGACCGTCGTTGCCTGGCAGGAAGTGGAACGGCAGCCAGCTCTGGGCGCCGACGTCGTTGTTGGCGTTCATCAGGTCGAGCGGCGGGTGCGCGGTCGCCTGGCGATAGAAGCGCATGCCGTTGTCGAAGCGGATGAACCCCGTCGTGGTCGAGTCGTCGACGTACTGGGCCGCATAGGCGACGACCTGGGCGTCGCCGTCGCCGAAGCCCGCCAGCCGCGCGATCGCGTACGTGGCGCCGAAGTGAAAGTCGATCTGCATGGGGCCTCCCTGTCGTCGCGGGCCGGCGGACGCGCTCGCCGCCCGGCGGCCCGCGTGTCCCGGCGTGTCCCAGCCTAGCGACCCGGGGGCCCGTTGGCGATCGAAAACGACGTTCGACCGGGGTGTCCCCCCTTGAGTGAAGGAGCGCGTCGCCGGCGCCGGCGGCTGGTGTTGACCCTTAGGTGATGCCGCGCGCCGCCGACCGTGCTGCAACGGCTGCGCGGCGGCGTCCGGCGCGACAGACTGGATCCTGAGCGAAGGCGCATCGATCTTCGCCTCGTTGGAGACAAGCCATGACCTGTCCGCTGCACCGCGCCGCCGCGCGCGGCGCCGTTCGCATGTTCCCATCCCGCGGCCGCTGGCGCCGCCTGGCCGAGGCCACGCTGCTGGCCGCGCTGGTGGCTTCGCCGATCGCGCGGGCCGGCGTCGTCCCGATCCGCATCGGCCTGATCGCGCCGCTGACCGGCGCCTCCGCCGACTTCGGTACCAGCGTGCGCCAGGGTGCCGAGCTCGCCGTGGACGAGATCAATGCCGCCGGCGGCGTGCTCGGGCGCCCGCTGGCGCTCGTGGTCAAGGACGATCGCGGCGACCCGGCCAGCGGCCTGGCCGCCGCCGCCGCGCTGGTCACGGACGACCGCGTCGTCGCCACCATCGGCTTCTGCAACACCGGCGTCGCGATGAAGGCGCTCGATCTGTTCGAGTCGCATCACCAGCTGCTCATCGTGCCGTGCGCGCAGGGCACGGCGATCACGCGGCGGGCGCGCAGCGAGGACAGCATGGTGTTTCGCGTGGCACCGGTGGACGCGCTGAACGCGGCGTTCCTCGCCGGCGAGATCGTCGACCGGCGGCGGCTGTCGCGCGTGGCGATCCTGGCCGACACCACGGGCTACGGCGATGGCGGGGTCGCCGACGTCGGCGCGCAACTGGCCCGGCGCGGACTGCAGCCGGCCTACGTCGGCCGCTTCGCCGCGGACGCGCCGTCGCTCGCCGAGCAGCTGCAGGCCGCGCGCTCGGCCGGCGCGCAGGCGCTGGTCGTCTACACCGTGGGGCCGGGCGAGGCGGTGGCCGTCAAGGGCCGGGCGGCGATGCATTGGGACGTGCCGTACTTCGGGCCGTGGACGCTGTCGTTCCGCAGCGTGCTGGACGCCGCAGGCGCCGGGCCGCTGGAGGGCACGATGATGACGCAGAGCATCATCCAGGACTCGGCGAACGAGGCGCGCACCGCGTTCATCGCCGCCTTCGCGCGACGATATGCGCACCGGCCGCCGGGCTCGCTGATGGCCGCGGCGCAGACCTACGACAGCGTGAACCTGCTGGTGCGCGCGCTGTTCGCGACGCACGGCGACACCTCGCCCGCGGCCGTCCGCCAGTCGCTGGAGCAGCCGCGCGAACCGCATCGCGGCGTCGTCACCACCTACGACCACCCGTTCAGCAGGCGTGACCATGACGCCTTCAGTGTCAACATGATCTGGCTGGGCGTGTGGCGCGGCGGCGAGATCCACTACTTCCATGCCGCGGATGCGGGCCTGTCGGGCGCGGTGCGCCACAAGCAGGAGCCGGGCGGCCGCGGTCCGGATTAGGGGTTGTCCCGTACGTGGTGCCGCTCGTGGCGCAACGCGACATGACGGATGCAGGATGCACCCCGGATTTCGACACTGGAGGCAGAGCGGGCAGTGTTCCCGCCAAACCCTGGAGACAAGACATGCGCCTGCTATTGCTGCTGCCGTTCATCGGCCTGCTGGCCGTCCCGATGTTCAACACCGAGACGCCGGAGTTCGCCGGATTCCCGTTCTTCTACTGGTACATGTTCGCGTGGGTGCCGCTCACCTCGCTGCTGATCTGGCTGGTCAACCGCAACGAGCAGCCGGAGGAGTGAGGCCATGGGCGACAACATCAACTGGACCGCGCTGTCGGTCTTCATCTTCTTCTTCGCGCTGGTGACCGTCATCGGCTTCGTGGCCTCGCGCTGGCAGCGCGGCGGTGCGCACAAGGGCGCCCACCTGGACGAGTGGGGCCTGGGCGGACGCAACTTCGGCGCGTGGATCACCTGGTTCCTGGTGGGCGGCGACTTCTACACCGCCTACACGGTGATCGCCGTGCCGGCGCTCGTCTACGCGGTCGGCGCCTACGGCTTCTTCGCGCTGCCGTACACGATCCTGGTCTACCCGATCGTCTTCACCATCATGCCCAAGCTGTGGGGCGAGGCCAAGCGCCAGGGGCACGTGACGGCGGCCGACGTCGTGTACGGCCGCTACGGCTCGCGTCCGCTGGAGACGGCCATCGCGCTGACGGGCATCGTCGCCACGATGCCCTACATCGCGCTGCAGCTGGTGGGCATGGAGGTGGTGATCAAGGCGCTCGGCCTGACCGGCGAGCTGCCGCTGGCCGCCGCGTTCGTCATCCTCGCGCTGTACACCTACGCCGCGGGCCTGCGCGCGCCGGCGCTGATCGCCTTCGTCAAGGACGTGATGATCTACATCGTCGTGCTGGTCGCGGTGGTCATCGTCCCGATGAAGGTGGGCGGCTACGGCAATGTGTTCGCCTCGGCGCGCGACGCCTTCGCGGCCAAGGGCGGCGCCACCGGCCTGACGCTGCATCCCGGACAGTTCCTGCCGTTCGCGACGCTGGCGCTCGGCTCGGCGATGGCGGCGTTCATGTACCCGCACACACTGACGGGCATCTTCGCGGCCAAGGACGCCGGCACGATCCGCAAGAACGCGATCTTCCTGCCGGCCTACACGGTGCTGCTGGGCCTGATCGCGCTGCTGGGCTACATGGCCTACGCCGCGCACCTCGCGGTCAAGAGCAACAACGACGTCGTGCCCGCGCTGTTCAACGCGCTGTTCCCGTCGTGGTTCTCCGGCTTCGCGTTCTCTGCGGTGGCGATCGGCGCGCTGGTGCCCGCGGCCGTGATGTCCATCGGCGCGGCCAACCTGTTCACGCGCAACTTCTGGAAGCCCTACGTGAACGCGCGCGTCACGCCGGCGCAGGAGGAGAAGGTCGCCAAGGTGGCGTCGCTGGTGGTCAAGGTCGGCGCGCTGCTGTGCATCCTGCTGATGCCCACCAAGTTCGCGCTCGACCTGCAGCTGCTGGGCGGCGTCTGGATCCTGCAGACCTTCCCGTCGCTGGTGTTCGGCCTGTGGTCGAAGCGCCTGCAGGCCCCGGCGCTGCTGGCCGGCTGGCTGGTGGGCATCGTGTTCGGCACGTGGACGGCGTTCGCCGACGGCGTCAAGCCGGTGCACTCGATCCTCGTGGGCGGCGACAAGTTCAGCGTCTACACCGGCTTGCTGGCGCTGGTGCTCAACGTGGTCGTGGCCATCGTCGTGCAGGCGCTGCTGCGCTCGCCGGCTCCGTCGGCCGCGACCGGCAAGGCCTGAGGTCGCCCGGCCACGGGCCGCGCGGACGTCGCCGACGTCCGCGCGGCCTTGTCACAATCGCGCCATGCGTCTGAAGGCCAAGCTGCTCGTCCTCGCGGCGGTACCGCTGCTGCTGTCGCTCGCGCTGATCGCCGCGGCGGTGCTGCTCCAGCAGCGCGAGCTGGCGCAGCGCGAGCATGCCCTGGTCGAGGGCGGCTACCTCAGCGCGCGGCGCGCGGAACTCAAGAACTACGTGCAGCTCGCCATGAGCGCCATCGCGCCGATGGCCGAGTCGCGCGACGACGTCGCCGCCTCGCAGGCGCGCGCGATGCGGCTGCTCGAATCCATGCAGTACGGCGACGACGGCTACTTCTTCGTCTACGACATGCACGGCACCGTGCTGATGCACCCGCGCCAGCGCGACCTGGTCGGCAGGGACCTGTCGGACCTCCACGACCCGCAGGGCCATGCCACCATCCAGAACCTGCTCGCGCAGGCGCGCGCGGGCGGCGGCTTCGTCGAGTACATGTGGCGGCGGCCGTCCACCGGCAGGATCGCGCCCAAGCTCGGCTACGTCACCGAGATCCCGCAATGGGACTGGATGATCGGCACCGGCCTGTACCGCGACGACATCGACGCCGCGACCGCGCAGCTCGACGCCCAGGCCTCGTCCAACATCGGCGAGACGCTGCTGTGGATCGCGGCCATCGCATTCGGCGGCGTGGCGCTGATCAGCTTCAGCGGCATCTGGCTGAACCTGAGCGAGCTGCGCGTCGCCGACGCGAAGCTGCAGACGCTCGCGCGCCAGGTGGTGCGCTTCCAGGAAGACGAGCGCGCCCACCTGGCGCGCGAGCTGCACGACGGCGCCACGCAGACGATGGTGTCGGCCAAGCTGCTCGTCGAATCGGCCATCGACCAGCTGGAGCGCGAGGCCCGTCCCGCGCCGCGCGTGCTGGAGACGGCGCTTGCCGGCCTGAAGCAGTCGCTCAACGAGGTGCGCCGCATCTCCCACCGGCTGCGTCCGGCGATGCTCGACGAGCTAGGCCTGCCGGCCGCGCTCGAGCTGCTCACGCGCGAGGCCGAGGACGCCGGCGCGACGCCCGTGCACCTCAGTGTCCTCGGCGACGCGGCGCCGCTTCCCGAGGAGGTCAAGACGGCCCTGTTCCGCGTCAGCCAGGAGGCGCTCGCCAACGTGGCCAAGCACGCGCGGGCGCATCGCGTGGAGATGACGCTGGACTTCGGCGGTCAGGGCGTCGCGCTGCGCATCGCCGACGACGGCCGCGGCTTCGAGGTCGACCGCATCCAGCTCGACCCCGATCGCGGCATCGGCCTGCGCAACATGCGCGAACGCCTGGCCTCGATCGGCGGCAGCTTCGAGGTCCACGCCGCGCCCGGCGCCGGCACGCTGCTGCTGGCGAAGGTGCCGGCCGAGGCGATCCGACGTCTGGCCGCCGCGACCGACGCCGCCTAGGACGGGCGCGAGATGCGAGCGTCGCCGCCCCCGGGCGGCCCCTGAGCCCGTCATCCTGCGCGCAGCCGCAGGATCCAGGCGTGCCGATGCGTTTGCCCGGGGGTGGATCCTGCGGACTCCGCCTCGCTTCGCGCAGGCTGACGGCCTGGCAGGGTGGGGCGCCGCGTCCCTAGAACAGGTTCCCCTGCGCCGACGACGCCGCCCCGCGCTGATTGAACAGCGACGTGTTCAACGTCCGTCCTGGAAACGTCACGCCCAGGCGCGCGGCGGCGGCGTCGTAGCGCCTGGCCAGCGCCTCGGCCACGCTGCCGGTGCCCACCATCCGATTGCCGAAGCGCGAGTCGTAGTCCTTGCCTTCGTGCATGCGATGGATCAGCCGCCAGACCTCCGCGGCGCGCTCGGGATACCAGCGCCGCAACCACTCGTCGAACAGGTCGCGCACCTCGCGCGGCAGCCTCAGCAGCGTGTACAGGCCCATCGTGGCGCCGCGTTCGACGCACGCTTCCAGGATGGCCTCGATCTCGTGCTCGTTCAGGCCCGGGATGACGGGCGCGACATAGACCGCCACGGGAATGCCGGCGCGGGTGAGTTCCTCGATCGCCTCGAGCCGGCGCGTCGGCGAATTGGCGCGCGGGTCGAGCCGGCGCGACAGCTCGTGGTCCAGCGTCGGAATCGACATGTGGACGCGCACGAGGCCCTTGCGGGCCATCGGCGCGAGGATGTCGATGTCGCGCGTCACGAGCGCCGACTTGGTCGTGATGCCGACCGCGACATCGAACTCCGCCAGCACCTCGAGGACCTGCCGCGCGAGCGCGTACTTGCGGTCGATCGGCTGGTAGGCGTCCGTGGCCGCGCCGAGCGCCACGATGCCCGGGTTGAAATCCTTGCGGCTCAGCTCCCTGCGCAGGACCGCCGCCGCATTCACCTTCGCGAACAGCTTGGTCTCGAAGTCCAGTCCCGGCGACAGGTTCAGGTACGCGTGCGTCGGCCGCGCGAAGCAGTAGACGCAGCCGTGCTCGCATCCCTGGTAGGGGTTGAGCGTGAGATCGAAGTCGAGGTCGGGCGACTGGTTGCGGTTCAGGATGGACTTCGCCTCGCGCTCGGTGACCTCGGTGCGGCGGGCGGCGGGTTCGACCTCGGCGGCCGCGTCCCACTCGTCCTTCACGTAGCGCGACGGCCGGTTCGAGCCGGCCCCGCGTCCCTTGACGAAGACGACGGGTTGCTCGGCGGATGGCCTCGGGGCGTCGGACATGGGGCGTCAGTCGCGCATCAGCGCGTCGAGCTCGGCCCCGCTCGCCGCGCCGGCCAGGCCGTCGAACGAGCCGTGGTCGGCGATGGCCTTCGCGGCCCGCATGAACCCGCCCCAGGCGCTGCGAGCCAGCGCGCCGCCGACACTGACGCGGCGCACGCCCAGCGCGGCGACGTCGGCCAGGGTGAACGCGCTCGTCGCGCCGATCAGCAGGTTCACGGGCCTGGGTGCGACGGCGGCGACGACGGCGGCGATGTGCTCCGGCGACCGGATGCCGGGCGCGTACAGGCAGTCGGCACCGGCCTCGGCGTAGGCGCGCAGGCGGGCCACCGTGTCGGCGAGGTCGGGCCGGCCGTGCAGGAAGTTCTCGGCGCGGCCCACGAGCAGCGTGTCGCCGCCGGCGCCGTCGATCGCCTCGCGTGCGGCGCGCAGGCGCGCGAGGGCCTCGGGCAGGTCATGGATCGGGCGGCCGGGGTCGCCCGTCGAGTCCTCGATCGACAGCCCGGCGACGCCGGTGTCCAGCGCCAGCCGCACGCTGTCGGCGACTTCCTTGGGCGTCGCGCCGTAGCCGCTTTCGAAGTCGGCGTTGACCGGCAGGTCGGTGGCCGCGACGATCTCGCGCAGGTGTGCCAGCACGGCGTCGCGCGTCATCGCGCCGTCGGCCTGCGCATGCGACCACGCGAAGCCGGAGCTGGTGCTGGCCAGCGCCTTGAAGCCCAGCGACGCGAGGTAGCGCGCGCTGCCGGCGTCCCACGGGTTCGGGATGACGAAGCAGCCTGCCGCGTGCAGGTCCCGGAAGGCGCGGCGGCGGGCGGCGATGGCGGAAGGCGAGGGTGGCGTCATGCGAGCGGCTCTTTCGAATGTCGGAGCCGCAGGTTAACGCGCCAGCCCGGGCGATGCTTCGCCGGTCAGCGAATCACCGCGGCCACACCATGTCCACCAGCGTGTCGACGTCCGGCTTCGGGTGCATGCCGCGGGTGGCGTCCTTCCACTCCTGCGGCGCCGGCGCGTAGGCCTTGGGCGGCTTGTCGCTCCACAGGCTGACGCGCAGGGCGAACACGATGTCGCCGCTCCTGACCTTCATCGGCGGCGTGGCCTCGACGGCCTGCGCGAGCGCGGCCGTGGTCGCCTCGGCCAGCGCGGGCTTGAAATCGAACCAGGTGCGCGTCCGCCCTTCGGGCCGCACCGCCACGACGATGAAGCCCGCGGCGGGCAACTGCGACGGACGCGTGCGCATCGCGTCGGTGAGCGACTGTCCGAGCGTCTTCAGGTAGGCCGCCATCGCGTCCGAGCCGCCGTCCACGCGCTGCTCGATGACGTCGCCCTTTTCCAGCAGCACGACGTCGTGCTGCAGCAGCGGCTGCACGGCATGGGCGGACGTGGCCGCGGCCAGCACCAACGCGGCGGGAACAAGGCGCAGCAGCGTGCGGGCGACGATTCGGGCGAGGGTCATGGCGCGATTTTCACATCAGGCGGCGGCCGGGCCGGTGGGAGCGCGGCCGCACGGATCGGTTCCAATACGGCCATGAAATCGAATCCGAACGGCGGTCTGGTCTACTCGACCGAGGCGGGCCGCATGTGCCCCGGCTGCCGCCAGCCGATCGCGCAGTGCCGCTGCGCCCAGCCGGTCGCGCCGCCCACCGACGGCGTGGTGCGCGTCTTCCTCGAGACCAAGGGCCGCGGCGGCAAGGGCGTGACGGTCGTGCGTGGCCTGGGCCTGGCCGACCCCGAGTTGACGGCGATCGCCAAGAAGCTCAAGGCCGCGTGCGGCGTCGGCGGCACGGCCAAGGACGGCGTCGTCGAGCTGCAGGGCGACCATCGCGACCGCGTGCTGGCGCTGCTGCCGGGGCTGGGCTTCAGGAACGTCAAGAAGGCGGGGGGCTGACGGCGTGCGGCTGGGCCTTGCCGTGGCCTCGCGTGGCTGGCGCATCGCGGGCCGGGCATGTGGCATCACGCCGAATCAGACAAGCACCGAGACCTCGACTTCGCCTTCGCGTCGGATGACCTCGACGCCGACGCTGTCCTTGTAGCGCTGCAGCAGCAGGTCGACCCCGCCCCCGCAGACGGCCAGGCCCTCGATCCGCAAGCGATCGACGAAGGCGGGCAGGCGCGGCGAGCGCAGTTGGATCCGGCGTTCATGCGCATCGATCGTGAGTCCCAGGCACCCCCCCAGCATGCCGAACACCGCGCCGGCCGCCCACGCCTGCGGTGAGCAGGCCACCGGATAGCGCGTCGGCCCCTCGCCGGCGCGGCGCGGGAAGCCGCAGAAGAGCTCCGGCAGGCGCGCGTCGTCGAAATGCAGGCTGGTATCGAAGGCGGCGCCGAGCAGCGCGAGCGCCGCGTCGACCTGGCCATAGCGCGCGAGGCCCTCGCAGATGAGCGCGTTGTCGTGCGGCCAGATCGAGCCGTTGTGGTACGACATGGGGTTGTAGCGCACCTCGCCGGTACCGAGCGTGCGCACGCCCCAGCCGGAGAACAGGTCGGGCTCCAGGATCCGCGCCGCGATGCGCGCCGCATGCTCTGGCGCGGCGATGCCGGACCACAGCGCGTGGCCGGCGTTCGACGACGCCACTTCGCAACGCTGCTTGCCGCCGTCGAGCGCCAGCGCGTACATGCCCAGACCCTCGCTCCAGAAGCGCTGCAGGAACTGCACCCGCAGCGCCTCGGCCTGGACCCGCCAGCGCGACGCGGCCGCCTCTTCGCCCATCTTCTGCGCCAGCCCTGCCGCGGCGATCCGTGCCGCGTAGGC
>JAEKKH010000335.1 GCA_019510465.1 Burkholderiales bacterium
GAGAGTTCATGCGACGCTCACCCAGACCGCGGCACATCAAAACCTCTTGATGGAGAGATTCAACATGGCAACTGCAACGAAGAAGGCCGCTCCGGCCAAGAAGGCTCCGGCCAAGAAGGCCGCCCCGGCCAAGAAGGCGGCTCCCGCGAAGAAGGCCGCTCCGGCCAAGAAGGCGGCTCCTGCGAAGAAGGCCGCTCCCGCGAAGAAGGCCGCTCCGGCCAAGAAGCGCACCCCGAACGCCGCGTTCATGAAGGCGATGACGCCTTCGCCGACGCTGGCGGCCGTGATCGGCTCCACGCCGATCCCGCGCACCGAGGTCACCAAGAAGGTGTGGGAATACATCAAGAAGAACGGCCTGCAGGACAAGGCCAAGCGCACGATGATCAACGCCGACGCCAAGCTGAAGGAAATCTTCAAGAAGGCGCAAGTCTCGATGTTCGAGATGACGAAGCTGATCAACAGCCACCTGAGCTGATCGCCTCGGCCGCTTCGGCGGCCAGCGAGACGCTCAAGAACCGGCGCCGCGACGCAAGTCGCCGCGCCGGTTTTTTATTGGTTTCCGCCGATGTGGAGGAGGCGACGGCCGATCCGTTCGGCCGATGAAGAGGTTCGTCGCCGATGTGCGGGCAAGGAGGCGACGCCTGCCTGCTCCAACGGAAATCCCGGCCATCCTGCGATTTTGCGCAGGACGACGTGGCGTTGGCGGTGCGCGCATCGCGCGCCAGCTCCGAGCCCGGGGAGCAGCGCAGCTCCACTCGTTCACCAAATCCGTGGGTTGGCGAGAGAAGTCGCCACGGCGCCTGCGAGCCGGGGGCAGAATGCGCGACAGGAGCGCGTCCCGTCCATTGGTCCTCCGATGCGAATCGAGGCCGCGCCCTTCATAAACCGCAGCCGAGGTGGGATTGAGATACGAGATGAGCATCGAGCGCAGCACCGAGCTGTTGCGCCTCGCCTTGCCCTGGATGTCGCGCCAGCGGGCGGGGCTGCATCCCGTCAGCTATGCCGTCTGGTTCGACTACGTCGCCCAGACCAACCCGCCGCTGCGCGCGGCCATCGACGAGCAGCTGGCCCGCGAGGGCGCGCTCGACGAGTTCGCCACCCAGGCGCTGTTCACGCGCCACGTGGCCGACGTCGACCCGGACACCGCCCAGCGGGTGGTCGACCACATGCAGCGCGTGCTGGGCGGCATCGGCGAATCCGCCGGCGCCACCGGCGCCCACGCCGCCCGCTACGCGGCCACGCTGGCCCAGCTGGCGGCCGCGCTGGTGCGCGGAGATACGGCCGGGGGTATCCAGGACCCCGCCGGCCTCGCCCGCAACGTCCCGGCCCCGCGCCAGCTGGCGGACGTCGTGGCCGAGGTGATCGCCGACACCGGCACCATGCGCAGCCAGATCGGCGGCCTGCAGCAGCGCCTGGCCGACAGCCGGCGCGAGATCGAGCGCCTGCGCGACGAGGTGCGGCGCGCCCGCGAGGACGCGCTGCGCGACTCGTTGACCGGCCTGTCGAACCGGCGCGCCTTCGACCAGGCACTCGCCGCCCTGCTGACGGCGCCGGCGTCGCCATCGCCCGCGGTCGGCGCGCGCGACGCCCGCGCCGCCATCGACGCCGCCAAGACACCCGCGGCGAGCCGGCCGCCGGCGGTTGGACCGGCGCCGCTGCCGGCCGGCGACGGCCGGGGCCCCTGGCTCCTGGTGACCGACATCGACCGCTTCGGGCGCGTCAACGAGGCCCACGGGCGCGAGTTCGGCGACCAGGTGATCAAGGCCGTGGCCGAAGCGCTGCTCACGCTCGTGCCGGCGGGCGCGACGCTCGCGCGCGTGGACGGCGAGGCCTTCGGGCTGCTGGCGCCGGGCCTGGACGCCGCGGCCGCGCTGCTGCTGGCCGACCGCGTGCGGGCCCACATCGGCAGCGCACGCATCCACCGGCCCGGCCGCGAGGACACGGAGCGCGTGACGCTGTCGGTCGGACTGGCCCGCGCCCGCGACGGCGAGGCGCCGCAGGGGCTGCTGGAACGTGCCGGCGCCGCGCTGCGCCAGGCCAAGGCCGCCGGCCGCGACCGCGTCGTCAGCGCCGGCTGAAAGCGCGCGACGCCGGGCGGCCGCTCAGGCCCGCAACCCGGCCAGGTACGGCGCCAGGTAGCGCCCGGTATGGCTGGTCGGGCAGGCGGCGACGTCCTCGGGCGTGCCTTCCACCACCACGGTGCCGCCCCCGGCACCGCCTTCGGGGCCCATGTCGATCACCCAGTCGGCCGTCTTGATGACGTCCAGGTTGTGCTCGATGACGACGATGGTGTTGCCGGCGTCGCGCAGCTGGTGCAGGACGGTCAGCAGCAGCTGGATGTCGGCGAAGTGCAGGCCCGTGGTGGGCTCGTCGAGGATGTAGAGCGTGCGGCCCGTGTCGCGCTTGCTCAGCTCGAGGGCCAGCTTGACGCGCTGCGCCTCGCCGCCGGACAGCGTCGTCGCGCTCTGGCCCAGCGTGATGTAGCCCAGGCCCACGTCCAGCAGCGTCTGCAGCTTGCGCGCGATGTTGGGCACGGCGGAGAAGAACTCGAGCGCGTCTTCCACCGTGAGATCGAGCACCTGCGCGATGTGCTTGCCCTTGTAGAGCACCTCCAGCGTCTCGCGGTTGTAGCGCTTGCCGTGGCAGATGTCGCAGGGCACGTAGACATCGGGCAGGAAGTGCATCTCCACCTTCAGCACGCCGTCGCCCTGGCAGCTCTCGCAGCGGCCGCCCGACACGTTGAAGCTGA
>JAEKKH010000336.1 GCA_019510465.1 Burkholderiales bacterium
CACGAAGTGCGGCGCCAGCTCGATCTCGTGGGCCACGTCGGCTGGCGCACGACGGACGAGCGCCTGCGCTTCGGCCTGCGCCAGCCCGATGTCGCGCGCATCGACGCCTGGCTCGACGGCGAATGGATGGAGGAGGGGGAGCGGCCGCTGGTGGTGGTGCATGTGGGCGCGACGGCGCCGTCGCGGCGCTGGCCCGCCGAGCGCTTCGGGCAGGTGGCCGACGTGCTCGCGTACGAGCAGGGCGCGCGCATCGTGTTCACCGGCGGTGCCGACGAGGCCGGGCTGGTGGCGGCCGCGCGCGCCTCCATGACGCGGTCGTCGCACGCGCTCGTGGGCCGGCTCACGCTGGGCCAGCTCGGCGCGCTCATCGCGCGTGCCGACCTGCTGGTGGGCAACAACAGCGGCCCGGCCCACCTGGCCGCGGCGCTGGGCACGCCCGTGGTCGACGTCTACGCGCTGACGAACCCGCAGCACACGCCATGGCAGGTGCCGTCGCGCGTGCTCAGCCGCGACGTGGAATGCCGCGGCTGCCTCAAGAGCCGCTGTCCGCAGGGGCACCACCGCTGCATCGCGGATGTCGCGCCCGCGGAGGCCGTCGACGCCGCGCTGTCGCTGCTCGGCCAGCCACGCAGCGCGCCTTCCGAAACCCATTTTCTGGAGACCCTCGCATGATCACCCTCGGCATCAACGCCGCCTTCCACGACAGCGCCGCGGCCCTGGTGCGCGACGGCGAACTCGTGGCCGCCGCGGAGGAGGAGCGCTTCTCGCGCATCAAGCACGCCAAGCGGCCGGTGCCGTTCTCCGCCTGGGAGCTGCCGTTCGCGGCGATCGACTACTGCCTGCGCGAGGCCGGCGTGACGCTGGCCGAGGTCGACCACGTGGCCTACAGCTACGATCCGGCGCGCTTCATCCGCGACCGGCTGCCCAACGGCTTCGCGCTGCTGCCGCTGGATCTCGACCGCGTCCAGAACGAGCGCTGGGAGAGCCCATGGGATCCGCTGTTCGCCTGCCATCTCGCGAACGCGCCGCGCCAGCTCGCGGACGGCGCGCCGCACCACCTGCAGGCTCGCTTGCGCGGCGTCCGCCACGACGGCCCGTTCAGGTTCCACTACCTCGACCACCACCTCTGCCACCAGGCCAGCGCCTTCCTGGCCGCGCCCTTCGAGCACTGCGCCGTGATGACGCTGGACGGCCGCGGCGAGGAAGCGACGACCGCCTACGGCCGGTGGAGCGGCAGCCGCTACGAGGCGCTCGGCGAGGTGACGATGCCGCACTCGCTGGGCCTGCTGTACGAGAAGATCACCTCTCACCTGGGCTTCCTGCATTCCAGCGACGAGTACAAGGTGATGGCGCTGGCCGCGCTCGGCCGGCCGACGATGGTCGGACGTTTCCTTGAGCTCATCGAGATCGGCCGCGGCGGCCACTACACGATCGCCGACTTCGACCCCGCCGCGCTGTTCGGCCCCGCGCGCGAACGCGGCGCGCCGTTCGAGCAACGCCACTTCGATCTCACCGCGTCGTTGCAGCTGGCGCTGGAGCGCACGGTGCTGCGCCTGGCCGCGTGGCTGCGCGACGCGAGCGGCGAGCGCCGTCTCGCGATGGCGGGCGGCGTCGCGCTGAACTGCGTGATGAACGCCAAGCTGCGCGATGCGGGCCTCTTCGACGCGGTGTGGGTGCAGCCGGCCGCCGGCGACGCCGGCACGGCGCTCGGCGCGGCGCTGTGGACGGATCATCGCGAGCGCAGCGCGCTGGCCGGCGCGCCGGTCGAGCGCCGCTGGTCGATGCGGCATGCCTACTGGGGACCGGGCTACGACGACGACGAGATCGAGCAGCTCCTGCGCTGGGCCAAGCTCACGTACCGGCGGCTGGACGACGTGGCCGGCGAGACGGCGAAGCTGCTGGCGCAGGATCGCATCATCGGCTGGTTCCAGGGCCGCATGGAGTACGGCCCGCGCGCGCTCGGCGGCCGCTCGATCCTCGCGTCGCCGTGCAGCCCCGCGATGCAGGCGCGCCTGAACGAGCTGAAGGACCGCGAGGACTTCCGCCCGGTGGCGCCGGTCGTTCCGCGCGAGGACCTGGCCGCGTGGTTCATGCCCGCCGCGGCCAACGGCGGCGAGGCGCCGTTCATGCTGTTCCTGTACGACGTGCGTCCCGAGCAGGTCGCACGCATCCCCGCGGTCTGCCACGCCGACCGCACCGCGCGCGTGCAGACCGTGGAGCGCGAGACCAACCCGCGCTACCACGACACGCTCAAGGCCTTCGAGGCGATCACGGGCGTGCCCATCCTCGTCAACACGTCGTTCAACGTGCGAGGCGAGCCGGTGGTGTGCACGCCCAAGGACGCGCTCGACGCCTTCTTCTCGACGCCGCTCGATGCGCTCGTGATCGGCCGTTTCCTCCTGGAGAAATAGTGATGACGACCCGGCTCGCTGCCGCTCGCCGCCCCCGAGGGGCTCAGGCCGACTTGCTCCGGGGCGGTCGCCCCCGCGTCGGCCGGGCGCATCGCCTCGAGGCCGCCGTCAACCCGAACCGAGGAATCCGGACATGGACTTTCCCAGGCCGCGCATCAGCGTCGTGATCCCGACCTACAAGCGCCCCGAGCTGCTCACGCGCTGCCTCGACGCGCTGCTGGCCCAGACCTTGCCCGCTCATGGCTACGAGATCATCGTGGTCGACGACGGCAGCGACGAGGGCACGCGGGCCGCCTGCGCCGACGTCGCGCGTCGTTCTTGCGACCGCGCCGGGCCCGACCATCCCCGACCCGGACTGGCTGCGCCAGGGCGAGACCGCGCTGGCGGTGGCCGGCGTCCAGGCGGCGTGGGGCCGCGTGCACGTGCCGCTGCCGCCGGTGCTGACCGACAACGCGCGCAACACCGCGGGGCTCGAGAACGCGGTGTTCGTCACGGCCAACGCGTTCGTGCGGCGCGACGCGCTGCGCGACGTCGGCGGCTTCGACGAGCGCTATCGCCGCGCCTGGCGCGAGGACACCGACCTCTACTTCGCGCTGGTGCAGCGCTTCGGCGCCCCGGCCGTGGTGGCCGCGCCCGCGGCGCTGGTGCTGCATCCGGTGCGCGACGCGCGCTTCCTCGTCAGCGTCGGCCAGCAGGCCAACATGGCGTTCGACGCGCTGCTGTTCAAGAAATACCCTGGCCTGTACGACCGCCACGTCGGCCTGCGCCATCCGCCGCTGCTCTACGGGCTGATCGTGCTCGCCACGCTGGTGGCGGCCGGGGCATGGCCGTTCGACGCCGACGTCGCGCTCGGCGCGCTGGCCATGGCGGTCGCGGGCGTGCTGCTGTTCGCGGCGCGGCGCCTGCGGGGGCTGGCGAAGTCGCCGCGCCTGGTGGCCGACATGCTGATCAGCTCGTTCGCGATCCCGTTCGTGTCGCTGTGGTGGCGCATCGTGGGCGCGTGGCGCTGGCGCGTCGCGTTCTTCTGACGCCATGACCGCGTCGCCGCTGTCCGCCGTCCGCAGCATCGTCGTGTTCCGCGCGCTGATGCTGGGCGACTGGCTGTGCGCCACGCCCGCGTTGCGCGCGC
>JAEKKH010000294.1 GCA_019510465.1 Burkholderiales bacterium
CCGATGCGCGCGAACCGCATTCGCTGCTCGACGACGGATCGCCGCGGCAACCGGGCTCGCCCGGCGAGATCTTCCGCGTCTTCACGCGCCTGGCGCTCAAGGGCTTCGGCGGCGTGCTGCCGATCGTGCAGCACGAGCTGGTGGAGCGCGAACGCTGGCTGACGCGCGAGCAGTTCCTCGAGCTGCTGGCCGTCGCGCAGGTGCTGCCCGGGCCCAACGTCGTCAACCTGTCGCTGATGTTCGGCGATCGCGCGTTCGGCTGGCGCGGTGGCCTGGCCGCGCTGGGCGGCATGCTGCTGGCGCCGCTGGGGGTGGTGCTGGTGCTGACCGTGGCCTACGCGCACTATGCGCAGCACCCCATGGTGGCCGGGGTGCTGCGCGGCATGGGCGCCGTCGCGGCCGGGCTGATCCTGGCCACCGGCCTCAAGCTGTTGCCGGCCCTGCGCCGCAACGTGCTGGGGCCGGTGCTGGCATACGGCTTCGTGGCCCTCATGTTCGGATGCATCGCGCTGCTGCGCGTGCCGCTGGCGGCGATGCTGTGCGGGCTGGGCGCGATCGCGTTCACGCTGGCCTGGCGCCGGTTGAAGCCATGACGCCGGCCGTCGTCTCCTCGCCGGCGGGCAGCGACTGGGGCGGCGTGCTCGCGCAGTTCCTGCTGCTGTCGCTGCTGTCCATCGGCGGCGCGATCAGCACCGTGCCGGAAATGCACCGCTACCTCGTCGACCAGCACCATTGGCTCAGCAACGAGCAGTTCAGCGCCATGGTGGCGATCGCGCAGGCGGCGCCGGGGCCCAACCTGCTGTTCGTCGCAGTGCTGGGCTGGGGCATCGGCGGCGCGTTGGGCATGCTGGTCACGATGCTGGGCATCCTCCTGCCGTCCACCACGCTGACGCTGGCCGCCGCGCGCTGGGGCGAGGCGCGGCGCCACACGCGCGGCGTGCAGGCCTTCGTCACGGGCCTGGCGCCGCTGACCGTCGGCCTCGTGCTGTCCTCGGGCTTCCTGCTCGGCAAGCCGGCCTATGGCGATCCCTGGCTGCTGGCGGCGATGGTCGCGACCGTGGTCGTCTGCGTGCGCTGGAAAGTCAGCCCGCTGTGGCTCATCGCCGCAGGCGGGCTGGTGGGCGGGCTGGTCACCTGAGCTCGAACGTGCCCACGAGCACCTCGTCGCTGGCCTCTTCCAGGCGCAGGATCACGTCGCGGTGCTTCTCGAGCGGGGTGCCGAAGCGGGTGGTCAGCCGCATCATCACGCTGGTGCCGTTGCCCAGCGCCTGGCGGTGCGAGCCGAAGTACCTGGCGCGCACCTCGTAGACGCCGGGAATCGCCTTCTTCAGCGAGAACACCTCGGGCCCGTAGCCGTTGGTGACGTCGCGCGTGATGCGCCCGCCCTGCCGGCTCAGCGGCTGCTGGTAGCTCACCCACTCGCCATTGGGATCCTTCACCCACAGGTCGATGTCGGTGTTGTCGGTGTCCCAGGCGAGCGCGACGCGCACGTCCAGCGGCAGGTTGCGGCGCAGGCGCGGATCGACCGCGGCCATGTCGACCGGGTGGGTCGCCGCGATCGCGTCCAGTTCTCCGAGCGCGATGACGTCGATGTCGCCGAAGCGCCCGTCCCACGTGCCCGACGCCGCTGTCCAGAGCGCGTCGACCGCCGGCTGCCAGGCGCCGGCCGCCGCCTGCGCCAGGCCCAGGTCGCGCCAGGACTGCGGTTCGTCGGGCGCGAGCTCGGCCACGCGCCGCAGCACGCGGATGGCCTGCGCCGTCTCGCCCATCTCCTGCAACCGATACGCCAGCACGCGCAGCAGGCCGCGATCTTCCAGGTGAAGTTCCGCCAGGTTGGACAGCACGCGCAGCGCCAGCGCGCGCTGGCCGTGCGACGCGAACACCTGCGCGGCATCGAGGTAGAACGCCGGGCTGGCCGACGCCTCGAGACGCTGGTCGAGGTAGACCGCGTAGCGCGCCTGCGGCGCCGCGTCCGCCAGCCGGCGCATGCCGGCCGCGTCCGGGGACCAGGCCTGGACGGCGATGTGGATCGTCGACGGCGCCAGTGCGGCATTGGCGCTCTTCTTGAGCTCGGAGACGGCGTCCCTGCCGCCCGCGACGGCCTGGGCCTCGACCATGCGGCCGGCACGGCGCTCGCGCGGCGCCTCGGCCGACTCCAGCAGGGGCGCCGGAGCGAGGACGGCCAGGGGCGCGGCGTCGGACGCGAGGGGGCTGGCCATCGATGCTGCCGCCGGCGCATTGACGGCCAGAGCCGCTTCGGGCCGCGCCACGCCGACCGCCTTCGCCGGGACGGCCCCCTGCGGCGCCGCCCTGTCCTTCGGGAAATCCTTGTCCCACCAGGCCTGCACCTCGCCCCAGCGCTGCACCAGCGATTCCAGGTGGTGCGCGGCTTGGGCGGCCTTGCCCGCGGCCGCGCCGCGCACCGCAGCGTCGTACGCGTCGCGCAGCGGGCCCGGCGGCGGTTGCAGCGCATACCGCTGGTAATCGTCCAGCGTCTCCAGGACGATCAGCGAGGTCTCGGGCGTCACGATGCCGTAGCGGCTGCCGAGCGCGGCGATCTCGGTGCGATGCAGCTGCGGCTGCGCCATGAGCTCGTCGACGCGCAGCCGCGCCCAGCGTTGCGCGACGACGCCGGCCGGCGCGTCCTCGCCGCGCCCGGGTGCGGCCAGATCGACCGTCTTGTGCAGCGTCCGGCCGTCGCCGGACTCCAGCACCAGGTCCAGCGTCGCCGTTGCGGCGGTGAAGCGCCCTGCCACGACCAGGCGGCCGGCATCGGGCCGCCATGAGGCGACGGCGGCCTGCTCGAAGCCCTCGCCGTCGATGCGCACGAGCCGCGTGCCGCGCTGCTGGAGCAGCCGCAGGGCGGCGTCGGCCGACAGCGCGGCGAGATCGAGCAGCCGGCCGCCGCGCGCCTCGGCCCACTGCCGCAGGAAGACCGTGGAGCCGCCCGTGCCCGCCTGCACGGCATACGCCGGCACCGTGCCGGCCGGCCGCGGCTCGGGGTCGCCCCAATTGCCCAGGCCGTCGGAGAACAGCAGCGCCAGGCTGGTGGCCGGGGAGCGCCCGGCCGGCGCCGTCCACAGCGACGCATTGCTCGCGCCGTCGTAGGCCAGGTGGCGCAGCGTGTCGCGCAAGGCCTGCCAGTCGCCGTGGCGGATGTCGAACAGGCGATCCGGCTCCGCGGCGTCGCGCACGATGCGCAGCCGCACGGGGACGTCGGGCTGCCACGCGAACAGCGCGGCCAGCAGGCGCAGCTCGGCCTCGTGGTCGCGTTGCGCGCCGGAGCCGGACGCGTCCCAGATCAGCGTCAGCTCGCCGGGCTTGCCGCGCGGCGCCGGCAGGTCGGGCACCTGCAGCTCGGCATGGAAGACGGCTTGGCCATCGACGCGCTCGCGCAGCAGCGAATCGCCGCGTGCCGCGGGCCAGGACAGGTCGAAGCCACGCCGATCGCCGCCGGCCGGGTGGAACCGGTCGCGATGCAGGATGACGTCGGTGTCGAGGCCCTGCATCGCGGTGCTGGCGCCATCGAGGCCCGCGCCCAGCCTCACCTGGGAAGACGCCGTCGCATGCAGGCGCACGTGCAGGTCCAATTGGTCGGCGCCACTGCCGGCGAAGTCCAGCGGCAGGCCCAGGTGCAGGCGCTGCTGCGCGGTCGGCGTCAGCCATTCGGTGAGGGCGATGCGCACGTGGCGCGTGCCGCCCGGGCGCAGCGGATAGACGCGCAGGCGGAAGTTCTCGCCGGTGGTCTGTTCGAGCAGGGCCGGGTCGACCCCGCGCCGCACGACGGCCTCGAACACCTCGCGGCCGCGCGCCTTGGGCACCGGGACGGCGGCGCGCATGCTGCCGTCGGCCATGTCCAGCGCGAAGCCGGTGACGGTCTGGCCGGCGTGCAGCGGGAACTGCAGCTCGCCTTCCAGGACGCGGGCGTTCGGATTGGCCAGCGTCAGGTCGATGACGGTGTGGGCGAGGCTGCCCTCGACGAACACGTCGACACCGGCGTGCGCCAGGCGGATGGCCTGCTGCCCGGGCGCCACCTGCACCAGTGCCGGCTCGGGCCGCGGCGGCGCCGAGGCCTGGCCGAACACCGGGCCCACCGCGAGCCACAGGCCCGCGAACACGATCCGTCTTGCGCGATGCATCTCGTTCCCCGTCGTC
Organism: Burkholderiales bacterium; assembly: GCA_019510465.1. Lineage (GTDB taxonomy): Bacteria > Pseudomonadota > Gammaproteobacteria > Burkholderiales > Burkholderiaceae_C > Scleromatobacter. Next base: position 4,156 of record JAEKKH010000294.1, read on the forward strand.
GAAAAGGCGATGGGAGTTGAACGGACGCCCCGCGCGAACAGGGTCAAGCGGCGCGAAGAATCCTCAGACCGCGGCCTTGGCGCGCTGGCGCAACGCCTCGTACAGGCAGACGGCCGACGCGACCGACACGTTCAGGCTCTCGACCGCGCCGGACATCGGGATGCGCACCAGCTGGTCGCAGGTCTTGCGAGTCAGCTGGCGCATGCCGTCGCCCTCGGCGCCCAGCACGAAGGCGACCGGGCCCGTCAGGTCGAGGTCGTACAGCGTGTGCTCGGCGTCGTCGCTGGTGCCGATGATGCGGATGTCGTGTTCCTTCAGCTCGGTGAGCGTGCGCGCGAGGTTGGTCACCATGATGTAGGGCACCGTCTCGGCCGCGCCGCTGGCCACCTTGGCGACGGTGGCATTGACGCCCACCGCGTGGTCCTTGGGCGCGACGACCGCGTGCGTGCCCGAGCCGTCGGCGACCCGCAGGCAGGCGCCGAGGTTGTGCGGGTCGGTCACGCCGTCCAGCACCAGCAGCAGCGGCGGGCCCTCGATGTTCTCGACCACCTCGTCCAGCGAGTGCGGCATCCTGACCGCCTCGACGCGCGCGACCACGCCCTGGTGGCGCGGGCTGCCGGCCATCTTGTCCAGGCGCTCGCCATCGGAGTCGACGATCTTGATGCCGGCCTCGCGCGCGCGTTCCGCGAACCCGCGCATGCGCGCGTCGCGACGGGCCGTCTCGACGTGCAGTTCGAGGATGGACTTCGGCGCGGTCTTCATGCGCACCGTGATCGCGTGGAAACCGAAAAGGACGTGGGGGCGGCTCATGTGTGGATCATCCTGAGAAGTTCCAGCGAGCCTATCAGGACGAGCTGGTGGATCATGTAGAAGCTGAGCGACCAGCGGCCGAGGACGGCCAGCGGTCGCACGACGGCGGGAACGGCGCCGGTGAACGCGGCGCGCGCATGCACCAGCAGCAGGCTGGCGGCCAGGTAGCCCGCGAGCATCATGCCCAGCCACGGCAGCACGGGCACGTAGTCCTCGGTGACCGGCAGGTGCGTGATGAGCCCGACCCAGTCGGTGAGGCGGGTGTCGAAGAACCGGTTCGCCACGACGTGCGGCAGCCACCACGCGACGGCCGCGACCAGCGCGACGCCCGTGATGGCCGCCGGCGAACGGGCCAGTCGCGCGGGCGGCAGCCGGGTGCCCAGCAGGCGCAGCAGGACCAGCATCACCGCCATGCCATGCAGCACGCCGAAGTTGATCCAGCTGCGCGGGAACATGGCATACGAGCCGACCGACACCAGCAGCGCGCAGCCAGCCACCTGCGCCCAGCGGCGCCAGAAGCGCCGCCAGGTCTGCCCGGCGTCCACCGCCACGGCCTGGCCGGCGCCCGCGCCCAGGAGAAACATCGACACGATGCACAGGCGCTGCACCGTCCAGAACGGGTCGTCATAGAAGTTCTGCGGCGCGATGAAGCGGTACTGGTTCAGGTCGAACGAGAAGTGGAAGCCGGCCATCCAGACCATGGCGCCGCCGCGCCAGAGATCGAGCCGGTCGAAACGTCGGGAAGGGTTCACGGCCGGGACCATACCCTAATGATCGCGGCCTCCCTGGCCGACAATCGCGTCCCATGCCGCATCACCACGAAGAACCCGCCCTCACCCACCGCAGCGCCGAAGAACAGGCGCGCTTCGTCACCGCCCTGACCGACATGTTCGAGCAGCGCATCCGCTTCAACGCGCTGCTGGGCCTGCGGCTGCAGTCGATCGCCCCGCCGGCGCCGTCGCTGCGCTTCGACATGCGCCCCGAGCTGGTGGGTCATTTCCTCTACGGCCGGCTGCACGGCGGCGTGATCAGCGCCGTGCTGGACGCCACCGCCGGCCTCGCGCTGATGGCCGCGATCGCCGACAAGCACCCGGCCGACACGGCCGAACAGGTGCTGCAGCGCTTCTCGCGCATGGGCACGATCGACCTGCGGGTCGACTTCCTGCGCCAGGGCGTCGGCAAGCACTTCGAGGCCAGCGCCGAAGTGACGCGCCTGGGCGGACGGGTCGGATCGACGCAGATGCGGCTGGTCAACGAGGAAGGCGTGCTGATCGCCACGGGGGCGGCGTCGTACATCCTGGCGTAGGCCGCGCCGAACGATTCCCTAGCGCTTCAGCAGCACGATCATCAGCAGCACCCAGAAGCTGCCCACGAGGTTGGACACCGGCAGCTGCAGCGCCGTGGGCAGGAAGTACACGGCCAGCACCGCCGGCAGCCACACCATCGCGTTGCCGGCCATGGCCGCGGGCAGGCGCACCGCGAGGAAATCGTGATCCAGGCGCGAGCGCAGGCGCCGCCACGAGAAGCCCGCGTCCTTCCACTCGAAGGCCAGCGCGATCTGCGGCACGGCCCACAGCGGGCTGTAGAGCAGCTGATCGACCGCCGTCTTGGCGAGGACGGTCGGCCAGTCGGCGGCGGCGCCGAAGCACCAGGCCTGCGCGCGGTACATCAGGTCGACCTCGACGCTGCGCCAGCCCCAGAACACCACCGCGAAAACCAGCTCGACAGGCAGGCGGCCGGCTTCGCGGCCCATCGCGCGCAGGACGAGGCGCGGCAGCACGCCGGCGAACAGCGCGCCGGCCAGGAACGAGTAGACGACTCCCCAGGCCTGCTTCAGGCGCAGCAGGCGCTCCAGCAGCTCATGGGCCGGTGCCCAGCGGTGGTACGCCACCAGCAGCGCCAGCGTCAGCACCTGCAGCACGACGGCAGGAAGGGCGTTCTGGCGCGCGGCATCGCGCAGGCGGGCGAGGAGCGGAGAGGTCACGGCCGGGCAGTCTACGCGGCGCGCGAGGCGCGCGGCGCGGCGCCAGGTGCGCAAACGGGCCCTTCCTGCGATAATCCGCCGTTCGGCGCGCCACTGGCCTGAGGGCTCGTGCAAGCGCGCATCGCCGGGCCCACCGCCCGCCTTCGCAGCGCCTGAGCGCCCGCCGCCCACGAGGCGCCGGCCGCCCCCACGAGCCAAGCCTCCACACCATGCATCCGACCCCGATCCACTTCACCTCGGCGGCGCCCGCCGCCTCGGCCGAGATCGAGCTGCTCGCACCCGCGAAGAACGCCGACATCGGCATCGAGGCCGTGAACCACGGCGCGGACGCCATCTACATCGGCGGCCCCGCCTTCGGCGCCCGCGCCTCCGCGGGCAACGACCTCCGCGACATCGAGCGCCTCACGCGCCACGCGCACCGCTTCGGCGCCAAGGTGTTCATCACGCTCAACACCATCCTGCGCGACGACGAGCTGGAAGACGCCCACAGGATGGCCTGGGCCGTGCACGCGGCCGGTGCGGACGCGCTGATCGTGCAGGACATGGGCCTGCTGATGCTCGACCTGCCGCCCATCCAGCTGCACGCCAGCACCCAGACCGACATCCGCACGCCCGAGAAGGCGCGCTTCCTGCAGGACGTCGGCTTCTCGCAGATGGTGCTCGCGCGCGAGCTCGACCTGCGCGAGATCCGCGCCATCGCGGCCGTCACGCCCGAGGCGACGCTGGAATTCTTCATCCACGGCGCGCTGTGCGTGGCCTACAGCGGCCAGTGCTACCTGAGCCATGCGCACACGGGCCGCAGCGCCAATCGCGGCGACTGCTCGCAGCCCTGCCGCCTGCCCTACACCGTCACCGATGCCAACGGCGGCATCGTCGCGCACGACAAGCACGTGCTGTCGATGAAGGACAACAACCAGACGGCCAACCTCGACACGCTGGTGGACGCGGGCATCCGCTCCTTCAAGATCGAGGGCCGCTACAAGGACATGGGCTACGTGAAGAACATCACCGCCCATTACCGCCGCCAGATCGACGAGATGCTGGAACGCCGCCCCGAGCTGCGCGCGTCGTCGGCCGGCAAGGCCACCTTCGGTTTCACGCCCGACCCGGATCGCAACTTCAACCGCGAGGCCACCGACTACTTCGTCAACGGCCGCCAGATGGACATCGGCGCCTTCGACACGCCCAAGCACGCGGGCCTGGCGATCGGCTACGTCACCAAGGTGGCGGCCGACCACTTCGAGGCCGAGCTCGACGACCCGGACGCCCAGCTGAACAACGGCGACGGCCTGACCTGGCTGGACCTGCACAAGGAGCTGGTGGGCATGCAGGCCAACGTCGTCACGCGACTGCCCGGCGCCGCCAACCGCTGGCGCGTCGTGCCGAACCAGCCGATGTCGGAGCTGAAGGACATCCGCTCCAAGCCGCAGCTGCACCGCAACCGTGACATGCAGTGGGATCGCCTGCTGGAACGCAAGTCGGCCGACCGCCTGATCGGCACGTGGATGACGCTGTCGGACATGGCCGGCGGCCTGCGGCTGTCCGTCACCGACGAACGCGGCTTCGCGGCGCACGCCGATGCGCTGCTGGAGCTGCAGCCGGCGCGCGACGTCGAGCGCGGCATGGCCACGCTGCGCGAGCACCTGTCCAAGGTGGGCGGCACGATCTTCTCGCTCAACGAGCTGACGATCGCCACCGCGCAGCCCTGGTTCGTGCCGGCCAGCCGCCTCAACGCGCTGCGACGCGAGGCGCTGGAACGCCTCGAGCAGGTGCGCCTCGAACAGCGCGAGATCCTGCCGCGCGCCGTGCCCGTCGAGCCGCCCGTGCCCTTCCCCGACGACACGATCAGCTACCTGGCCAACGTCTACAACCAGCCCGCGCACGACTTCTACGTGAGGCACGGCGTCAAGGTCGTCGAGGCGGCCTACGAGAGCCACGAGGAGCTCGGCGAAGTCAGCCTGATGATCACCAAGCACTGCGTGCGCTGGTCGATGTCGCTGTGTCCCAAGCAGGCCAAGGGCGTCACCGGCGTTCAGGGCACCGTGCGCGCCGAGCCGCTGGTGCTGCAGAACGGCAGCGAGAAGCTGACCCTGCGCTTCGACTGCAAGCCCTGCGAGATGCACGTGGTCGGCAAGATCAAGAAGCAGGTGATCAACGAGGCGATGGCCGTGCCGATGACCTTCTTCCGCGCCCGTCCGGCGCCGCAGCGCGCGGGCTGACGCCCCGCTTCAGCCGAACCACCGGCGGCGTTCGGCCCGCAGGTCGCGCTCGAACTGGATCCAGCCGAACGCGGCGGCCAGCAGCAGCGCGATCGGCAGCAGCGTCAACCACCCGCGCAGGTTCGAGCTCGCCATCGCCTCGTCGGCGCGCCGGATGCCGTCGCAGGTCTTGAAGACGCGGCTGGTGTCGACGACGGCCTCGTCGCCGTCGCGCCACGCGCTCCAGGCCGGCCAGCCCACCGCGCACGATTCCACGCGGCCGCCGGCGAAGTGCAGGCGGTAGTCGTCGTCGCGGTGCCAGCGCGCGCCGTGCGAGTGCCGTTCCACGCGCACCGTCTCGCTGCGCTCGCCGGAGAACGCATCGATCGCCAGCAGGATGGCGATGATCAGCGCCGCGAGGCGGGTGAGGACGTCCATGGCGGCGCGCGTTCGGTTGAAAGGGTGCAGCCAGTCTAGGCAGGCGGCGCGCGCCGCGCTTCCCTCAAAACGGGGTGTCGTGGCGCCCTGGAGACATCACCGGATCGTCCGCGCTGCGGGGCGGCGCCGCCGCCTGTCCGGGCGGAGGCGCCGGCGCGGCGGGCAGCACGAGGACATGCCCGGGTGCGATGGTCGCGACCTGCTTCGCCGCAACGGTCATTTCGGCGACCGCGCGGCGACGGCCGACGGGGCGTGCGAATTCCCGGGCAACCGGGGCCATGGATCAATCGCCCGCTGGCGATGCTGGCATGGAGCGTGCGTCAGGGGGCCTTTGCCTGCGGCGCCTTGCCCGGCGCTGCACACCGGGCGTTCCTTTCACGCAGGGTCTCTACGCCAGGCCGGCCGGCGCCTCCGCTTTTGGAAGCGTCGCGTGCCTCGGCCCATCGAGGGCCTCGGCAGCTGCGGCGCCGCCCGAACGCTTCGAACGAGGTGCCGGCACGCCGACGGTGCTTTCAGGCGCTGGCGCGCCAGGCGTCCACGTAGGCGCGCGCGCGCGACGCGATGTCGACCAGGCTGAACTCGGGCTTGAACAGGCCGCCGCCAAGACCGAATCCGGTGGCGCCGGCGCGGCGCCAGTCCGCGATGTTGCCCGGCACGATGCCGCCCACCGGCCACAGCGGCAGGCCCGGCGGCAGCACCGTGGTCAGGCCGCTCAGGCCGGCATGGGTCATCGCCTCGGCGGGGAAGATCTTCAGCGCGTCCGCGCCCGCCCGCCAGGCCGCGAAGGCCTCGGACGCGGAGAACACGCCCGGCACCGTGCGCATGCCGCGCTCGCGCGCGCGGCGCACGACGTCGGGGTCGAAATGCGGCGAGACGATGAGCGTCGCGCCGGTGTCGCCGACGGCGTCGACCTGTGCGGGGTCGAGCACCGTGCCGGCGCCGATGCACGCGTCGGCCGGCGCCTGCGGGACGATGGCGGCGATGGCGGCAATGGCGCCCGGCCGGTTCAGCGGCACCTCGAGCGCGCGGAAACCGGCGTCGAACAGCACGCGCGCGACGTCGAGGGCGCGCTCGGGCTGCAGGCCGCGCAGGATGGCCACCAGCGGCAACGCCGGCGGCCAGGTGGTGGAATCGGTCATGCGGGGATGTCCTCGGTCGCCATGGCGCGCCAGGCGGCCAGCTGGATGCGGCGCGCGTCGAGCGTCTCGAAGGCGCGGCCATGAAAACGTGCGCAGGCGGCGTGCAGCGCGGCCAGCGCGGGCTCGCCGATGACGCGCACCGGCTCGTCACGCGACGCCAGGCGCTGCGCGTCGGCCCATTCGGCGCCAATCAGCAGGCCGCTGACCTGCGCCGCCGCCGCGCCGGGCGCCATCGCGCCGGTGACGACGCGGGCGCGCGCGCCGAACAACGCATGCGTGAGCACCGGGCCGCGCGCGGCCTCGGCCACGCCGAGCAGGAAGTCAGGCGATTCGGCGACGCTGTCGTGCTGCAGGCCGGCCGTGCCGGTCGCCGCCGAGGCCTGCATCGCGCTGGCGAGCGTGCCGTGCTGGCGCAGCAGCGCGAACAGCTCGCCGGTCATGTAGGTGCGCAGCTCGGTGATGCGGCCGGCGTGCAGCCGTACCCACTTGCTGTGCGTGCCGGGAAGCACGTAGCAGCCGTCGGACGCATCCGGCCCGAGCAGGTGCAGCGCCCCGAACAGCTGGGTCTCCTCGCCGCGCATGACGTCGACCGCCCCGTCGTCACCGCGCAGGCACCAGCCCGGCGCGATGAACCAGCGGCGACCTTCCGGCGCCTCGGCGACCGGCACCAGGTGGCGCGGCAGGTCGGACAACGGCGTGCCGCCGTCGAGATAGGGCGCGACCTGCCAGCCGATGGCCGAGCCGACCATGCCGGCCATGACGACCGGCAGGCCGGGCGTCGCGCCGGGCCAGTTGGCCACCAGCGCCTCCAGCGAGGCGCGGAAGCGCCCCTTGCAGGCCAGCGCGCCCTCATCGTCGGCGCGCTCGTCCAGCAGCGCGCCGTCGGCGCCGATCAGTGCGGCACGGCGATGCGTCGTGCCCCAGTCGATGCCGATGAATGCAGCCGTCATGTGCGTATTGTCGTGGCGGCCGGGAAGCCCCGGTCCGGTGTCGGATGAAGGTCAGGCCGGGATTCCGGCCGGCACGGCCACGCTGTCATCCTGCGCGAAGCGGAGCTCCAAGCCGTCGTCCCGCGCGAAGCGAAGCGGAGTCGCAGGATCCACCCCGGGGAAGACCTCGGTTCGTGGATCCTGCGACGGCGCGCAGGATGACGGCGGGACGCCTCAGAACCAGATCTCGAGCTGCGCGCCGTACGAGACCGCGTTGGTCTTGTTGGCCGGCAGGCCGTTCTGCGCGTCCTGGGCGGCGGCCTTGTTGAAGTCCGCGTACGTCACGTACAGGCGCAGTTCCGGGCGCTTCCAG
>JAEKKH010000349.1 GCA_019510465.1 Burkholderiales bacterium
GCCTGCCCAACTACACGCTGCCGCTCGCGCTGCGCAGCCTGCAGTCGACGATGAACACCGAGTGGGGCGCGCTGATGTGCGGCTCGGCCATCGCCACGATCCCGCTCATCGTCCTGTTCGCGATCACGTCGCGCCAACTCATCGCCGGACTGACCGCCGGCGCCGTGAAGTAGTCATGCCCAACGACATCAACGACCTTGCAAGCCGGTTCCCGCATGACTTCGCGTGGGGCGTGGCCACCAGCGCCTTCCAGATCGAAGGCGCGGCCTTCGAGGACGGCAAGGGCGAGTCGATCTGGGACCGCTTCTGCCGCGAGCCGGGCGTGATCGCCGACGCGAGCAACGGCGACGTCGCCTGCGACCACTACCACCGCCTGGAGCAGGACCTCGACCTGGTCGCCAGCCTGGGCGTGGACCTGTACCGCTTCTCGATCTCCTGGCCGCGCGTGCAGCCGGCGGGCGAGGGCGCCTGGAACGAGAAGGGCCTGGCGTTCTACGACCGCCTGGTCGACGGCCTGCTCCAGCGCGGACTGGCGCCGCACGTCACGCTCAACCACTGGGACCTGCCGCAGGCGCTGCAGGACAGGGGCGGCTGGGCGTCGCGCGACACCGTGCACCGCTTCGTCGACTACGCGCTGGGCATCCAGCGCCGGCTGGGCGACCGCCTGGCCGCGATCACCACGCACAACGAGCCCTGGGTGGTGGCCTGGCTGGGCCACAAGGAAGGCAGCTTCGCGCCGGGCATCCGGTCGCGCAAGGTCGCCAACCAGGTCGCGCACCACCTGCTGGTCAGCCACGGCCTGGCGCTGCGCGCGCTGCGCGCCGAGGGCGCCAGGGCCAGGCTGGGCATCGTGCTGAACATGGCCCACACGATGCCGCTGACCGACTCGCCGGAAGACGCCGCGGTCGCGAAGCTCGACGACGCGCTCGGGCGCCGCTGGTACGCCGACCCGCTGTTCAAGGGCCGGTACCCGGCCGAGGCGCTGGCCGAGTTCGGCGACGACGCGCCGCAGGTGCAGGCCGGCGACATGGAGGTCATCGCCACGCCGCTGGACTTCCTCGGCATCAACTACTACTCGCGCCACCTCTCCAGCGCGAGGGGGCCGCTCAGGCCCGAGGACAAGCCCTGTCCGAAGACGGACATGGGTTGGGAGATCTACCCCGAGGGCCTGCGCGAGCTGCTGCTGACGATGCATCGCGACTACGCGCTGCCGGCCACCTACATCACCGAGAACGGCGGCGCGTTCCCCGATCCGGTCGGCGCCGATGGCCGGGTGCACGACGCCGACCGCACGGGCTACCTCGCCACCCACATCCGCGCGGTCGGCGAGGCGCTGGCGCAAGGCGTGCCGATGGCCGGCTACATGGTCTGGAGCCTGATGGACAACTTCGAGTGGGCCAGCGGCTACGCCAAGCGCTTCGGCATCGTGCATGTCGACTACGGCACGCTGGAGCGCACGCCCAAGGACAGCGCGCTCTGGTTCCGCGACCTGGTCGCCAGGTGCCGCGCGCCGCGCAAGACGGGAGCCTGAGCATGGGACGCGTGAGCCTGCGCCAGGTGCGCAAGTCGTTCGGCACGGTCGACGTCATCAAGGACGTCGACCTCGAAGTCGACGACGGCGAATTCCTGGTCTTCGTCGGGCCCTCGGGCTGCGGCAAGTCGACGATGCTGCGCATGATCGCCGGCCTGGAATCGATCGACGCCGGCGACCTGTTCATCGATGGGCAGCGCGCCAACGACATCCGCCCGGCCGACCGCGGCGCCGCGATGGTGTTCCAGAGCTACGCGCTGTACCCGCACATGACGGTGGCGGAGAACATGGGCTTCGCGCTGAAGATGGCCGGCGTCGGCCGCAGGGAGCGCGACGAGCAGGTGCGCCGCGCCGCCGACGTGCTGCGCATCGGTGACCTGCTCGGGCGCATGCCCAAGGAGCTGTCGGGCGGCCAGCGCCAGCGCGTGGCCATCGGCCGGGCCATCGTGCGCAAGCCGCGCGTGTTCCTGTTCGACGAACCCTTGTCCAACCTGGACGCGGCGCTGCGCGTGAACATGCGCATCGAGCTGTCGCGCCTGCACCGCGAGCTCGGCACGACGATGATCTACGTCACGCACGACCAGGTCGAGGCCATGACGATGGGCACGCGCATCGCCGTCTTCAACCAGGGCCGCATCGAGCAGCTCGGCGCGCCGCTGTCGCTGTACAACCAGCCGGCCAACGAGTTCGTCGCGGGCTTCCTCGGCGCGCCGCGCATCAACCTCGTCGACGTCCCCGCCCACGACGCCACGCCGGTGCACCGCGCGCTGTGGGGCCTGCTGCTGCCCGCCGCGCCCGCGGCCGCGCGCCGCGCGGGCGTGCGCGCCGAGCACCTGCGCGTGACGCCGCTGGGCACGGGCGTGCCGGCCACCGTCGTGATGGCCGAGCACCTGGGCGACGTCTCCGTGCTGCACCTGCGGGTGGACGGCATCGCCGACCTGCTGCACGCCAAGGTCGACGGCAGCCATGCGAGCCTCGCGGCGGGCGCCAGCGTCGGCCTGCAGCCCGTCGCGGAATCCGTGCTGGCGTTCGACGACGCCGGCCGGCGCGTCATATGAGCGCACGCCCGGCCGCTCCGAAGGGCGCTCGCGCCGCAGCCCGCAGGGCGGAGGTTGCCTTATGAGCGGCGCGACATCCGGCCGCGCCGGGCTGATGGCCTGGCTGGCGGGCG
>JAEKKH010000295.1 GCA_019510465.1 Burkholderiales bacterium
GGTCGTCTGAACGGCCAGTGCGTGCCATGACGAGCGGCTGCGCGAGCGCGTGACGCAAGCTCGGGCTCCCCGGAAATCGGCGATGAAACCCTTTCATTGCCGCACGCGACCGGCGTTCAGGCCGCCGGCAGGCTGACGCGGAAGGTGGAGCCCACCCCGAGTGCGCTCTGCACGGTGATGCGGCCGCCCATCAGCTGCGCGAGCGACTGCGAGAGCGCCAGGCCCAGGCCCGCGCCGGAGATGCCCGAGGCCTCGCGGCCGAGGCGGTTGAAGGGCTGGAACAGGCGCGCGCGGTCGGCGGGGCTGAGGCCATGGCCGGTGTCCTCGACCTCGATGTGCCACTCGTCGTCCGCCGCGCGGGCGCGCAGCATCACGTTGCCGCCGGGGCGGTTGTACTTGATGGCGTTGCTGAGCAGGTTGACGAGCACCTGGCGCAGGCGCGTCGGGTCGGCGCGCACGACGGCCTGGACGTGCAGCAGCGAGGCCCCGGCGTCGGGATCCTCGACCTGGATGGTGACGCGCGACCCGTCGGCCTGCGGGCCGCACCAGGCGGCGCTGGACTCGAACAGCGGTGCGAGCGGCACGTTCTGCAGCTGGATGGGCAGGTGCGCGGCCTCGGCGAGCGACAGGTCGAGCAGGTCGCCGATCATCGCGAGCAGGTGCTCGCCGGCCTCGTGGATCATGCGCACCTGCTGGCGCTGCCCCGGCATGGCGGCGAGGGCGGGATCGGTGGCCAGCAGCTGCGCGAAGCCCATCACGGCGTTCAGCGGCGTGCGCAGCTCGTGGCTGATGCGCGAGAGGAACAGCGTCTTGGCGCTGCTGGCGGCCTCGGCGGCGAGGCGGTCGGCCTGCGCCTGTTCCAGCTCGCGCAGCAGCGTGGCGTCGGTCTGCGTGCCGAACATGCGCGTCGGGCGGCCGGCGCGATCCCATTCGACGATGCGGCCGCGCTCCTCGATCCAGCGCCAGTGGCCATCGGCCGCCTTGGCGCGGTAGACGACGCGGTACAGCGGCTCGTCGCCACGCACGTGGGCCTCGAAGGCGTGGTCGATCAGCGCGTGGTCGTCCGGATGCACGACGCGATCCCAGTCGGCCTGCGTGTGGCCCAGCGTGTTCATCGGGTAGCCGAGGATGCGCTCGCCCTCGTCGATGTCGCCCAGCACGTCGGTGGTCAGGTCCCATTCCCAGACGTAGGTGCCGGCCTCGTGCATCGCGGTGCGCTGCAACGCGAGCGAGCCGGGCAGCGCGTGGCCGGCGTGCTCGACCAGGCCGGCCAGCAGCGCGGCGGCGCTGTCGCGCACGGGCTGCAGGCGCTCGCCCCACTCGTCGTGCGTGAGGCCGGCGGGCGTGTGCAGGCGCAGCTCGCCGATGACGGTGCCGGAATGGCTGCACGGCCAGGCGTCCGGGGTGGCGCCGTCCGTGGACGCCGCCGGGCGTGGCTGTGCCGGCTGCGCGTGGATCGGCGGCATCGACAGGTCGCCGCCGGGGGGCTGCGGCCACAGCCAGCAGGCGTCGCCGGTCAGCGAGGCGAGGGCGCGCACCAGCGTGGCCAGCGCATGGGCGTGGTCGTTGCGGCGCGCGTAGTCCAGCAGCGCGGCGTAGGCCAGCTCGCGCGTCTGGTCGAGCGAGGGCGGCGCCGCGCCGGCCGACGTGGTGTCGGCGGCGGGCGCCGGCGCGGGCATGCCGGCGCGCAGGCTCAGTGGCCGGCGGCGATCTTCACGCCGGCGGCCAGCTGGTAGGTCGTGCCGCAGTACGGGCAACGGCCGCGGCCGTCATGGCTCAGGTCGATGAAGACTTTCGGGTGGCTGCTCCACAGCGGCATCTTCGGGTTCGGGCAGAAGACGACGCCGGGGCCTTGCAGGTCGCTGGCGGTGACTTCGACGACGGACGACGATTTTTCGGTCATTGCTTTCTCGGACATTTCAAAGGGATCCCGCGAAGCGGATCTCGCGCCGGCCGTGGACTCCTCCCAGGATCTGGCACGGAACCGGCTTTGCCGGTCCGTCGCCAGGGCCCTCGGGGGCAGCGACCAGCGCGAGCGTGGGGGTCAACAATTCGTCAACCACTCGGCGTACTTCGGATTGCGACCGTTGACGATGTCGAAGAACGCCGCCTGGATCTTCTCGGTGATCGGGCCGCGCGAGCCCTGGCCGAGTTCGATGCGGTCGAGTTCGCGGATGGGCGTCACTTCGGCGGCGGTGCCGGTGAAGAAGGCCTCGTCGGCGATGTAGACCTCGTCGCGCGTGATGCGCTTTTCCACCACCTTGAGCCCCAGGTCCTGGCAGATCGCGAAGATGGTGTTGCGCGTGATGCCGTTGAGCGCGCCGGCCGACAGGTCGGGCGTGTAGACGACGCCGTTCTTGATGACGAAGATGTTCTCGCCCGCGCCCTCGGAGACGAAGCCGGCCGAGTCGAGCAGCAGCGCCTCGTCGTAGCCGTCGTCCACGGCCTCCATGTTGGCCAGGATCGAGTTCGAGTAGTTCGACACCGCCTTGGCCTGCGTCATCGTGATGTTGACGTGGTGGCGCGTGTAGCTGGACGTCTTCACGCGGATGCCGCGCTTGAGGCCCTCCTCGCCGAGATAGGCGCCCCAGGCCCAGGCCGCGACCATCAGGTGGATCTTGTTGCCCTTGGGGCTGACGCCCAGCTTCTCGGAACCGATCCAGGTGAGCGGGCGCAGGTAGCAGCTCTCGAGCTTGTTCTCGCGCACGACGTCCAGCTGCGCCTTCATCACCTCGTCCGGCGTGAACGGGATCTTCATGCGCAGGATCTTGGCCGAGTTGAACAGGCGCTCGGTGTGCTCGCGCAGGCGGAAGATGGCGGTGGCGCCGCTGGCCGTCTTGTAGGCGCGCACGCCCTCGAAGGCGCCGCAGCCGTAGTGCAGCGTGTGCGTGAGGACGTGGATCTTGGCGTCGCGCCAGTCGACGAGCTCGCCGTCCATCCAGATCTTGCCGTCGCGATCGTCCATGCCCATGGGAATGCCTCGAAAGAATGGGAAAACCCGAATTCTAGGGCCCTGGGCGCCCGCCGGCGAGCCGACGACCGCCCTTGCGCGCCATCCGGCAGAATTCGCGACCGTATGCCGTCCACGCCGCCGCCCGCCAACGTCCAGCTCGATCACGCGAGCCATCGCGCCGCCGGCACCCTGCCGCTGCGCCTGCTGGCGCACGACGTCGACCTGGCGCTCAATGTCGGCGCGCTGTTCCGCATTGCCGACGCGCTGGGCGTCGAGCACCTGCACCTGACCGGCGCGTCGCCGCGGCCGCCCGACCCGAAGATCCGCCGCAGCGCGCGCTCGGCCGAGCGGCACGTCGCGTGGTCGCACGTGGTCGACCCGCTCGCGGTCGTCGCGCAACTCAAGGCGCAGGGCTGGCGCATCGTGGCGCTGGAGCTGAGCACGCGCAGCGTCGAGCTGCATGCGTTCGACGTCGCGCCGGGCGAGCGCGTCTGCCTGGTGCTGGGCACCGAGAACGCGGGCGTCAGCCAGGCGCTGCTCGACGCGGCGGATGCCACGGTGCACATCCCGATGCGCGGGCACAACTCGTCGATGAACGTCGCCACTGCGTGCGCGATCGCCACGTACGAGATCGCCCGGTGCCTGGGCGGTTGAGGCGCGGCATCGCGACGCAGGCGCCTTGCTCACGGCGCGTGCGGTCGACCGGAGCGGCGGGTCGCGCCGGCGGCTGACCCGCGCTATGCCGCCCGGCGGCCCATGAAGCCGGTGGCCAGCGCATCGGCCCAGTCGCCGCGGCCGTTGGCCTCGGCGCGGGCGGCGGCGGCCTGCCAGTCGTAGGGTGTCGAGCGCAACTGCACGTGCCACGCGCCGCGCCGGTCGCGCTCCAGCAGCGCCCAGCGCGCGTCCGGCGAGCCGGTCTCGACGACGTGCGCGAACGGGTGGTCGTCCTCGTAGGCCTGCAGGCCGACGCTGCCGGGGTTGACCACCAGCGGGCCGCCCGGCACCGTCATCGCGCGCGGCACGTGCGAGTGGCCGCACAGCAACAGTGCCGACGACAAGCCGGCGCGCACATCGCCGGACGGATGCTCGCCGGCGCGCTCGGCCAGTTCCACCGCGGTGGCCGCGCGCATGCCGCGCTGGCCGTCGACGCCGAAGCCCGGGGTCACCGTCTCCATGAAATAGACGAGGTCGCTGGCTGGCGTGCCGTGGCACAGCAGCACGTCGTCGGCCAGCCAGTGCGTGGGCGGCAGCGCGGCCAACCAGGCGCGATCGTCCGCGCCGAGCGCGCGCGCCGCATACGCGTCGGACGCGCCCATGCGCGGGACGTCGGGCGCGAGCACCTGGCGCTCGTGGTTGCCGGCGATCGTGCGCCAGCGCCCGGGCTCGGCCGCGGCGCGCGCCATCAGCCACTGCACGGTCTCGCGCGGCCACAGCGGCCCGGACGCGATGTCACCGAGATTGACCACCTGCGCCGGCGCGGCGCGCTCGATCTCGGCCCACACGGCCTCGAGAGCGGGCAGGTTGCCATGGATGTCGGAGACGGCGGCGATGCGGAAGGTCTGCAAGGTCGAGCTCGGGCTGCCTGGATGCGGCGGACTTCGCAGCGTAGCATCGCCGCCCCGCTCGCGGGCGGGCTGGACGCCCTCGGCGTCCGAATCCCCCGCGGGCGCCGCCGCGCCATCGCGCATTCGCCGGCGGAATCCGTCGATTCGGCCCCGCCGGGATGGCGGCGCGCCCGCAGGCGACTAGCATTCGCGGCGCGAGCCGGGCGATGCTGCCCGCCGCCGCACCGGACCCACCCCTTCCCGCGCAGGCCTCGATCATGACCCTCGACACTCACGTCCGCATCGCCGCCGTCCTCCACATCGTCATGGGTGCCCTGTCGCTGTGCCTGCTGTTCGTGATCGGCGCCATGGCCGCCGCGGTCGGGGTGTACGGCGGATCGTTCGGCATCGCGGGGGACGTCGGCGCGATGATCGGTGGCATCGGCATGATCGTGGTCATCACGTTCGCTCTGTTCGCGGTGCTGGAGATCGTCGGCGCCGTGATGCTGATGCGCGGCAACGATTCGGGGCGTGTGATCACGCTCGTCTTCAGCGTGCTGCACCTGATCAATGTTCCGATCGGCACGGCCGTCGGTGGCTATTCGCTGTGGGCGCTGTTGCGCAATGCGCCCCAGCCGATGGCGCCTGGAGCGCCGGTGCGCTCGGGGCCCACCGGGCCGGCCTGAGCGTCGCCGGCCATGGCTTTCGCGCACCGACCATCCGGCGTGTCGGCGCGATCGGCCAATGCCCTCGTGCAGCGGTGGCGTCTTCGTTCGCCCTTGGGAGGGATGGCGGCGCCGGCCAGGATCGCTACGATAGCCAACGCGAGCATGGCGCCCGCCGAGGCGTGGCGCCTGTTTCGGCGCGCGCGGCGGGCCGGCCATCGCCCTCGTCCCATCCACCTCCTGGAGACCGAATGCCCGTCATCGATACCCACGTCCGTGTCGCCGCCTGGCTGCACATCGTCCAGGGCGCCCTCGCCGTGTGCGTGATCGTGTTCCTCGGCATGATCTTCGGCTTCGCCGGCGCGGCCGCCGGCGCGTCGGCGCAGGGCCGGGACGCGAACATCCTGGCCTGGGTGGCCAGCTTCGGCGTGGCACTGTTCGCCTTCATCCTCGCCTTCCCGCTGCTGGAGATCGTCGGCGGCGTGATGCTGCTGGGCGGGCGCAGCGCCGGCCGCGTCATCACCCTCGTCTTCAGCGTGCTGGGCTTGATCAACATCCCGATCGGCACCGCGATCGGCGCCTACTCGCTCTGGGCGCTGCTGCGCGAGGCGCCGCCGGCGCCCGCCGATGCGGTGGTGGTGCAACCCGGCATGCGGTCGACCTGACGACGGCGGCATGCCGGGAAATCGCCGGCGGCGGCCCGGCATGGTCGCGCTGACCGGCGATCAATCAAAGGCCGCGCAAGACCTCGATCGCTTCCTCGATCCGCTCCACCGCGTGGATCGTCAGCCCCTCGATCGGCTTGCGGGGCGCGTTGGCCTTGGGCACGATGGCCACCGAGAAGCCCAGCTTGGCGGCTTCCTTCAGGCGATCCTGGCCGCGCGGCGCCGGGCGCACCTCGCCGGCCAGGCCCACTTCGCCGAACGCCAGGAAGCCGCGCGGCAGCGCGCGGTTGCGGATCGAACTCTGGATGGCCAGCAGCACCGCCAGGTCGGCCGCGGGCTCGCTGATGCGCACGCCGCCGACCGCGTTGACGAAGACGTCCTGGTCGCCGGTGGATACTCCCGCGTGCCGGTGCAGCACCGCCAGCAGCATCGCCAGGCGATCGCGCTCCAGTCCGACGGACAGGCGCCGCGGGCTGGGGCCACCGGCATCGACCAGCGCCTGGATCTCGACCAGCATCGGCCGCGTGCCCTCCAGCGTGACCAGCACGCAGCTGCCCGGCACCGGCTCGCCGTGCGTCGACAGGAAGATGGCACTCGGATTGGCCACGCCCTTCAGCCCGCGCTCGGTCATCGCGAACACGCCGATCTCGTTGACCGCGCCGAAGCGGTTCTTGAAGGCACGCACCAGGCGGAAGCTGGAGTGCGTGTCGCCCTCGAAGTACAGCACCGTGTCGACGATGTGCTCGAGGACGCGCGGGCCCGCCAGGCTGCCGTCCTTGGTGACGTGGCCCACCAGCACGATCGTGGTGCCGCCGGCCTTGGCCGTGCGGGTGAGCTGCGCGGAGCATTCGCGCACCTGCGCCACCGAGCCGGGCGCCGATGTGAGCTGCTCGGAATACAGCGTCTGGATGGAGTCGATGACGCAGAACGCCGGCTGCTCGGATTCGATCGTGGCGAGGATGCGCTCGAGGTTGATCTCGGCCAGCACGCGCACCTGCGTGCCCGCGAGGTCGAGCCGGCGCGAGCGCAGCGCCACCTGGGCACTGGATTCCTCGCCGGTGACATACAGCGCCTTCATGCGCGTGGCCAGCGCGTCGACCGCCTGCAGCAGCAGCGTGCTCTTGCCGATGCCCGGGTCGCCGCCGATCAGCACCACGCCGCCGGCCACGATGCCGCCGCCCAGCACGCGGTCGAGCTCGTCGATGCCGGTGGGCGTGCGGGCGACGTCGGTGGCGTCGATGTCGGCCAGCGTGGCCACGGGCTGGCTCTTCGCGAGCGCCTGGAAGCGGTTCCTCGGGGCCGCGCCCGACGGTTCGCCGATTCCTTCCTCCAGCGTGTTCCAGGCCGAGCAATGCGGACAACGGCCCAGCCACTTGGGATTCGTGCCGCCGCAGGCGGAGCAGGTGAAGACGGTCTTGGGAGCAGCCATGGGCCCATTGTGGCACCACTGTTGAAATCCACAGGCCGGAAAATCCGCCGGTTTCGGGTGCGATGCGCACCGGCTGTCGGCTGACCGCACGATCCGGCCTGGCGAAGGAAGCCGGGCGAGATCGCCTTCCGGAACGACGACGCGATGCAACGCTGTCGCGACTTCGAGCGCGCCGCAGGCCAGCTACAGAACCTGGAACACCTTGTAGGCCACGCCGCCCTCGACGAGGTAGCCGCTGCCGATGCACACCGCGTCGTTCAGCCAGGCGTAGCGGATCGACCCGGTCTCGAACAGGGGCGTCGTCCTGAAGTAGTAGCTCGCCGGATCGACGGCATGCCGGGTCCTTGCGTCTGCGAGCGCTGCTCGCTGCGCCTGCGGAACGATCCACCGTCCGCCGTAGGTCATGTGGATCAGGTCGCCCTCGGACGTCCTCAGGGCGAGTCGGACGTCCAACTGCATGGCGCCGTCCGGACGATACAAGGCCCAGTCTCCCCCGATGGGCAGCACGGTGCCGCGTAGCTGCGGTCCTTCGAAGGTTCCGCCGGCGCTGCCATGGAGGACCCGCGTGCCCAGGGGGCCGGCGCCGAAGCTCTGTTTCGGGTGCAGGTCGACCACGATATCGAAGAGTGGCCTGGTGGCGATCGGGTCGAGGTCTCGGATCCGCGTGTCCATGCGTTCCCTCAATGCGTGCGTTCGACAGGATGCGGCGGTTGCGCGGGCAGCGACAGCCTGCGGCGAAACGTGTCGGTCGACACCCCCGACCGGGCGCACGGCGCGAACATCCTGTCTTGATCCACGACGGGCTCCATGGCTGAGGGTGTGGCCATACGATAGCCAGCGGCGTTGCTGGCGTAAATGCAATATTGTTTGCGTTTTCAGCCAGTCGACCGGCGCAACGCATGAAGCAGATCGTGTTCTTCACCTACGACGGGGGGCAGCTTCTCGACATGTCCGGGCCTGCGGCCGTTTTCGCGGAAGCCAACGAGTTCATCGCGCGGCCCGCCTACGAGATCGTGATGGTGTCGCCGCAGGGCGGCCTCGTCCGCGCGCGGGGAAACATCGCCCTGGAGACGAGGCCGTTCGCCGGCATGAGCAGCCGCGGCATCGACACGCTGATCGTCTCCGGCGGCATGGGGCCGCCGCTGCTGGACATGCTGCGCAACGAGGCGGCGGCCACGTGGTTCCGCAGCGCTGCGAAGCACGCGCGGCGCGTGGGCTCGACCTGCACGGGTGCGTTCGTCCTTGCCGCCTGGGGCCTGCTCGACGGACGTCGTGCCACCACGCACTGGCAAGCCGTGGATCGGCTCCGGGCGCTCCACCCGTCCGTCGAGGTCGACGGTGACGCCCTGTTCGTGGAGCACCGGGGCGTGTGGACGTCCGCCGGCGTGTCCACGGGCATCGACATGGCCCTGGCGATGGTCGAGCGGGATCACGACCGCGCGCTCGCTTCGGCGGTGGCACGACGTCTTGTGCTGCAGATGCGGCGGCCCGGCAGTCAAAGCCAGTTTTCCTCCGTGCTCGCCGCGCAAGGCGGGCCCTACGCCGAACTGCTGCAGTGGATGGGCAACAACCTGGATGCGGACCTGGCCGTCGAGGCCCTGGCGGCCCGCGCACATCAGACGCCGCGGACGTTCTCCCGGCGTTTCGCGGCGGAGGTGGGCATGCCGCCGGCCGCCTACGTCGAGCGGCTGCGGCTGGACCGCGCCCGCGCATTGCTGGATGCAGGCCGGCCCGCCAAGTCGGTGGCGATCGAGGCGGGGTTCGGTTCGCTCAATCGGCTCTGGCGCGCCTTCAGACGCGTCTATTCGCTGAACCCGTCCACGTATCGGGCCATCCATGGACCCGCCCGGCACCTTGCGCGCGGATGAGGCCCGGGCGGCCTGCCGACGCACGCCTGCCGCTCGCCCGGGCTGCCGCGAATGCCGGGCCCTGCCAGCCATGGGCGCCGGCGTGCGCGGGCTTTCACGCCTCCGTAGACTGGCCGCATGACCGCACCGCTCGACTTGAAGACACCGTTCTCCGACCCCGGCGCGATCGCCTCGTACGCCGATCGCACGCGCCGCCTGGTGCCCGGCTGGGATGACCTGCACAAGATGGTCACGCTGCTGGTGGCCGAGGGCGCGCCCGACGACGCCCGCGTCCTGGTGGTGGGCGCGGGTGGCGGCGCGGAGCTGGACGCGCTGGCGCGGTCGCACGCGGGTTGGCGCTTCCTCGGCGTCGATCCGTCGGCGCCGATGCTGGAGCTGGCGCGCGCCCTGCTGGGCCCGCGTGCCGATCGCGTCGAGTTCCACGAAGGCTACGTCGCGAGCGCGTCCGCGGGACCGTTCGACGCCGCCACCTGCCTGCTGACGATGCATTTCGTGCCGCACGCCGAGCGCCTGGCGACCTTGCGCGAGATCCATCGGCGAATGAAGCCCGGCGCGCCGTTCGTGATGGCGCACATGAGCTTTCCCCAGGCGCCCGCCGAGCGCGACGCGTGGCTCGGGCGCTAGGCTGCGGCCGTCGGCGAGCGACTGCGACGCCCTGGGCCGTTAGGATGACGGCATGACCGACCTCACGCTGCGCCACGCCACCCTCGACGATCTCGACCAGCTCGCCCCGCTGTTCGACGCCTACCGCCGCTTCTACGAGCAGCCGGGCGACGTCGCGCGCGCCAGCGCCTTCCTGCACGAGCGCATGGAACGCGGCGAGTCGACGATCCTCGTCGCCGAGGAGCAGGGTCAGCTGCTGGGCTTCTGCCAGCTGTACCCGACGTGGTGCTCGGTGGCGGCGTCACGCGTGCTCATCCTGTCCGACCTGTTCGTCGACCCGCAGGCGCGTCGGGGCGGCATCGGCCGCGCACTGATGCGGGCCGCGCGCGACGTCGGCCGCCAGGCGGGCGCCGCGCGGCTCGACCTGCAGACGGCGCACACGAACACGAAGGCGCAGGCGCTGTACGAGTCGGAGGGGTGGGCGCTGGAGGAGGTCTACCGCACCTACAGCCTGGCGCCGGACGGCGGGGCCTGAAAGCCGCTGGACCGGCGCGGCCTCCGACATTCGTTCATCATGTCGGGCCATTCCCGAAAGTTGCCATGAGCCTCGCCACCTGGATCACCTTCTTCCTCGCCTGCTGGGCGATCAGCCTGTCACCCGGCCCCGGCGCGATCGCCGCGATGACGGCCGGGCTCAACCAGGGCTTCCGGCGCGGCTACTTTACGGTGCTGGGACTGGTGCTGGGCATCTGGACGCAGATGATCATCGTGGTCATCGGCCTGGGCGCGATCATCAAGGCCTCCGAGACGGCGTTCACCGCGATGAAGTTCCTCGGCGCGGCGTACCTGATCTGGCTGGGCATCTCGCAGTGGCGCTCCAGCGACAAGCCCTTGGTCGCCGCCTCGAGCGACGCGCCGGTGCGCACGCGCAAGCAGCTCGTCATGCGCGGCTGGGCCATCAACGCGACCAACCCCAAGGGCACGATCTTCATGCTCGCGGTGGTGCCGAACTTCGTCGACCTCGCGCATCCGCTGCTGCCGCAGTACCTGATCATCATGATGTCGTTGTCGTTCACCGACCTCGTCGTGATGGCCGGCTACGTGGCGCTCGCCGCGAAGGTGCTGCACGCGCTGCGCGAGCCGCATCACCTGCGCGTGATGAACCGCGCCTTCGGCGGCCTGTTCGTCCTCGCCGGCTCCCTGCTGGCGAGCTTCCGCCGCGCGGCCTGACGCGAGTCCGCCCATGACCGCCGACACCCTCGTCATCCTCACCGGCGCGTCGCGCGGCCTGGGCCAGGGCATCGCCGCCCAGTACCTCGCCCAGGGGGCGTTCGTGCTCGGGCTGGCGCGCCACCACGCCGGCGAGCTGAAGGCCGGCGACACGCTGGAGCAATGGCCGATCGACCTGTCCGATCCCTTGCCCGTCGCGGCGCGACTGGGCGCGTGGCTGGCCGAGTTCGAGGCGCGCGCCGGCGGCAACCCGCCTGCCAAGGTCCGCCTGATCCACAACGCGGCGATGCTCAGCGAGCCCGGCGACATCGCCGGCAGCGACCCGGCCGACCTGGCGCAAAGCCTGCGCATCGGGCTGGAAGCGCCCGTCGTGCTGACCGCGGCCTACCTGCGCGCGACCGCGCACTGGGCGGGTGCCGACCGCCGCGTGCTGTTCGTGTCGTCCGGCCTCGGCCGCCGCGCGATGGCGGGCAGCGCCGCCTACTGCGCGCAGAAGGCCGGGCTCGACCACTTCGCGCGCGCCCTGGCGCTCGAGGAGGAGGCGCGGCCCGGCGGCGCGCGCGTGGCGTCGGTGGCGCCGGGCATCATCGACACCGACATGCAGAAGCAGCTGCGCGGCGCCGACCCGCTGCGCTTCCCGGAACGCGCACGCTTCGACGAGTTCCACCGCAGCGGCGCGCTCGACACCCCGGCCACCGCCGCGGGCAAGCTGATCGCGCTGCTGGAGCGCGACGACTACGGCGCGAACCCGGTGGCGGACGTGCGCGGCTGATCGAGGCGTCGTCGCTCCGCGGGCGAGGCGTCGGCCCGCGCGCCAGGCGGTCAAGCGGCCAGGCTGCACGTCAAGCAGTCCTCCTGCACGCCAGCCGTCATCTTGCGCGCAGTGGCAGGACGACCGGGCATGTCCGGGTTGGAGCGCCTCAGTCGACGACGCGCACCGGCACGCGCAGCGCCAGCGCGCACATCAGCTCATAGCCGATGGTGCCGGCCGGCCGGGCGACCTCGTCGATCGGCAACAGGCTGCCGCCGGGGCCGTGGCCCCACAGGGTCACCTCCGAGCCGAAGCCGGCGCCGGGAACCGGGCCGAGGTCGACCGTGATCATGTCCATCGACACCCGGCCGACGATGCGCGTGCGCACGCCGTCCACCAGCACCGGCGTGCCGCTGGGCGCGTGGCGCGGATACCCGTCCGCGTAGCCGCAGGCCACGACGCCGATGCGCAGCGGGGCCTCGGCCGTGAAGGCGCTGCCGTAGCCGACGGTGTCGCCGGGCTGCAGCTGCTGCAGCGCGATCACCTTGCTGCGCAGCGTCATCGCTGGGCGCAGCTTCCAGTCGGCGATCGTGCGCTCCGGGTAGTCGGGTGCGCAGCCGTAGCTCATGATGCCGGCGCGCACCCAATCGCCCGCCACGCGCGGCGCCTTGGCCAGGCGGTCGGCGCCGTGGCGCAGCGTGGCCGCGCTGTTGGCGAGCGTGCGTTCGCCGGCCATGTCGGCGGTGGCGGCATCGAACACCGCCAGCTGCTCGGCGACGCCGCGGGCGCCGTCGGCGTCCGAGAAGTGCGTCATCAGCGAGATCTCGTCGACCTGCGGCAGCAGCTCCAGCCGCGCGCGGGCGCCACGGAAGGCGGTGGGCGTGAAGCCGAGGCGGTTCATCCCGCTGTTCAACTTGAGGAAGACCCTGTGCGGCGTGTGGGTCTTGTGCTCGGCGAGCCAGTCGATCTGCTGCTCGCAGTGCACGACGTGCCACAGGCCCAGTCGCGAGCACAGCTCCAGGTCGCGCTGCTCGAAGCAGCCTTCCAGCATCAGGATGGGGCCGCGCCAGCCGAGGTCGCGGATGCGCCGGGCCTCGTCGAAATCGAGCATCGCGAAGCCGTCGGCGCTGCGCAGGCCCTCGAACGCGCGCTCGATGCCATGGCCGTACGCATTGGCCTTGACGACCGCCCAGACGCGCGCGTCGGGCGCCGAATCGCGGGCGCGGC
>JAEKKH010000337.1 GCA_019510465.1 Burkholderiales bacterium
CGCGCGACCAGTCCAGCGTTTCGGCCAGGCCGGGCAGCTTGTAGAGGTCCAGCTGGCGCAGGCCCTGCACGAAGGCGACGACCTGCCGGGCCAGCGCCGCCGCGATGCCGGGCAGGCGGGCCTGCACGATGGCCAGCTCACGCGCAGCGTCGGGGAAGTCCACCCAGTGGTAGAGGCAGCGGCGCTTCACCGCGTCGTGGATCTCTCGGCTGCGGTTGCTGGTCAGGATGACGAGAGGCGGCGCGGCGGCGCTGACGGTGCCGAGCTCCGGGATGGTGATCTGGAAGTCGGCCAGAAACTCCAGCAGGAAAGCCTCGAAGGGCGCGTCGGCACGGTCGAGCTCGTCGATGAGCAGCACGGGCGCGGGTGTCGTCGTCAGCGTTTGCAGCAGCGGCCGTTCGATCAGGAAGCGGCGGGCGAACAGCTCGTCGGCCGTGCGTTCATGCTCGCCGGCTTGCGCGAGGCGGATCTCCAGCATCTGCCGCGCGTAATTCCATTCGTAGGCCGCGGCGGCGAGGTCCAGGCCTTCATAGCACTGCAGGCGGATCAGCGGGCGCTGCAGTGCGGCGGCCAGCGCCGCGGCGATGGCCGTCTTGCCGGTGCCGGGCGCGCCTTCCAGCAGCAGCGGGCGTGACAGGCGCAGCGCCAGGAAGACGGCGGTGGCCAGCTCTCGCGAGGGCAGGTAGGCCTGCGCCTCAAGCGCGGCGGCAGTCGCGTCAATGCTTTCCGGGACGGCGTCAGGCACAGTGGGCCTCGCGAAAGTGGAGTGGCGCAAGTATGCGCACCAGCGTCAATGCCTGGTGGGCGCCTGGAACACCGACCATTTGCCGTCCCGGAACAGGTACAGGCCCGACGATACGCGCAGCGTGCCGCTGCTGACGTAGAGATAGGAGACGCCACGCCTGAGGCCGTCCACGGCCCGGGTGTTGGAAAGCGGGGCGTACAGCAAGCCACCACGTTTCGCCACACAGACGACAACGCCTTCGGGGTGAATCTTCAACAGACCCTGCCAATACGCGCGATCCAGGAAATACGAGCTGTCCAGGTCCGGCGACTTGCCGTCCACGGACATGATGCCGCCCTCCCACGGCGACGACCTCGGCTCGCCGTAGACCCGCTTCAAGTTCTCAAGTGCCAGCGCCAAGGCCTGCTCAACCGTCCTGAGACCCAGCCGCTCCAGGTCGCGTGGCGTCGCATTCCTCATCGTCTGGGGGCCGTCGAAGACGAATCTGATATGGGTGTCGCCGATGAAGTTCCACCAGGCCGTCTCCATCTCCGTTTCCTTGCCGTCCGGCAACTTCACTTTGACCTTGCCGCTGCGCGTGAATGCATCCTCCTGGCGATTCGCTCCGACGGTTTCGCGAACGACCACCATGAAGTCTTCCCGCTTGAGTTCCGGGCTTTCGGCTGATTGGGAATAAGCGGCGCGCTGAGACAGCAGCAGACTGCCAAGGAAGAGACGGCGTGTGAAGGGCATGCCAGCAAGCGGGACGGTGTCGACGAGCCAAAGTTTGACCCAGCCATCGGCGCTTCAGGGGCGTGGATAGCACCAAGCCCCTGTCGTCTCCACACTCGTGGACATGCGCTCCCTCCAGTCGACAGCGAATGGTTACATCTGCATGGGAAGGAAGTGGCGACGGCCGGCGTTGTCAGCGGTGAAAGGGTCGCTCCATGACCCGCAGAACCGAACCCGGAGGCCTTCCATGAACCCGCTCAAGCCCGCCCTCATCACCGCCTTGCTGTTCGCGGCTATCGCCCACGCCGACGAGCCCGCGCCCAATGCCGACAAGCGCGCCCTCAACCTTGCCGTGCAGCGCGACGGCCAGCGCAACCAGAGCGCCGCGGCCGCCGTGAGCCTGCCGGTGGGCGAGCGCGCCTGGGTGCAGCTCGGTGCGGGCGAATCGCGCAGCCGCGATGCGGTCACGGGTAACACCTACCGGCCCAAGCAGGTCTCGATCGGCGGCGGCGTGGCCGGCAAGGCCTGGCAGGCCGGCGTGAACGCCAGCCAGCGCCGCGACGGCGATGCGCTGCACCAGACCGACCTGGCGGCGGCGGCCGACTGGCGGCCGGCCGAGGGCGTCAACGTCGGCGTGGACGCCACCCGGCGCAACGCACGGGCGCGCGGCACGCTGGCTTCGCCCGGCAGCGGCGCGGCCACGCCGGTCGAGCAGCGCGTCAAGGGCCACGGCGTGGGCGTGCACGGGGCCGTCGCAGTCACGCCGCGGTTCAGCGTCTACGGTGCCACGATGCGCAACCACTACACGACCAGCACGCAGCAGACGACGAGCAACTCCGGCGGCCTGCTGGGTGGCCTGCCGCTGCTGCAGAACCGCGTCACCGCCATCAATCGCGACGAAGCGGCCCTGGATCGCAGCAGCCAGATCGGCGCCACCTACCGCGTCAGCGACCGCGTGGCACTGAACGGCGAGGTGCAGCAAGACCGCCTGCACGATGGCGGCAGCCTGCGCAGCGTGCAGATGACGGCGGCCATCGCCGCCGGTGCCGGCTGGACCGTCACCCCCGGTATCGGCCGCAGCCGCGGGCCGCAGGGCGAGGGCGTGAACTACGGGTTGCTGGGGGCGAGCTACGCGTGGTGAGGCTCTAAGCTGGGCGCTTCATTCCAACCGGGAAGGCCCCATGAACTTCACCCAGATCGTCGGCGTACTCCTCCTCGTCGCCGGT
>JAEKKH010000162.1 GCA_019510465.1 Burkholderiales bacterium
GTCACAACCCCCCACCCGGTGGCCCCGCGGGTGGATCTGTACGAATCGTCGTGCACGCCTTGAGTCCGGCGTGCCGAACCGAACATTTTACCCAAAGCTCATTTCGGACTCCATTCATGGCCCTTTTTTGTCGTGGCAGCGGGCCGTTTGGTGCACAACGTTGCAATCGCACCCGAAGGAGCGTGTCGAGATGACTACAATCCCCATTTGCTCGAGCCTGTCCCATGGATCGCAACGAATCACCGACCCCCGCCGAGGCGCCCGAGAGTTTCGAGGCGGCGCAGGCGGAACTCGATGATCTCGTGCGAGCGATGGAGACGGGCCAGATGCCGCTGGACGGCCTGCTGAGCGCCTACAGGAGAGGCGCGCAGCTCCTGGAATTCTGTCGCTCCAGGTTGGATGCCGTAGAAGAACAAGTGAAAGTCCTGGAGGAGGGCCAATTGAAGCCCTGGACTCGACCATGAAGATCGATGAATTCTCGCGCTGGGTGCGCGAGCGCCAGGAGGACGTCGAGCGCGCCCTCGAAGGCTGGGTCTCCGAGGAGTCCCCGGCTGGCCTCGGCACCGCCATGCGATACGCCGTCCTCGACGGTGGCAAGCGCCTGCGCCCGCTGCTCGTGATGGCCGCTTCCGACGCGGTCTCCGGCGACCGGGCGAGCGCGCTGCGTGCCGCCGTCGCGGTGGAGCTGATCCACGCCTATTCGCTGGTGCACGACGACATGCCCTGCATGGACAACGACGTCCTGCGCCGTGGCAAGCCCACCGTGCATGTGAAGTTCGGCGAGGCCCAGGCCATGCTGGCGGGCGACGCGATGCAGGCGCTGGCATTCGAGGTGTTGACGCCCGACACGGGCATGTCGCCGCAGCTGATGTCCACGCTGGTGCGCCTGCTGGCGCGCGCGTCGGGCCACGCGGGCATGGCCGGCGGCCAGGCCATCGACCTCGCCAGCGTCGGGCGCCAGCTCGACGAGGCCTCGCTGCGCGACATGCACCGCCGCAAGACCGGCGTGCTGCTGCAGGCCAGCGTCATGATGGGCGCCGCCTGTGGGCCGGCTGGCGCCACCGCGCTGGCCGGGCTGAGCGAGTACGGCGCGGCGGTGGGGCTCGCGTTCCAGGTCGTCGACGACGTGCTGGACGTCACCCAGGAATCCCATGTGCTCGGCAAGACGGCCGGCAAGGACGTCGACCAGAACAAGCCCACGTTCGTGTCGCTGCTGGGGCTGGAGGCCGCGCAGGCCTACGCGTACGAACTCCGCGACCAGGCCCATGCGGCGCTGGCGCGCAGCGGATTAGGGCAGGCTGCCTACCTCGCCTGCCTCGCGGACAAGATCGTCGAGCGCGACAATTGACGCACGATCACGCCCCGCAGACGCCTGCGGTGCGCGGCGTGCTCCCGACCTCGAACGCCACATGAGCAACAACCTCCTCGCCACCATTGCCAGCCCCGCCGACCTGCGACGCCTGTCGCGGTCCGAGTTGCGCGCCCTGTGCGACGAGCTGCGGCAGTACATCCTGCACAGCGTGAGCAAGACGGGCGGGCATCTCTCGAGCAACCTCGGCACCGTGGAGCTCACGGTGGCGCTGCACTACGTCTTCAACACGCCGTACGACCGCCTCGTGTGGGACGTGGGCCACCAGACGTACCCGCACAAGGTGCTCACGGGCCGCCGCGAGCAGATGAGCACGCTGCGCATGTACGGCGGGCTCGCGGGTTTTCCCAAGCGTGACGAGAGCGAGTACGACGCGTTCGGCACGGCGCACTCGTCGACGTCCATCTCCGCCGCGCTGGGCATGGCCCACGCCGCCAAGCTCAAGGGCGAGAACCGCAAGGCCGTGGCCATCATCGGCGACGGCGCGATGACCGGCGGCATGGCCTTCGAGGCGATGAACAACGCCGGCGTGTCGATGGCCGACATGCTGGTCATCCTCAACGACAACGACATGTCGATCAGCCCGCCCGTGGGCGCGCTGAACCGCTACTTCGCGCGCCTGATGAGCGGCAAGTTCTACGCGCGAGCCCGCGAGGGCGCGAAGTCGATGCTCAAGAACACGCCGCTGTACGAGTTCGCGCGCCGCTTCGAGGAGCACACCAAGGGCATGGTCGTGCCCGGCACGATCTTCGAGGAGTTCGGCCTGAACTATGTTGGCCCGATCGACGGGCATGACCTCGACTCGCTGATCCCGACGCTGGAGAACCTGCGCGACGCCAAGGGCCCGCAGTTCCTGCACGTGGTCACGAAGAAGGGCATGGGCTACAAGCTGGCCGAGGCCGATCCGGTCAACTACCACGGCCCCGGCAAGTTCGACGTCGCCGTCGGCCTGCAGAAGCCCGCCACGCCGCCCAAGCAGACGTTCGCCGAGGTGTTCGGCCACTGGCTGTGCGACATGGCCGCCGCCGACAAGCGCCTCATCGGCATCACGCCGGCGATGTGCGGCGGCTCGGGCATGACCGAGTTCGAGCGCCGCTTTCCCGAGCGCTTCCACGACGTGGGCATCGCCGAGCAGCACGCCGTCACCTTCGCCGCCGGCCTGGCCTGCGAGGGCCTGAAGCCGGTCGTCGCCATCTACTCCACGTTCCTGCAGCGCGGCTACGACCAGCTCATCCACGACGTGGCCCTGCAGAACCTGCCGGTGGTGTTCGCGCTCGATCGCGCCGGCATCGTCGGCGCCGACGGCCCGACGCACTGCGGCGCCTACGACATCGCCTTCATCCGCTGCGTGCCCGGCATGAGCCTGCTCACGCCGGCGGACGAGCGCGAGACGCGCCGCGCGCTCAGCACGGCGTTTGCGCAGGACCACCCGGTGGGCGTGCGCTACCCGCGCGGCGCCGGTGCCGGCGTCAAGCCCGAGGCCGAGCTCGACGTCCTCGAGTGGGGCAAGGCGGAAAAGCGCCGCGAGGGCCGGCGCATCGCGCTGCTGGCCTTCGGCCCGCTGCTGTACCCCGCGCTGGAGGCCGCCGGCAAGCTCGACGCCACGGTCGTCAACATGCGCTTCGTCAAGCCGCTGGATGTCGAGATGGTGCTCGAGCTCGCGCGCACGCACGAGGCGCTGGTCACGCTCGAGGAAGGCAGCATCATGGGCGGCGCGGGCAGCGCCGTGCTGGAAGCGCTGGCCGCCGCCGGACTGCAGGTGCCGGTGCTGCAACTGGGCCTGCCCGACCGCTTCGTCGAGCACGGCGACCCGGTGCGCCTGATGCACGACTGCGGCCTCGACGCCGAAGGCATCGAGCAGTCGGTGCGCCGCCGCTTCGGTCCGTCGCTGGCCGTCGTGCGCTCCACCACCGTCGCCAACGCCTGATCGCCGCGCCCGCGGGCGCCGCGCGCGCCCTCGGGCGTGCACGCAGGCATGCCCGCGCGCGCGTCGCGCGCGAACCCGACTGCGGCGCGGGGCCTCGGGCTTGTCCGCTGCGCGGCGCCGTCGCGCATCGCCACAATGGGCTGGACGCTTCGACGGAGACCTTCATGCAACGACGTTCGCTTGTCCTGCTCGGCGCCGGTGCGCTGGCCGCGCCCGCGCTGCTGCGCGCGCAGCCGCTGGAGAAGCCCAGGCTGACGATCGCCGTCGGCGGCAAGAACCTGCTGTACTACCTGCCGCTGACCATCGCGGAGAGCCAGGGCTACTTCAAGGCCGAGGGGCTGGACGTCACCATCGTCGACTTCGCCGGCGGCTCCAAGGCGCTGCAGGCCGTGGTGGGCGGCAGTGCGGACGTGGTGTCGGGCGCCTTCGAGCACACGCTGCTGATGCAGCCCAAGGGCATCAGGCTGCGGGCCTTCGCGCTGCAGGGGCGCGCCCCGCAGATCGTGCTGGGCATCAACCCGAAGACGATGCCGGGCTACAAGACGGTGGCCGACTTGAAGGGCCGCAAGATCGGCGTGACGGCGCCGGGCTCGTCGACCAACGTGCTGGCCAACTTCGTCCTGGCCAAGGCGGGACTCAAGCCCGGCGACGTGTCCATCATCGGCGTCGGCGCGGGCGCCGGCGCGGTGGCCGCGATGCGTGCCGGCCAGATCGACGCGATCAGCAACCTCGACCCGGTGATCACGCTGCTGCAGCGCAGCGGCGATCTCAGGATCGTCTCCGACACGCGCATCGTGGCCGAGGCCGACAAGGCCTTCGGCGGCCCGATGCCCGCGGGCTGCATGTACGCGCCGCAGGCCTTCATCGACAAGAACCCGGCCACCGTGCAGGCGATCGCCAACGCCATCGTGCGCGCCGACAAATGGATCCAGGGCGCCGGCCCGGCCGACATCGTCAAGGCGGTGCCCGAGAGTTACCTGCTGGGCGACCGCGCCGTCTACATCGATGCCTTCCTCGCCAGCAAGGGCGCGCTGTCGCCCGACGGCCTGTTCCCGGCCGAGGGGGCGGCCACGGCGCTGCGTGCGCTGCAGAGTGTCGACGAGTCGATGAAGACGGCGCACGTCGACCTCGCCGCGGCCTGGACGAACGACTTCGTCAGGAAGGCGAACGCCAGCAAGCCATGAGCCCGCCGGCGCTCAGCCTGGAAGGCGTCAGCTGCACCTTCGCCGCGCGCGAGGGCGCGCCGGTGTTCACCGCCGTGCGCGACGTGACGCTGGCCGTCGCGGCCGGCGAATTCGTGGCCGTCGTGGGCCCCACGGGCTGCGGCAAGAGCACGCTGCTGAACATGGCTGCCGGCCTCCTCGAACCGAGCACCGGCGGCGTGCGCGTGTTCGGCGAGCCGCTGGCGGGCCTGAACCGGCGCGCGGGCTACATGTTCCAGGCCGAGAGCCTGATGCCCTGGCGCACGGCGCTCGGGAACGTGATGGCGGGACTGTCGTTCCGCGGCGCGAGCGAGGCGGACGCGCGCGCGCTGGCCGCCCAATGGCTGCAACGCGTGGGCCTGGCCGCGTTCGGCGACCGCTATCCGCACCAGCTGTCCGGCGGCATGCGCAAGCGCGTGAGCCTCGCGCAGACGCTCGTGCTCGACCCCGACATCATCCTGATGGACGAGCCGTTCTCGGCGCTCGACGTCCAGACGCGGCAGCTGATGGAGAACGAGGTGCTCGAGCTGTGGCAGGGCCTGCCCGTCTCGAGCGCAGCAACGGCGCGCCCGGCCGGCCCCGGCCCCGCGGCCGCGGGCAGCGGCGCTAGCCGGGTCGCCAGGAAAGCGGTGCTGTTCATCACGCACGATCTCGACGAGGCCATCGCGCTGAGCGACCGCGTCGTCATCCTGTCCGCCGGCCCGGGCTCGCGCGTGGTCGGCGAGTTCCGCATCGACCTCGCGCGCCCGCGCGACGTCGCCGAGGTGCGCACCGACCCGCGCTTCGTCGAGCTGCACAAGGCGATCTGGGACGTGCTGCGCGAAGAGGTGCTGGCCGGCTACCAGCAGCAGCTCGCGAAGGCCTGACGTCGATGTGGCGTTTCATCAAGCCCAGCCGCCGCAACCTGCGCGCATGGCAGCTCGTGCTGCTGGCCGTGCTGTTCCTCGTCTGGCACCTGCTGACCGTGCCGGGGCTGCTGCCGCATTTCCTGTTCTCCGACGACAACCAGGCGGCCTTCTTCTTCGGCCAACCGCTGAAGATCTTCGACCGCATCGTCCACTGGTTCTTCATCGACGCCGACATCTACAAGCACCTCGCCGTCACGCTGTGGGAGACGATCCTGGCGTTCGGCATCGGCACCGTGCTGGGCCTGGGCATGGGGCTGTGGCTCGCGTTGAGCCCGCTCGCCGCGGCCATGCTCGATCCGTACATCAAGGCGCTGAACGCGATGCCGCGCGTGATCCTGGCGCCCATCTTTGCGGTGTGGTTCGGGCTCGGCGTCGCGAGCAAGGTCGCGCTCGGCGTCACGCTGGTCTTCTTCATCGTGTTCTTCAACGTCTACCAGGGCGTCAAGGAAGTGAGCCCCGTGATCCTGGCCAACGCGCGCATGCTGGGCGCGAGCCGGCGCCAGCTGCTGCGCCATGTCTACCTCCCGAGTGCCACCAGCTGGGTATTCAGCTCGCTGCACACGTCGGTCGGCCTGGCCTTCGTCGGCGCCGTCGTGGGCGAGTACCTCGGCTCCGCGCAGGGCGTGGGCTACCTCATCCTGCAGGCCGAGGGCAGCTTCGACATCGACACGGTGATGGCCGGCATCCTGGTGCTGACCGTGTTCGCCCTGGTGCTGGACGCGCTGGTCGGGCGCGCCGAGAAGGCGCTGATGAAGTGGCAGCCGCAGGCGGGGGAGAGCGAGAAGCTTTGAGGCGCGCGGGGCGATACCGAGGGTGCCGGCGGTGTCGACTTCAGCGGCCGCTCCCCCCCGGTGCGGCCGCGCCGCTCGACAGTGGTAGTGTATCGATCGCGACCGGCCAAGCCGGCGATCCAACGAGTCCGATCCAGGGAGTGTTTTTCAATGAAGTCCAGTCTTTCCGTCCTCGTCTCTTCCACCATGCTGGCGGCCCTGGCGGCCTGCGGCGGCGGAGGTGGCGATTCGCCGTCGAATCCTGCCGGAGACAAGGTCACGATCACGTCCGCGAACCAGGACCAGGTCGTGCGAGCCAGCGTCAACGCGGGCCTGTCGGTGTCGATGGCCCAGGGGCGCGCCGGCGGCGCGTCGCCCGCGAGCGTCGCCGATCGCACGCATGCGCTTGGCGCCGTGCTGGAGCGCGCGATGACCGCGGGCCGGGGATCGCGCAAGGGCATCGAGAGCGCGTCGGTGCATCCGTCGGTTTCGGGGAGCGACACCCAGCCCTGCGGCTTCAGCGGAAGCCTCACCGTCTCGGTCGACGACCACGACGGCAACAACGCCCTGAGCTCGGGCGACGTCATCTCGGTGAGCTTCGCGCAGTGCAAGGACAGCGCGACCTCCACGATGAACGGCGCGATCTCGATCACGCTCACCGGCACGCCCACCGCCACGCAGTTCGCCGCCAACGCGAACTTCCAGAACGTCGTGGTGGTCCAGGACGGCGTGACGTCCACGATCGCCGGCAACGTCACGGTCGCCGAGAACGACACGGACCTCGACACGGTGACGACGCTCGACGTCGGCAGCGGCGGCCTGACCGCATCGACCGCCTCGTCGGGCTACAACGACTCGGTGTCGTTCGCGTCGGGCTTCGTGATCCGCACCGACGAGGCGACCTCGGGGGCTCGCACCTCGGTGTCGCTGTCCGGCACGATGAGCGCGCAGTCGCTCGGCGGCAGCATCACGATCTCGACGCCGCAGGCGCTGGTCCAGCTCTCCACCGACAACTACCCGAGCGCCGGCCAGGTCATCGTGACCGGGGCCACGGGCAGCGCGGTGCGCGCCACGGTTCTCGACAATACCCAGGTCAGGGTGGAGCTGGACGCCAACGGCGACGGCACGTACGAGAGCACGGCCACCGTCGCCTGGACCTCGCTGATCGTCTGAGCACGGCGCGGCGCCGGACGCGCGCCTTGGCCGCGCCACGGCCGCCTCATCGCTCCCGGGCCGCCGCCATCGCGGCCGCGGGCAGCGCCTTCATCACCAGCAGCGCACACACCACGCTGGCGATGCCGATCGCGTAGAGCGCCGGCGTCGTCGAGCCGGTGACGTCCTTGATGCGGCCCACCATCACTGGGCTGACGATGCCGCCCAGCTGGCCCAGCGTGTTGATCAGGGCGATGCCGCCCGCCGCGCCGGCGCCGCTGAGGATGCGCGGCGGCAGCGCCCAGAACGCGGGGATGGAGGCGACGACGCCCGCGCCCATCACGGCCAGCGCGAGGACCAGCAGGCCCGTCTGGTGGTCGAACAGGCCGGCGGCGAAGAAGCCCAGCGCGGCGGCCACCAGCAGGCCGGCGACGTAGCGGCGGCGCTCGCCGCTGGCGTCCGACACGCGCCCGATCAGCAGCATCGCGACGGCGCCGAAGACATAGGGCACGGCGGTCAGCAGGCCGATCGTCGTCGGGTTCGTGATGCCCGACGTGCGGATCAGGTGCGGCGCCCAGAAGTTCAGGCCGTACGAGCCGACCTGGATCAGGAAGTAGACCAGGCCCAGCATCAGGAAGCCCGGCGTGCGGATCGCGCCCCACAGCGAACCGCCCCTGGCGTGCGTGCCCGGTTCCCTGATCCGCGACGCGAGGTGCGCGCGCTCGGCGGGGCTCAGCCAGTCGGCGTCCGCCACGCGATCGCGAAAGCGCCGCAGCACGAGCCAGCCCAGCGGCAGGCAGGGCAGGCCGCCGATCAGGAACAGCCAGTGCCAGCCGGGCTGGCCCGCCACGCCGTCCATGTGGGCGAGGATCAGGCCCGAGATGGGTGCGCCCACCAGGCCGGACATCGCCGACGCGAGGAACAGCATCGAGGTCGCGCGGCCGCGGAAGCTCTCGGGGAACCACAGGGTCAGGTAGTACAGCACGCCCGGCGCGAAGCCGGCCTCCATCGCACCGACCACGAAGCGCAGCGCGTAGAACTGCCACTCGGTGGTGACGAACACCATGGCCGACGTCGCCAGCCCCCACGAGATCATGATGCGCGCGATCCAGCGCCGCGCGCCGATGCGGTACAGCAGCATGTTGCCGGGCACCTCGAAGATCACGTAGCCGATGACGAACAGGGTGGCGCCGAGGCCGTAGGCCGTGTCGCTGAGGTTCAGCGCGCCCTGCAGCTGGAACTTCGCGAAGCTGATGTTGATGCGGTCGAAGAACGCGAACAGGTAGCAGACCATGATCAGCGGCATCAGCCGCCAGGCCACCTTGCGGATCAGCGCATCGTGGTCGACGCGACCCGTGGCCGGATCGTGTTCGGCCGCCACCGTGGCGGCCGCGTGGTTCGATGGAATCGCAGGCATGAGTGTCTCCTGCCGGCCTCTCGGCGGAGGTCGGTCGTGGGTTGCGAAAACGGAAAAGGCGGCGGCGGGCGCCGCGGGGCTACGAGGCGGGCAGCGGGTGCAGCGCGTCGCGCGGACCGGCGGCCACGAGCGCGTTGGGCAGCGCACGCGCCACCAGTGCCGGCACCCGCGCGGCCACGCGCAGCAGGCGCGCGAGGTCGATGCCGGTGGCGTGGCCCATGCACTGGAACATGTGCACCAGCGTCTCGGTGTTGACGTTGCCCGAGGCGCCTGGCGCGTAAGGGCAGCCGCCCAGGCCGGCGCAGGACGCGTCGAAGCGCGAGGCGCCGCTCTCGAGCGCGGCGAGCGCGTTGGCCAGCGCCATGCCGCGGGTGTCGTGCAGATGGACGGTGGTGCTGTCGATCGCCAGCGTCCCGTGCAGCCGATCGAGCAGGCGTCGCACGCCCAGCGGGTCGGCCATGCCGGTGGTGTCGCACAGCGTGATGCCGGCCGCGCCGCCGGCCATCAGCGCCAGCGCGATGCGCGCGACCTCGTCGACGGGGACCTCGCCTTCGAACGGGCACCCGAACGCGCACGACAGCGACACGTTGCACAGCACGCCGCCATGCCCGGCCTCGCGCACGACCTGCAGCAGCTGCGCGAGCGACTGCGCGCGTCCCATGCGCAGGTTCGCGACGTTGTGCGACTCGCTGCACGACATCACGAGGTTCAGCTCGTCGACACGGCTCTCGATCGCGCGCTCCATGCCGCGCAGGTTGGGCACCAGCGCCGTGTAGACGACACCGGGCACGCGGCGGATCTCGCGCATGACGACCTCCGCGTCGGCCAGCGCGGGGATGGCGCGCGCCGAGGTGAACGAGGTCACCTCGATCTTCGCGAAGCCGCAGTCCGACAGCGCGTCGACGAAGGCGATCTTCTCGTGCGTGGGCACGAAGCGCTGCTCCATCTGCAGGCCGTCGCGCGGCGCGACCTCGTTGACGAGGACGCGGGTCATTCGATCACCCCGCTGCGGCGCAGCTCGGCGATGCGCTCGGCCGACAGGCCGGCCTGCGCGAGCACCTCGTCGGTATGCTGGCCCAGCTTCGGCGCGGCATGGCGCACGGCGCCGGGCGTGTCGGACAGCTTCGGCACGATGCCCGGCGCGGCGATCGTGCCGCCGTTCATCGCGGGAATGCGCTCGATGTTGCCGCGCGCGGCGTAGTGGGCGTCGGCGGCGATCTCGGCGATCGTGTAGACGCGGCTCGCGGGCACGCCCGCGTCGCGCATGCGCGCGAGGACCTCGTCCAGCGGCCGCTGCACCGTCCACGCGCCGATCGCGGCGTCG
This sequence comes from Burkholderiales bacterium, assembly GCA_019510465.1. GTDB lineage: Bacteria > Pseudomonadota > Gammaproteobacteria > Burkholderiales > Burkholderiaceae_C > Scleromatobacter. The sequence continues at coordinate 10,070 of JAEKKH010000162.1, forward strand.
AGCTCGGCGGCCCGCGCCGAGCGGCCGTCGTTGGCGGCCAGTGCCGGGTCGTCGGCGAGATCCTGGCGGCCGATCATCAGCATCAGGCGCCTGAAGATGCTGTCGCCATTGCCTGCGATCAGGACGGCCTGGCCGTCGGCGCAGGCGTAGGCGTTGGATGGCGTGATGCCCGGCAGCGCGCCGCCGGCGGGGCGGCGGATCTCGCCGAACACGTCGTACTCGGGCAGCAGGCTCTCCGACAGGTTGAACATCGCCTCGTACAGCGCGAGGTCGATGCGCTGGCCCTGCCCGCCGCGCGCGTCACGCGCGTACAGGGCCAGCATCACGCCCAGTGCGCCGTGCACGCCGGCCACGGTGTCGCCCAGCGACACGCCGCTGCGCACCGGCGTGCGGCCCGGCTCGGCGTTGAGGTAGCGCAGGCCGCTGAAGGCCTCGGCCACCGCGGCGAAGCCGGGTTCGGCGGCGCGCGGCCCGGTCTGCCCGAAGCCCGACAGGCTCAGCATGACGAGCTTCGGGTTCAGGGCGTGCAGCGCGTCCCAGCCCAGGCCCCAGCCTTCCAGCGCGCCCGGGCGGAAGTTCTCGATCAGCACGTCGGCATCGCGCACCAGCTCGCGCACCAGCGCCTGGCCCTCGGGCACGCGCAGGTCGATGCACACCGATTCCTTGTTGCGCGACTGCACGTCCCACCACACCGAGCTGCCCTCGCGCAGCTTGCGCCACTTGCGCAGCGCGTCGCCCGTCTTCGGCGGCTCCACCTTGATGACGCGCGCGCCGAAGTCGGCCAGCGTCTTCGCGGCGAACGGGCCGGCGATGAGCTGGCCCAGTTCGACCACCTTGATTCCTTCGAGCACCTGCATGGACGACTGCCTCCGTGACCGTTGGACGGATTGTGGTCACCTGCCGGGGCCGGTGGAAGGCAGGACTTGCCAAGCGAGCTTTCGCGAGCCGTGAAAGCGGCGGAGGGTTATTCCCGAGACGGCCGGCGCCGCTCCCTTTCGACTGTAAGACCTGTCAGTGGCCATGCGAACGGCCGAGTGGGAGACTAGGCGCCAGGACAATCTGGTCAGGGAGACCGCCATGCCCTACGTTCGCCGCGACCTCATGGGCCGCATCGAGAGCGTGCACCGCACGTCGGCCGCAGACGCCGTCGAATACCTCGACGCCGGCGATCCGGAGCTCAAGCGCTTCCTGCAGGAGGAGTTCGGCGCGCCGGAGCCGGCCCGGGCCGGGCTCCAGTTGCTGCCCGTGTTCGAGGAGGTGCTCCAGGTGCTGCTGGCCAAGGGCCTGGTGACGGTCGAGGAACTGTCCGAGAACGCCCGGGCGACCTGGGCCCATGTCCTGGAGGCGCGCCAGCCGCCCGCCGACGCGACGCGGTTCTCCGCATCGGGCTTCGTGGAGATCATCGACGACAGCGCGTTCGGCGGCCTGCCGGACCAGCGCTAGGCGGGGGGTCGCGCGTCCGCGCGGGGGCCTGTCGGCAAGCCGCTTGCCGGCGCTGTCTTGCGGCGTGGGCCGCGGCCTCAACCCGGCGCGCCGGAGCAGAGGTGGTCGATCAGCAGCCGCACCGACCGCGGCACCGCGGTGGCATCGCGCACGCCGATCAAGAGTTGCCGGTGCACCCAGGCGTCGTCGAGCACGATGCGCTTGAGGTGCATCGAATGCAGATGCGGCTGGATCGCGGCCTCCGGCAGCACCGCCACGCCCATGCCGTTGGCCACCATGAGGCACATCGCATCGAAGCTGCGCACCTGGATGCGCACGCGCAGGCGCCGACCCAGCAGCTCGGTCTCCTCGTGCAGCCGGCGCGACAGCGACGTGGCGCTGGACAGGCAGACGAAGTCGTTGTCGACCACCTCCGAGAACTTGACCGAGCGCCGCCGCTGCAGCGGATGCCCGTTGGGGACGACCAGCACGAGGCGGTCGCGCCGGTAGTTCATGAGGGCCAGCCCGTGCGCCGCGGTGCGATCCGCGAAGATGCCCAGGTCGGCGCGGCCATCGAGGACCGCCATGACGACGTCGACGCTGTTCTGCTCCTCGAGCTCGATGCGGATGCCGGGGTTGCCGGCGTGGAATGCCGCCAGCTCGCCGGGCAGGAACTGCGTCAGCGCGGAGGTGTTCGTCCACAGCCGGATGACGCCCACCATGCCGGACGCGTAATCCGACAGTTCCGCCGAAAGCTGCGCCACCTCCTGCAGCACCGAGCGTGCGCGGTCGAACAGCACCTGGCCGGCGGCGGTGGGCCGCACGCCGCGCGAGTGCCGCTCCAGCAGCGTGACGCCGACGGCGGCCTCGAGGTCGGTGATGCGGCGGCTCGCCGCGCCGATCGCCAGGTGGGCGAGGGCGGCCCCCTGGCTGATGCTGCCGGTGCGCACGACCAGCGTGAACAGCGACAGCGAGCTCAGGTCGAGGCGTTGGAGGTTCATGGGCGGCCCGATTCTCTCGCGAGTGCGCGGGCCGCGTGCGTCCCGGGGGGCCGGGCGCGGGAGGTCCGGTCAGGCGGCCAGGCAGTCGTCCGCCAGCAGCGCCGCCTGCATCTTCACGACGGTGGCTTCCCCGGCTGGCGTCAGGCGCAGCGAGCCGGCGCTCCAGCGCAGCCAGCCGATCGAGACGAGGCGGTCGATCGTGTGTTCGGGGATGTCGCAGGCCCGGCGGCGGCCGAGGGCGTCGACGGCGGCCAGCAGCGATTCCTGCAGCGAGGAGGCGATCTTGGCGGTGGCGTGGGTGGTCATCGGTCTCGTTCCTTGGGTGTGGAGGAACGATAGCCAACCCGACCGCTCGCCACCGTCGGCGCCGGCACCGTTCCCGTGTAGGACGGCGCCTACTCGACCGCAGGCTCGTTCAGTCCGTGTCGGCGCCCGCCTCGCGCGCGGCCTGCATCGCCGCTTCCCATGTGCGCTTGGGCAGGTGCCCGCGCAGGCGCTCGATCAGCAGGTCGGCCACGTCCTCGTTGATCTGGTGGCCCAGGTGAGGGATCACGTCGGCGGTGATGTCGGCGCCGATGGCCACCAGGTGCTGGGCGGCCTCCACGGTGTAGCGGTACGGGATCACCGGATCCAGCTTGCCGTGGAACATGTGGAGCGTGGCGTCCGGGTTGGGCGACTCGGGCAGCTTCGAGAAGCGGCCGGCGATGGAGACCACTCGACCCGCGACGGCAGGGCGGTCACGGGTGGATTCCAGCGCCATGATGCCGCCTTGCGAGAAGCCGATCAGCGCCACGGCATCGCGCGGCACCCCCGCCTCCTTGCGCCAGCCGGCGATGGCCGCGTCGAAGGCGGGCAGGGCGGCCTCCACGCGCCCGGGGCGGTTCTCCTCGCTGATGTCCAGCACGGAGAACCACTGGCCAGCCTCGCCGCTGCCGGACGGCGCGGGCGCCGCGACGCTGACGATGAAGGCCTCGGGAAATTCCGCGGCCAGCATGCGCCCCAGCGGCACCAGGTCGAGCGCGGTGGCGCCGACGCCGTGGAACAGCAGCATCAGCTGCTGGGCCTGCCCTTCGGGTCGGGCGACGATGACGGAGTCGGACATGGCATTCCTCGCGCTCGGGTTCGTTGGCGGCATTGGATCACGTGGGCATGCCGCGCGCCCAGTCCTGTCCACCGCCTTGCACCTCCCGGCGCGGCCCCAACGGAAGGTCGGTCCGGCTCGGCGGCTGGCCCCCGCTTCCCGAGCCGAGCTCAGGCTCCCGCATGCCCGGCCCGCGCCAGCGCGGCCGCACCCAGGCGCGCGAAGAACTCGCCGGCCATGTGGCGCGCGACCAGCTCGATGGCCGGGGCGCCCAGCGTCCCCGGCAGGCCGTCCACCTCGACGGCGATGTCGGCCTGCAGCGTCGTCGCCCCGGCGTCGGCGGGTGCCAGGCGCAGCGCGGCCTCGCCGCTGCCGCTGGCCGGCGCGCTGCGGGTCTCGAAGCGCAGCGTGCAGGCGAGCGGGGGAACGACGTCGCGGCGCAGGATGTGCAGCGTGAAGCGCGAGGTGAGCAGGCCCAGCGGCACGGCGATCTCGCCGACGAATTCGTCCTCGGCGATCTCGATGAGCGACTCGCAGCCGGGCAGCGCGCCGCGCAGCACCGCGAGGTCGTTCAGCGCCGCCCAGGCAGTGGCGGGCGGCACGAGCAGGACGTGGCTTTCGCTGAGGCGCATGGCCGCAGCGTACGCGTGCCCGGCGGGCGCGCGTGTCGGAGAACGACCTAAACGCCGGTCGCGGCGAACTGGGCGTGCACGTCCTCGCACCAGCTTTCGAGGTCGGCCTCGGTCATCCCGAGCGCGGCGAGCGCGATCGCGCCGCCCTTGCTCCACTCGATGTGGCGGTTCAGGCCCTGGTAGCGCTGGATGATGGTTTCGCACACCAGGCCGAGGGCGACGAGCTCGCGCACCTGCGGCGGCATCGGGCCCATCCACGAGCTGTACTCGTGGTGCAGGCGCGTGGCCAGCACGGCGGTCTGCGACACGCCCCAGGTGCGCGCGGTGAGCGCGCCCACGAGTGCGTGGTCGACGCCGTGGAGGGACTGCTCCAGCGCCGTGATGCTGCCCTCGTGCACGTTGCACCTCTCGAGCGTGGCGACGTAGCCGGCCTTGCCGGGGAACCGCTGCAGCAGGATGGCGATGCCCAGCTCCACGAACAGGCCGTAGGTGTGCGCCAGCGCCGGCGGCACGACGCGGCGGGTGCGCGCCAGGTAGGTCATCGCGCGCGAGCGCTTGGCCGACACGTCCCAGAAGCGCACGAAGCCGGGGCCGTCGGCGGGCAGCAGCTTGCGCAGCACGATCTCGGTGAAGATCGCCTGGCACTGGGCGAAGCCCAGCAGCTGGAACGCCTGGTCGACCGTCTCGCAGCGACGGCTCAGGCCCATCAGCGGCGAGTTGGCGTACTTCAGCAGCGCGGCGGACAGCGCGACGTCGGAGCCGGCGATGTCGGCCACGCGCTTGAGCGACGGGTCGTCGCGCTCGAGTTCCTGCTGCAGGTCGACCAGCAGTTGCGGGCGCGCAGGGATGCCGATGTCGCGCACCAGCGCCTGGAGCGCCTTGCCATCGAGCTCGGTCAGGGCGAGCAGTTGATCACCGCCCATTTCGGGCAACGAGGTGAGAGCCGAGGCATCCATGCGCGAGGGTTCCGTGTTGACTGGTCCGTTCCGGTCTATACGGCCGCTCCGCAGGAAAGTTGAGAGGGGGCGGCCGGCGTTACACGGCCGCTTTGTATCAATCCGCGTCGACCGCCGACCGGATCTGCGCCAGCGCGCCGGGGTCGTCCAGCGTCGTCAGGTCGCCGGGGTCGCGGCCCTCGCACAGCGCCTGGATGGTGCGCCGCAGCAGCTTGCCGGAGCGCGTCTTGGGCAGGACCGTGACGAAGCGCACGCGTGCCGGCCGCGCCAGCGCGCCGAGGGTGTCGTCCACGCGCTTCATGACCTCGGCCTCCAGCGTCTTCGCGAGGCCGGCCGTCGCCACGCGGGCCGGGTCGCGCGGGACGGCGAACGCCATGGCGACCTGCCCCTTGAGCGCGTCGGCCACGCCCACCACGGCCACCTCGGCGATCGCCGGGTGGCTGGAGATGCTCTCCTCGATCTCGCGCGTGCCCAGCCGGTGGCCGGCCACGTTGATGACGTCGTCGGTGCGCCCGAGGATGAAGAAGTAGCCGTCGGCGTCGCGCAGCGCCCAGTCGAAGGTGGAATAGACCTGCTGGTTCGGGATGCTGTTCCAGTAGGTGTCGACGAAGCGCTCGTCGTCGCCCCACACCGTCTGCATGCACCCGGGCGGAAGCGGGTAGCGCAACGCGAGCACGCCCTTCTGGCCGGCGCCGGCCAGTTCCTCGCCGGTGGCTTCGTCGAGCAGCACCGCGCCATAGCCGTAGACCGCCTTGCCGGGCGAGCCCAGGCGCGTCTGCGCGGGCTCGACGCCCGTGAGCAGCGTCAGGATCGGCCAGCCGCTCTCGGTCTGCCAGTAGTTGTCGATCACCGGCTTGCCGATGCCCTGCGTGATCCATTCGGCCGTCGGCGCGTCCAGCGGCTCGCCGGCGAGGAACAGCGCGCGCAGCGAGGAGAGGTCGTGGCGTTTCAGGAGCGCGGGATCCTGCTTCTTGAGCACGCGGATCGCGGTCGGTGACGAGAACATCACCGACACCCTGTACTTCTCCACCAGCCGCCACCAGATGGCGCCGTCGGGCTGCCCGCCCAGCCCCTGCGTGGGCAGGCCCTCGTACATCAGCGTGGTCATCCCGGCGATCAGCGGGCCGTAGACGATGTAGCTGTGGCCCACCACCCAGCCGATGTCGCTGGTGCAGAAGTACGTCTCGCCGGGCCGGCCGTCGAAGATCAGCGGCATGGAGGCCGCCAGCGCCACGGCGTAGCCGCCGGTGTCGCGCTGAACGCCCTTGGGCCGGCCCGTGGTGCCGGAGGTGTAGAGCGTGTAGCTGGCGTGCGTGGCGTCGACCCACGTGCAGGGCACCTGCGCGTCGGCGTGGCGCGCGCGCAGCTCGGCCCAGGCGACGTCGCGGCCCGCCACGCGCTCGCCGGGCGCGAGCCCGCGGTCGACCATCAGCACATGTGCCGGCTTGTGCGCGGACTGTTCGATCGCGGCGTCCAGCAGCGGCTTGTACGGGATCACCCTGCCGCCGCGCGAACCAGCGTCGGCGCTGACGATCACCAGCGGCCGCGCGTCGTCGATGCGCGCGGCCAGGCTCGCGCTGGCGAAGCCGCCGAACACCACGGAGTGGATCGCGCCGAGCCGCGCGCAGGCCAGCATCGCGAACGCCGCCTCGGGAATCATCGGCATGTACAACAGCACGCGGTCGCCCTGGCGCACGCCCAGTTCCTGCAGCGCCGCCGCCATCGCCATCACCTCGCGCAGCAGCTGCGAGGTCGTCCACGTGCGTTCCTGGTCGACCTCGGTCGAGACCCAGGTCAGCGCCGCCCGGTCCGGGTCGGCGGCCGCATGGCGGTCGACCGCGTTGTGGCACAGGTTCGTCAGCCCGCCGGGGAACCACTGCACGAACGGCGGGTTCGAGGTGTCGCAGACGCGATCGAACGGGCGCTGCCAGTCGATGCGCCGGGCCTGCTCGGCCCAGAAGGCGTCGGGGTCGGCGAGCGACTGGCGGATGAGGTCGGCGGCGGTGGCGGCCATGCTGTCTCCTCGGGTGTCGGGTCTTGCGTGTGGTCTGGCGAAACAGAGAACGAAAACAGAGGGTCAAACAGAGGGGTCAAACAAACTGAGGGGTCAGGTCTTGAACGTTGCGGGGTCAGGTCTTGAATGTTGCGGGGTCAGGTCTTGCGCGCCGGCCAACGGTACCGCATCACGGCTGAAGGTGCACGAGTCGCCGCTTCATGGCGTCGGAGCGGCGTGTTGGCGAGCACGACGCACGATTCAAGACCTGACCCCGCAACATTCAAGACCTGACCCCGCCCCCTGACCCCGCCCCCGCGAGGGGTCAGCGCGCCCGCGCGGCGATCGCGTCGGCCAGGCGCAGCGGGTGGGTCACCGTCGGACCGTGCGCGACGCCCGTCCACGCCAGGACTTCGGCGTCGTGGCCGGGGCGGTCGAACGAGACGGCGCGCGGGCCGGCCTCGACGAGCCGCGGCATGACGGCGCCCCGCAGGTCGGACGTCATCGCCCAGCCGGACAGCAGCAGGTCCGGGCCGCCGCTGCCCAGTCGCGCACGAACAGGCGCGCGCCGGAGCGCGCGGTGACGACGTCGCGTTCACGCATGGCCGGCCCCCGCGTCCAGGAAGCCGATCACCTCGACGACGCGGCCGGCGTCATCGAGCCGCGCGACGTCGGTGCCGCCGGCCACGGGCGCGCCGCCGGCCGGGCCCAGCGACCACGAGAAGCGCGCGAACGGCCCGTGGCCGTCGGCCTGGCCGCGTGCCGAGAACACCAGGCCGGGGAACTGCGCGCGGGCCGTGGCGATCATGCGGGCGATGCCGTCGTGGCCCTCGCCGGACATCAGCGGGTCGGCGTAGCGTCCCTGCGGACTCCACAACGCGGCGACGAGGGCCTGGCGGCGAGCGTCGTCGGCCTCGTTCCAGCTGGCGAGGTAGCGCTCGGCGATGGCGTGCGGGGTGGCGGTCATGTCGGTCTCCTTGGGTTGATCGCGAAGCTGCGATGGACGTCATCGTCCGCAGCGGCGCGCGCAGCGTCCATTACCTGGCAGGTCATGGGGCGCACGACGGGCCGGCGCTATCCTGTGGCCATGACCTCGACCGCCCTCTCATCGCGCGCCGGCGTCGGCGACCTGCTCCGCGACTGGCGCCAGCGGCGCCGCCTCAGCCAGCTGGAGCTCGCCGGCGAGGCCGACATCTCGACGCGTCACCTGAGCTTCATCGAGACGGGCCGCGCCCAGCCCAGCCGCAGCATGCTGCTGCGCCTGGCCGAGCGCCTGGACATGCCGCTGCGCGCCCGCAACGAGATGCTCAATGCCGCGGGCTTCGCCGCGCTGTACGCCGAACGGCCGCTGGACGCGCCCGAGATGTCGGTCGCGCGCCGCACGATCGCGGCGGTGCTGGACGCGCATGCGCCGTTCCCCGCGCTGGCGGTCGATCGCCACTGGACGCTCGTCGCGAGCAACGCCGCGGTGACGGCGCTGCTGGCGGGGGTATCGGCCGAACTGTTGCAGGGCGCCGTCAACGTGCTGCGCCTGAGCCTGCATCCGGACGGCCTGGCGCCGCGCATCGTCAACCTCGTCGAGTGGCGCGCGCACCTGCTGGCCCGCCTGCAGCAGCAGGTCGAGCGCTCGGGCGATGCGCAGCTCGCCGCGCTGCAGGCCGAGCTCGCCGCCTATCCGACGCGCGGCGACGCCGGCCATGCGCACGACGCGGGCGCCATCGCCGTGCCGCTGCGCCTGCGCGTGGACGGCCTGGCCGAGCCGCTGTCGCTGATCAGCACGACGACGGTGTTCGGCACGCCGGTGGACGTGACGCTGTCGGAGCTCGCGCTCGAGTGCTTCTATCCGGCCGACGACGCGACGCGCGCGGCCTTGCAGCGGCTGGCGTGATCAGGGGGCGCCCGGCGCCGCATGCTCGCCGCGCAACGAGATCCACGCCAGTGCCCACGTCAGCACCGCGACGACCGCGATGCCGATCACCATCGGCCGCGAGCCGCCGCCGCTGACCACGCCCATCAGCGCGATGACGACGGCGCCGGCCACCATCTGGATCATGCCCATCAACGCGGAGGCGGCGCCGGCGATCTCGCCGTGGTGGTCGAGCGCCATGACCGACGTCGTCGGGATCACGAGTCCGAGGAAGCCGAAGCCGATCATCAGCCCGACGACCAGCATGGCGAGCTGCGTGGCGCCCGCCAGGTGCAGCGCGGCGCCCGCGACCATCGCCAGCGCGAAGCCGGCCACCGCCACCGTCACGACGCGGCGCAGGCCGTGGCGCAGGGTGAGGCGGCCCGTCAGCTGCGAGACGCCGATGAACGACGCCGCGTTGGCCGCGAACGCGAGGCCGTACTCGCGCGGCGTCAGGCCGTACTGCTCGATCAGCACGAACGAGGAGTTCGACAGGTAGATGAAGAAGGCCGCGACGCCCAGCGAGGCGACGCCGGTCATGCCCATGAAGTGCGGATCGCGCAGCAGCAGCCAGAACGCGCGCAGCGTGCTGCCCAGGCCGCTGCCGTGGCGTTCCGCGGGCGGACGCGTCTCCTCCAGCGCGAAGGCGACCAGGCCCAGGCCGAGAAGGCCGATGACGCCCACCGTCCAGAACACCGCCGGCCAACCGGCGGCCTCGACGATGAAGCTGCCTGCCAGCGGCGCGAGGATGGGGCTCACGCTGAACACCAGCATCAACAGCGACATCAGCCGCGTGGCCTCCGCGCCGGTGTGCAGGTCGCGCACCACTGCCCGCGTGATCACGTTGGGCGCGCCGCCGCCCAGCCCCTGCACGAAACGGAACGCGACGAGCGTGCCGATGTCGGGCGCGAGCGCGCAGCCCACGCTGCCGACGACGAACAGCGCGATGCCGGCGTACAGCGGCGCCTTGCGGCCGAACATGTCCGACGCCGGGCCGTACAGCACCTGGCTGAGCGCGAACGACAGGAAGAACACGGTCAGGCTCAGCTGCACCGTGTGGGTGTCGGCCCGCAGCGCGCGGCCGATGGCCGGCAGCGAGGGCAGGTACATGTCGATCGCGAACGGCCCGATGGCCGACAGCAGGCCCAGCACGAGGGCCAGGCGCAGGAAGGAATGCTTCATGGAACTTCGGGGAATTGGGCTGCGAAGTATAGGGACGGCGACAATGCCGTCCGGATGACATCGAACTCGAAGACGCTCGCCGACCTGCGCGCCGGCCGCCTCGCCGGCGCCACGCACCTCGACCTGCGCCATTGCGGCCTAGAGGAATTCCCGCCCGAGATCCTCGACCTGGCGGACACCCTCGTCACGCTGGACCTGTCGTCCAACCGCCTGCGGGCGCTGCCCGACGAGCTGCCGCGCCTGCATGCGCTGCGCACGCTGTTCTGTTCCGCCAATCCGTTCGAGACGCTGCCGGCCGTGCTGGGACGGTGCGAGGGCCTGGACATCGTCGGTTTCAAGGCCAACCTGATCACGCACGTGCCGCCGGAGTCGATTCCCGCCAGCCTGCGCTGGCTGATCCTGAGCGACAACCGCATCGAGGCGATGCCCGAGACGCTTGGCGACTGCCGCGGCCTGATGAAGCTCGCGCTGGCCGGCAACCGCCTGGCACGCCTGCCGCAAGGCATCGCTCGCCTCGATCGGCTGGAGCTGCTGCGGCTGTCGGCGAACCGCTTCGGGCGCCTCGAGGATGCGCTGCCCGACGGCCTGCTCGCGCTGCCGCGCCTGCGCTGGCTCGCCTTCGCGGGCAACCCGTTCAACGCCGCGCAGGAGACGCGCGCGCTGGCGGCGACGCCCATCGCGCATGTCGCCTGGAACGAACTGCAGCTGGGCGAGCTGCTGGGCGAGGGCGCGTCGGGGCATATCTGGTCCGCGCGCTGGCATCCGTCCAGCGGCGGCGATCGCGCCGTCGCCGTCAAGCTCTTCAAGGGCGCGGTGACCAGCGACGGCCTGCCAGGCAGCGAGATGGCGGCGTGCATCGCGGCGGACGTCCACGCGCACGTGATCGGCGTCGAGGGCCGCGTCGACGGCCACCCGCAGGGCGCGCAGGGCCTGGTGATGGGCCTGATCCCGCCGCGCTACCGCAGCCTGGCCGGGCCGCCGAGCCTGGCCAGCTGCACGCGCGACGTCTATTCGCCCGACGCGCGCTTCACGCCCGCGCAGGCCGGCGCGATCGCGCGCGGCGCGGGCGACGCGCTCGCGCACCTGCACGCGCATGGCCTGATGCACGGCGACTTCTACGCGCACAACCTGCTGGTCGACGACCAGGCGCACGCGCTGCTGGGCGACTTCGGCGCCGCGTCGTTCCTGCCCGAGGCCGACGGCGAGCGGGCCGAGGCGCTCAAGCGCATCGACCGGCGCGCACTGGACGTGCTGGTCGACGAGCTCGCACGGCGCACCGGCGCCCGGGCCGCACCCTAGAATCGCCCGCACGAAGGGAGACCGCATGCCGCGTTCGCGTTCGACGGGACGCCTGGTCGTCCGGATCCTGCTCGCAGTCCTCGCGCTGCTGGCGTTGCTGGTGGCCGTCGCGATGTGGGAGATGCAGCGCAGCCTGCCGCAGGTCGACGGCCAGGCGCGCGCGCCTGGCTTGCGCACGCCGGTGACGATCGCGCGCGACACGCTCGGCACCGCCGTCGTCAAGGGCGCGAACCGGCTCGACGTCGCGCGCGGCCTGGGCTTCGTGCATGCGCAGGAGCGCTTCTTCGAGATGGATCTCACGCGGCGCTCCGCGGCCGGCGAACTGTCCGAGCTGTTCGGCGCGATCGCGCTGGAGCGCGACAGGAAGCGCCGCCCGCACCGGATGCGCGCCATGCTCACGGCGCGCTACGCCACGCTGGACGCGGGCGACCAGGCCCTGCTGCAGGCGTACGCCGACGGCGTCAACGCGGGCCTTGCCGGGTTGCGGGCCCGGCCCTGGCAGTACGTGCTGCTGCGCGCCGAGCCACGCGCCTGGCAGCCGGCGGACTCGCTGCTGGTGGTCGGCGAGATGTTCTGGATGCTGCAGGGCTCGAGCGTCGAGGACGGCCTCGAGCGCGCGCAACTGCGCGAGTGCGTCGGCGACGACGTGTTCGACTGGCTGGAGCCGCGCGGTGGTGCCTGGGACGCGGCGCTCGACGGCTCGGTGCTGCGGCCCGGCGCGATGCCCGGCCCCGGCCGGCTCGACCTGCGCAAGCCGCTGCCGCCGCTGCCGGCCTCGGGCGCATCGGCGACGCTCGCGCGCAGCGACGACGCAGCGTTCCTGGACGACGAGGCGCGGCCCGATCCGCATGAGCCGCTGGTCGGCAGCAACAACTGGGCCGTCTCCGGCGGGCGCAGCGTCACCGGCGACGCGATGCTGGCCAACGACATGCACCTGGGGCTGGGCGTGCCGGCGATCTGGTTTCGTGCCCAGTTCGAGATCGGCGACGGCCCCGACGCGATCCGCGCCGAGGGCGTGACCTTGCCGGGCGTGCCCGCCCTGGTCGCCGGCTCGAACGGCCACGTCGCGTGGGGCTTCACGAACTCGTACGGGCAGTGGTTCGACTGGATCGAACTGCCGGCGCAACCCGATGCGTCGCGGATGACGCACGTGACCGAGACGATCCACGTCAAGGGCGGCGACGACGTGGCCATCGATGTCGCGCAGTTCGCCGGCCTGCCGGTGCTCGAGAAGGACGGCGCGCACGCGTACGCGCTGCGCTGGTCGGCCGACATGGCCGGCGCATACGACCTGGGGCTGGATCGCCTGCTGGGCGCCCGCGACGTCGCCACAGCGCTGGCGGTCGGCGCGGGGGCCGGCATCCCGCACCAGAACATGCTCGTCGCCGACGCGCACGGCGACATCGGCTGGACCATCGCCGGCCGGCGGCTTCCGTTCGGCCAGGACCCGGGCGGCGGCGCCGCGGCGGACGGCTTCGGCCGGTTCGTCTCCGGCGCGCGCGCCGCCGGTGCGCCGGCGCCTGTGCCGGCGCGGGGTGTCGCGCCGGTCATCGAGGCGCCCGCCGACGGGCTGCTCTGGACGGCCAATGCGCGCACCTTCGACCAGGCGCAGGTCCCGGGGCCGGGCGCCAGCGGCGTGTCCGCGCGGGTCTCGGGCCTGCGGGCGATCGGCGACGGCGGCTACGACCTCGGCGCGCGCGCCCAGCAGATCCGCGACCGCCTGCGCGCCACGGCCAGGTTCGACGAGCAGACGCTGGGAGCGATCCAGTTCGACGACGAGGCGCTGTTCCTGCGCCCGTGGTCGGGCCGCGTCGCCGGCGTCGCCACCGGACCCACGGCGCGGCCCGACGTCATCCGGTTGCTCAAGGACTGGAACGGCCGCGCCGACGCCGACCAGGCCGGCTACCGGCTCGTGCGCGAAGTGCGCGGCCGCGTGATGGACGCGCTGTGGGCGGCTTGGACGCGCCCGCTGCTGGCCCGGCCGGGCTGTGCCAGGCGCGACTACGCGTGGCATGCGCGCTTCGAGTACGCGGTCGAACAGGCGCTCGACACGCAGCCTGCGCACCTGCTGCCGCCCGGCTTCGCCGACTGGGACGCGTTCCTGCTCGCGCAGCTCGACGCGACCGTGGCGTCGATGACGCGCGACGGCACGCGGCCGCTCGCGCAGGCGACCTGGGGCGAGGCCAACGCGAGCCGCATCGGGCACCCGCTGGCGCGCGCGCTGCCGGTGCTCTCGCGCTGGCTGGACATGCCGTCGCGTCCGCAGTCGGGCGACGGCAACATGCCCCGCGTGTCGGCGCCGTCGTTCGGGCAGTCGCAGCGCCTCGTCGTGGCGCCGGGCCACGAGGAGCGCGCGACGCTGAGCATGCCGGGCGGGCAGAGCGGCCATCCCATGTCGCCGTGGTACGGCGCGGGACACGGCGACTGGGTCGCGGGCCGCGCGCTGCCGCTGCTCGCGGGGCCCGCGCGACACGTGCTCGAGCTCGATCCCTGAGCGTCCGATCAGTGCGACTTTTCGGGCAAGGCCGGCGGCCGGCCGCGTCAAGTTCGGCGAGGGCGGGCCGATACCCGAATGATTCCCCGCCATGCCGACGAGCCCCCGCGTGCCCTCTTCACCCGCCGAAGCGACGACCTCGATGCCTCGCCCTCTGCCGCAGGCCGAGTGGGCGACATGGCGCCGCCTGATCCAGGTCTACCAGGATCGCGACACCGAATCCGCCGAGATCCGCGCGCGCCTCGTGCAGTGGGTGACCTTCGTCTCGCCCTGGCTGATGGGCTGCAACGCGCTCAGCGCGCTGCTGCTCGCATGGACGCTGCCGGTGGCGGTCAGCCCGTGGCTGCAGTGGGCCTGGTGCGGCTCGATCTGCGCCCTGTGCCTGTTCGGGCTCGCCAACTGGTGGCGCCATCGCCGCAAGCCGCCCACGCGCGTCAGCCCGGTCGTGGTGCGCAAGGCCATGCTGCATGCCGGCATGCTCGCCGCACTGTGGGCCGCGCTGCCGTGGCCCGTGTTCGCGGACGGGTCGCCCTCCGCGGAGATCCTGATCGCCGGCGTGATGCTGGGCCTGGTGGCCGGTGGCGGCTTCGTGCTGACCCCGCTGGCGCCGGCCGCGATCGTCTTCACCGGCATCATCGGCCTGTCCACCAGCGCCGCCGTGGTGCGCATGCACGACCCGATGGCGCTGCTGTTCTCGGTGCTGATGGCCGGCTACACGGTCGTCACGATCGCTGCCGTGATCCTGGGCGCGCGCCGCTCGGCCGGCGCGCTGCGCGCCGAACGCGAGGCGGATCGCCAGGGCCAGCTCGTGGCGCTGCTGCTCAAGGACTTCGAATCGCAGTCGGCCGACGTGATGTGGGAGACCGACGCCGCGGGCCGCCTCGTGCGCGTCACGCCCAAGCTCGTCGCGCTGATGCGGCTGCAGGAGGACGCCGCCGGCAAGCGCGCGCTGCTGGGCTGGTTCGATGAGCAGGCCGCCGACAGCGAGGCGCGGGCCGCCGCCGGCAAGCTGCGCCAGGCCTTCGCCTCCGGCCAGGCGTTCCGCCAGCGCGGCATCCCGGTCACCGTCGCCGGCTCGCGGCGGCGGTGGTCGCTCACTGCGCGTCCGCTGGTCGACGAAAGCGGCACCGACCAGGGCTGGCGCGGCGTTATCACCGACATCACCCTGGAGCACGACGCGCAGTCGCGCATGCAGCAGCTGGCGCTCGTCGACACGTTGACGGGCCTGGCCAACCGCGGCCAGTTGCGCGACAAGCTGCAGCTCAAGATCGCGTCGGCGGCGCAGAGGCCGGCCGCGCTGCTGTGCCTGGACATGGATCACTTCAAGCGCATCAACGACACGTTCGGCCACGCCATCGGCGACGTCGTGCTGCGCGAGACGGCGCGCCGTCTGCGCAGGCTGGTCCGCGCCTCCGACGTCGTCGCGCGTGCCGGCGGGGACGAGTTCGCCATGCTGCTGGACGACATCGGCGGCGAGGAGGACGCGCTGCGCTTCGGCCAGCGCGTCGTCACCGAGCTCAATCGCGCGTTCTCGAGCGACGCCGGCGCGATCAACGCGAGCGTCAGCGTGGGCGTGGTCACCATCCCCGGACACGGCACGAGCGTCGACGAGCTGCTGGCCAACGCCGACCTGGCGCTGGGCAGCGCGAAGGCCGCGGGCCGCGCGCGCGCCGAGATCTTCCACGCCGACCTGGGCGAGCGCCTGCGCCTGCGCATGACGCTGGAGCGCGACCTGCGCCATGCCGTCGCGCGCAAGGAGCTGCGCCTGCACTGGCAGCCCCAGGTCGACACCGCCCTGTGGCGCATCGGCGGCTGCGAGGCGCTGCTGCGCTGGCAGCATGGCGAACTGGGCCTGATCCCGCCGATGAATTTCATCCCGCTGGCCGAGGAGACGGGCCTGATCGTCGAGCTCGGCGAATGGGTGCTCAACGAAGCCTGCCGCGTCGGCGCGCACAAGCTGGCCGGGTTGATGGTGGCGGTCAACGTGTCGCCGATCCAGGTGGTGCGCGACGACTTCGTCGGCGTCGTGCGCAGGGCACTCGCGGCCGGCGGCCTGCCGCCGCAGCGCCTCGAGATCGAGATCACGGAGTCGCTGTTCATCGACGCGTCGCCCAAGGCGCTGCGCAACCTCGAATCGCTGCGCCAGATGGGCATCCGCGTGGCGCTGGACGACTTCGGCACCGGCTATTCCTCGCTCGCCTACCTGCGCCAGTTCCCGTTCGACACGCTCAAGATCGACCGCGCCTTCGTGCGCGAGCTCGTCACGCAGCATGACGCGCGCGCCATCGTGCGCAGCATCGTCGAACTGGCGGCCGCGCTCGGCATGAGCACCGTGGCCGAAGGCGTGGAAGAGCCCGCGCAGTACGAGCTGCTGCGCCGCGCGGGCTGCGCCGGCGTTCAGGGCTTCCTGATCGCGCGGCCGATGCTCGTCGAGCAGGTCGTCGAGATGCTGGACAGCTGGGCGATGCAACGCGCGCCCAAGTCCGACTCGGTGCCCGATTCGATCTTCGCGCCGATCGACGACGCGGCGCCGGGCGACGTGCGGGCGATGGACGGCGGCGCGGTGCATTGAACGGCTGCGCCCCCGCTCGAGAGCCGCCGCCGGGCGGCTTTCTGCCTGGTGCACCCGCCGATCTGCAGGGCTTCCTCGCTGGTCAAGCCCCGGCTCGCTGTCGCAGCGGGTGCCAACCGGCAGGCCGCCTCGGCGTCGCAGGTGGCCGAGCGCGGCGGGCATCCGCGGCGTGGCCGGCACCATCGACGAGATCTCGCGTTCGGCCGCGGCGCAGAAGGCCGGCATCGTGGCGATGCGCGACGCCGTCGCGGACATCGACCCGATGGCGCAGCGCAACGCCGCGCTCGTGCTGCAGAGCGCGGCCGCCGCGGAGAGCCTGCACGTGCAGGCCGGCCGCCTGACCGACGTGGTGTCGTCGTTCCAGCGCGCTGCCTGGGCGCGGTGCCGCCGCGGCTGCGGGTTCAGCGCGCGGGCGCCAGCTCCAGGACCAGCACCTGGAACGGCGCCAGCGCGATGGCTTCGACCTGCCCCGCGCGCATCGCGCGCGGCGGCGCCTTGCGATCCCAGGCCCGCCGGGCGGTCCAGCGCCGGTCGGCGTCCGGCGGCAGCTCCAGGGCCGCGCCGACGTCGAGCGCGAAGTCCTGCAGCTTGTCCGACGGGTTGCGCAGCGTGACGATCGCGTGCCCCGGCCGCCACGCGGCCCAGCCGTAGACCTGCAGCCGTGCCGGATCGCCGCCGATCCAGTGGCTGTCGCGCAGCGTCGCGGCGTTGGCGCGGGCCCATGTCGCCGCGGCGGCGAGGTCGTCCCAGTTGCGCTCGGTCAACAGGTCGGGCGAGACGTAGAGCTCCTGCAGGCCGGTGCCCGAGGCGAAGTACGATCGCAGCTCGGAGGCGAAGTCGTCGAACGGGTCGACGTTCAGCCCGCGCGCATTGCGGGCATAGACGATGCCGTGCAGCATCAGCGAGTTCAGCGGATACAGCGGTCCGAGCCGGACGATGCCCCCATAGGTATCGGCGTCGCGGTAGGTGATCCAGCGCTGGCGGTTGCTGCCGACGCCGGCGAACTCGTGGTCCTCGCCGCCGCGCCAGATCGAGTCGGCGGTGCGCAGCCAGAACGGCGATGGCCAGGTGCCGGTGGTCAGGTTGATGAACAGGTCGGGCTTGACGGCGCGCAGGTCGCCGATCAGCGCGATCGCGGCGGCGAAGTCGCTGTCGAAGGCGCTTCCCGGCGTCACCTTGTCGGGGCTGCCGGTGCCGTCCAGCTTGAACTGGTTGATGCCGTCCTGGTCCAGCAGGCGCCGCGTCGCGTCGTGGAACAGCGCGTAGTACTTCGGGCCGGACAGGGCGAGACCCTGGTCGTCGACCTCCAGGCCGGCGGCCCTGGCCGCCGCGAGTCGTTCCTGGCGCGGCGGGCCGTAGCCGCCCCACGGCGACAGCCACACGCCGGGCGCCGCGCCCGCGCGCCGGGCGGCCGCACGCACGCGCGCGAAGCCGTGCGGGAAGTGCTCGTTGAACTGCCAGAGATGCTGGTGGTCGTCCCAGCCGTCGTCGAACAGGAACGAATCCATCCTGACGCCGCGCGCCTCCACGAGCTTGCGGCGATACGCGTCGATGACGTCGACCGCCTCCTGCTCGGTGTAGGGCGTGAAGTAGCCGATGTCGTACCAGGAGTTGTAGTGCAGGAAGGTGCGGAACGGCGCGGCACGCTCGTTCTCGAGATAGGCCATGAACGCGCGCCGCAGCTGGCCCTTGGGCGCGACGCCGAACACGGCGGAGTAGTCGGCCGCCACGCCCGCGCGCAGCGGCAGCTTGCGGCGCGCGAACTGCAGCGCGTTCGTGCCGGCTATGCGCGTTTCGGCCATCGGGTGCTCGAAGCCGAAGAAGCGGTCGTCGGCGATCACCGGCGAGCCGGGGGTGGTGCCGGCCGTCCACGCCTTGTGAAGCTCGATGTCCAGCAGCGCGACCTGGGCGACGTCCAGATCCTTGCCGGATGCGAGGTGCAGCTCTTCGCGGACATAGTTGCTGCCGTCGCGCAACGTGGCGCTCCACGTCACGTCCAGGCCGCTGGCGGCGTCGCGCAGCTCGACGACGCACGTCGCGCCGTTGCGCCGTTCGGCGGCCCGCACCGCGTCGGCGTGGCCCGGGAACATCCGGCATTCGACGTCGCGCTCGATGCGGAACTCGCTGGCGGCGATGCGCCGCTTGTCGCGCAGCGTCACCGTGAACAGCTCGCCCTTGAGCGGATGGCGCGCGTGCGTCAGCTCGTTGTCGATCGCGACGGGCCGCAGGCCGCCGTCGCGCGTGGTGAACCGGAACGCCAGCGCGGCGTTGCGCAGCGCCGTGGCGCCGTCGGCGGCGTCGCGGTCGTGATGCGCCATGCCGGGATCGCCGGGGAGCCACGGCGCGGGCAGATCCGTCGATCCCGCCCAGCCGCGTGCGGCGATCAGCGACAGCAGGGTGGCGAGCGCAAGGCGGCGAGGGGACATGGCGGTTCCGAAAGACGTCGGGACCGCGCCATTGTCCGCGGACCGCGCCGACGGGAATGGGCGTATGGAGGCCCGCGCGCCGAACAAATGGCGGGCACGCGATCTCCGGCCGCGGGGTCAGCCCTCGAAGTCGAATTCCTTCATTTCATGGTTCTGCTTCGTCAGCGACACGAACGGATTCGGGCCCGAGTAGATCACGTGGACGTCCTTGAGGCTGATGTTGCCGTAGTGGATCGTCTCCTTGACCCAGCTGCCCTCCGTGACGAGCACGGTGGTCACGTTGATCGCCTTCTTGGGGGCGAAGACGATGCAGTGGGTGGAGCTGAGCCGGTATTTCTCGTTGCAGAAGAACAGGAGCGTGAAGGCCGCTTCGGGGGAGAAAGCCTGGCTGGGCGTGCACAGGTAGACGCCGGCCTTCGCGGAGGTGCCGCGGCGCGACTTGTCCGCCGCGGCGCCCAGAACCTGCCGCTCCTTGATGCCGGCCCACCCCTCCGCCGACGTGTTGTGGATGTAGATCGGCTGCTCGTTGAACATGCCGAGGTTCAGGTGCTGATCGAGGTTGGGAATGGTCCCGCCGGTGGGTTTCCACACGTTGCTGTTCGAATCGGATGCTTCCATCGTCGTCTCCTGGTCGTCTGGCCTGCTGATACGTCATGCGGTATGCAGGCAACGATGATCGGCACCCGCGGACGCGTTGTCAACGCCACGCGGGCCGCCCGACGCGGAAGCGAGCCGGTGCGCGAAAATCGCGCCCATGGATAGTCCTGGCTCCTCGTTCATCCTGCGGCATTTCGACGAATCGGACACGCTCGCCGTGCGCGCGATATTGGCCGATGCGGCCGTCGCGGTGCCGTTCTTCGGCCGCGTGCTGCCTGGCGACCAGCTCGAGCGGCGCATCGCCAGGCATTGGGGCGGAGGCCCGGGGGCGCCGGAACGCCGGATCGTCGCCTGCGTGGTCGCGGACGGCCGGCTGGTGGGCGCGGGACTGCGCCGCGGCGCGGAGATCGGCTGGTTCGTCGCGCCGGACTGGTGGCGCCGCGGCGTCGCGACGGCCCTGGTGCGGCGATTGTGCATGGATCCCGAGACGGCGTTCGCGCAGGTCCATCGCGACAACCTGGCCTCGATCCGGCTGCTGGAGAAGCTGGGATTCCGATTCGCCGGCCTGCGTCCGCCGCCGCGTGCGTCGTTCGAGGCCCGGGCCCGGCTGCGCTATGCGGTGCCCGCCGCGAGCCGGCGCACATGAAAAAGGCCGCTCGGGGGAGCGGCCTTCTGCATGGGAAGCGTCGCGAGGCGACGCGCCGTCTCAGCGTTCGCCGATGGGCTTGACGGTGCGCGGCGCGGCGCCCGAGAACAGCTGGCGCGGGCGGCCGATCTTGTACTCGGGGTCGGCGATCATCTCGTTGAGCTGGGCGATCCAGCCCACCGTGCGCGCGAGCGCGAAGATGGCCGTGAACAGGCTGACCGGGATGCCGATCGCCCGCTGCACGATGCCCGAGTAGAAGTCGACGTTCGGGTAGAGCTTGCGGGCGACGAAGTAGTCGTCTTCCAGCGCGATCTTCTCGAGCGCCATCGCGAGCTTGAACAGCGGGTCGTTGTGCAGGCCCAGCTCGTTGAGCACCTCGTGGCAGGTCTCGCGCATCAGCTTGGCGCGCGGGTCGTAGTTCTTGTAGACGCGGTGACCGAAGCCCATCAGCTTGATGCCGGAGTTCTTGTCCTTGACCTTGCCGATGAACTCGCCGATCTTCTCGACGCCGCCCTGGCGCTGGATGTCTTCCAGCATGTTGAGCGCGGCCTCGTTGGCGCCGCCGTGGGCCGGGCCCCACAGGCAGGCGACGCCGGCGGCGATGGCGGCGAACGGGTTGGTGCCCGACGAGCCGCACAGGCGCACGGTCGACGTCGACGCGTTCTGCTCGTGGTCGGCGTGCAGGATGAAGATGCGGTCGAGCGCGCGCTCGATGACCGGGCTCACCGTGAAATCCTCGCACGGCGTGGCGAACATCATGCGCATGAAGTTGCCGGCGTAGCTGAGGTCGTTCTTCGGGTAGATGAACGGCTGGCCGACCGAGTACTTGTAGGCCATCGACACCAGCGTGGGCATCTTGGCGATCAGGCGGATGGCGGCGATCTCGCGGTGCTCGGCGTTGTTGATGTCCGTCGAGTCGTGATAGAAGGCCGACAGCGCGCCGACCAGGCCCGTCATGACGGCCATCGGGTGCGCGTCGCGGCGGAAGCCGCGCAGGAAGAAGTGCATCTGCTCGTTGACCATCGTGTGGTGCGTCACGCGGTTCACGAACGAGGACTTCTGCTCGACGTTGGGCAGCTCTCCGTACAGCAGCAGGTGGCAGGTCTCGAGGAAGTCGCAGTTCACCGCCAGCTGCTCGATCGGGTAGCCGCGGTACAGCAGCTCGCCCTTGTCGCCGTCGATGTAGGTGATCGACGAGTTGCACGAGGCGGTCGACAGGAAGCCCGGGTCGTACGTGAACTTGCCGGTCTGGCCGTAGAGCTTGCGGATGTCGATCACTTCCGGACCGATGGTGCCCTTGTAGATCGGCAACTCCATGCTGGGGCTGCCATCGGAAAACGACAGGGTCGCTTTGACGTCGGACGGGGTCATTGGGAATTCCCTTTCTTGAGAGCGGGGCGACGCATCAGCGCCAGTACTTCATTGACTTCTGGGGTGGCGAGCGCGCCGTCGGGTTCGCGGCGCGCCAGCAGGAGGTCGAGCAGGTCGTTGTCGGACAGGTCCATCAGCGGCTGCAGGCCCGCCACGTGGCGGGTCGTCAGGGCGGTGCCCTGCTCCTGGAAGAACCGCTCGATGAACAGGTCGTTCTCGAGCAGCCCGCGCTTGCACCGCCACTTGAGGCGGTTCAGTTCGGTCGGGTCGATCGCGGTGTTCATTGTGCGGAGGGTGG
>JAEKKH010000338.1 GCA_019510465.1 Burkholderiales bacterium
TGCTTGAACCAGTGCACGCGCTGCGCGCTGGTGCCGTGCGTGAACGTCTCGGGCTGCACCGTGCCGCTGGCCTTGCGCTGCAGCGTGTCGTCGCCGATCTGCGTGGCGGCGTTCAGCGCCTCGTCGATGTCGCCGGCCTCGATGATCTGCTTGGTGGCCTGCGCGCGGTTGGCCCAGATGCCGGCAAAGCAGTCGGCCTGCAGCTCCAGCCGCACCGACAGCGCGTTGGAGCGCGCCTCGTTCGAGCGGCGGCGCGCGGCGTCGACCTTGTCCGAGATGCCCAGCAGCTTCTGCACGTGATGGCCCACCTCGTGGGCGATCACGTAGGCCTGCGCGAAGTCGCCCGGCGCGCCGAGCTTGGTGCGCAGCAGGTCGTAGAAGCTCAGGTCGATGTAGACCTTCTCGTCGCCCGGGCAGTAGAACGGCCCGGTGGCCGACTCGCCGCGGCCGCAGGCGGTGGGCGTGGCGTTGCGGAACAGCACCAGCTTCGGGTCACGGTAGCTGCCGCCGCGTTCCTTGAACACCTGCGTCCAGACGTCCTCGGTATCGGCCAGCACGGTCGAGACGAACTGCTTCATGCGGTCGTCCTGCGGCGTGCGGGCCGGGCGCTGGCCGGGCGCCTGCTGCGGCGCCGTCTGCTGGATCGGCGCTCCGCCACCGCTCAGCAGCCCGAGGATGGTGAGCGGGTTGATGCCGAAGATCCAGCCGCCGATCAGTGCGACGACGATGGTGCCGATGCCGACGTGGCGCAAGCCGAAGCCGCCGAAGCCCGGGCCGCCGCCGCCTCCATCCTGGTCGCGCCGGTCCTCGACGTTGTCGCTCTGGCGATCGCCTTCCCATTTCATGTGCCGCTCCTTGGGCGTCCGCCGGCCCGCGACGGACGCGTCGCGCAGCCGGGCTCGACAAGGACGCCTGCAGCAATTGTCGGGCCGGACGGCCGGGCTGCCTACTACTGCAGCCCGCCGCTGGCGCCGGGAAACTGGTGCGCGTACTTGGCGATCCACTCGCCGGCGGCTTCCTCGGCGCTGAGCTCGCGCCCTTCCGCGCGGGCGATCGAGCGGCGGTAGTCCTCGATGTAGCAGACCTGCGCCACCATGCGGGCGCGGAACACGTCCTCCGCATCGAGGAAGCTCACGCCCACCTCGTAGCCCGCGCCATCGCGCCGCGGGCGGCACCAGGCGACGCGCGCCCGCGCCTCGAAGGCCGGCTCGACGTAGGCGATGCGCACCTCGATCAACGAGCCGGGCGCCACCGGCTCGTCCGAGTGCACGGCCAGGCCGCCCAGGCTGATGTCCTGGGTCTGGAAGGCCGTGGCGGGACCGCACCGATCCCGTCGGATCTCGACCGGGACGTCGAGCGGATGCCGGATGAACTGCCTCATGCCTCGTCTTCCTGCCGTTCGCGACTGCCGTCCTGCGCGGGCTGCTCGTCGCTTTGTACAACCCGGGGCGAAGCCCCGCCATGCCAATGGTTGTACAGGCGCCGGCCGCCCGATGGGCGGATTCGAACGTGGGATGCAGGCCAGATCAGGCCATCGGCGGGCACGCCGGACGCGACCAGGGCCCCGCGAGGCCCCGGCTGCCGGCCGCCGGCGAAGTGCCTACTTCGCGGCGCCGCCGCTGAGGTAGTCCTTCTTGCCGATCTCGACGCCGCCATGCCGCAACAGCGCATAGGCCGTCGTGATGTGGAAGTAGATGTTCGGGTTGGCCCACTTGAGCAGGTAGTCGGCGCCCTTGAACTCGAGCTTGCGGTCGCGCAGCTGCAGGACGATGTCGCGCTCGGCGGCGCCGTCGAACTGCGCTTCGGTCAGCGTGTCGAGGAAGGCGATCGTCTTGTCGATGCGCGCCTGCAGTTCGGCGAAGGACTTCTCGTTGTCCTCGAACTTCGGGATCTCGGCGCCGGACAGGCGGCCCGCGGCGCCCTTGACGTTGTCCGAGGCGATCTGCACCTGCGCCGTGAACGGCAGCATGTCCGGATACAGGCGCGACGCGAGGAACGCGTTCGGGTCGATCTTCCTGGCCTCGCAGTGCGCCTCCGCCTTGGCGATCACGGCGGACAGGTTCTTCAGCATCGCGCGCAGCGGCGGCACGGTGGCGGTGTACATGGACAGGGACATGACGGTCTCCGGGTATCGGGTTGGACGGGAAGGCCGCCATTAGAGCCGTTTGCGGACATTCCTGCTGACAGAGGTCGAGCAGCCCTTTTCGGCGACACGGCGCGCCACTACCATCGCCCCATGCCCGCGTCCTCCCGCCGCCGCGCCACCCTCCTCCTGGCCCTTCAGCTGGGCGCCGGGGCCGCCCATGCCCAGGCGTCCGCGGCGGCGTCCGCGGCGGCGTCCGCGGCGGCGTCCGCGGCGGCCGAACGCGGCAACTGGTTCGACGACCCGTTCGTCGCCGCCACCCAGGGCCTGCCCGGCTGCCCGGTGCCGGACGCCCCGCTGCTGACCGAGGCCGAGATGCAGCACGAGACCCACTGGCGCGCCGAGCGCGGCACCAGCTGCTTCCGCTCGGGCCGCTGCCGGCTGCCCAACGCGTACCTGTACGACAAGGAGATCGTGCCGCGGGTGGTCAAGGCGATCGAGGCCGCCGGCACCTACGCGAACACCTCGATCTGGGTCGAGGGCCAGCGCCGCTGGGTCTGGCTCAAGGGCTGCGTGCTGCCACCCTGAAGCTGAAGCGGGAGCGCATGCTCGAAGGTCGATGCCGCGACCGCGCTTCGCTCCGCGCCGGACGACACGGGATCGGCATCCTGGACCCGGTCGCGCGATGACTGCGGATCCTCACCGGCGCATCGCAGGATCCCCGCGTCGCTACCGCGCCGCCGCGGGCTGCCAGACGCGCACGTAGTCCACTTCCATCGTCGCCGGGAAGATGGCGTCGTCGACCGGACCGCCGAGGTCGCCGCCGACCGCGACGTTCAGCAGCAGGAACTGCGGCTTGTCGAACGGCCAGGCGCGCTCCGCGCCGGCCGCGCCGACGTCCAGCCGCGGGTACGTGAGGTTGTTGACGCCGTCG
>JAEKKH010000344.1 GCA_019510465.1 Burkholderiales bacterium
GTGTCGCCGTCCTGCAGCACATTGCCCACGGCGTCGCGGATGACGCGCGCTTCTTCGGCGGCGGGCGCTGTGGGCGATAACGACCATTCGTGGCCGCATTCGGGGCAGATCAACTGAGCGCCGTCCTCGTAGGTGTACGCAGACTGGCACTGAGGGCAGGCGGGCAGGGTGCTCATCGGTTCGTTTTCAGCTGGACAAGAAAAAAGCCCCACCCGCTTGCGCGAATGAGACTTGATTTGGCTCCCCGACCTGGGCTCGAACCAGGGACCTACGGATTAACAGTCCGGCGCTCTACCGACTGAGCTATCGAGGAATTGTTCGGTATGGGTGCTCGCAGTGCGGTTGCTGCGGGCTTCTCTGTTTGAAGACAGCGCCGAGGCCCTGTTTTCGGAATCAGCCGGCGCTTGCGCGACGGCTTTTGTTTTGGCTCCCCGACCTGGGCTCGAACCAGGGACCTACGGATTAACAGTCCGGCGCTCTACCGACTGAGCTATCGAGGAACAGAGCCCGCGATTATAGAGACTTTTTAGGGCAGTTCACAAGCGGACCTCCAGGCTCGCGCGGAAAGTGCGTGGCGCCAGTGGGTAGAGGTAGCTGTGCTCGAACTGCCAGGGCGCCTCACGCCAGGCGCGGCGGTTGGTGAGGTTGTCCACCGCCGCGCGCCAGACCCAGGTCTGGTTGCCCATGCCCTGCGTGTAGCGCAACCCGGCGTCGGCCACCGTCCAGGCGGGCACCGGGATGCTGTTGTCGGGCGTCGCGAAACGGCTGCCTTCGTGTTGCAGGCCGAGCTGCGCCTGCAGGCCGGGCAGCAGGTCCTGCCGCAATTGGGCCTTGAGCGTGGTTTGCGGCACGTTGGGCGGCACGAGGCCATTGAGGCTGGCGTCGGCGCTGCCTTCGCGGCGCGCGTGCAGGCGCGTGGCGCTGGCGAACAGGCCTCCGCCGCTCCACTTCAGGTCGGCGCTGGCCTCGACACCGCGGTGGCGGGCGTAGCCGTCGGCGCGGTGTTCGCAGCTCAGGTCGACGTCGCAGGCGCCGATGTCGCTCCACAGCGGACGGCGGATGTCGAACACCGTCAGCGAACCTTCGACGCGTTGCGTGCCGGTCTTGAGGCCGATCTCGGTCTGGCGGCTCTTCAGCGCGGGCAGGGCCTGGCCGGCGTTGACGTAGCGGGGCCGGTTGGGCGTGACTTCGCTTTCGATGCCCTGGCCCCAGCTGGCGTAGACCAGCCAGTCGGTCGCGATGGCATGGCTCACGGCGACCCAGGGCGTCGTGACGCTCTGCGAGTAGTCGATGGGCTGGCTGCCGTCGGTGCGCACGCTCTCGCGGTGCAGGCGGGTGTGGCGCAGGCCCAGCCAGGCGCTGGTGTCGGCACCCAGGGCGACGCGGTCGCGCAGGTAGAGCTCGTTGCTGCGCTCGTCCCGGTTGGTGTTCTCGCCGGTCAGTGCGGGGTTGGGAGGCGTGATGGCGCTGCCATCTACGTTGCCCACGCCGGCGAAGTTGTAGGCCTGGCGCTGGAAGCGGCTCTTGAAGTGGCTGGTCAGGCCGCCGACGGTCAGGTCGTGGCGCAGGCCGGCGAGCTGCACGGGGCCGCTGGCGGAGATGTCGAGCGACGTCGTGTCGCGGTGCTCGTTTTCGCTGCGGTAGTCGTAGAGGTCGAAGCGGCCATCGGGGCCGTAGCGGTCGCAGTAGTAGACGCCCTCGAAGCTGCTGGTCTCGTTGCAGTCCAGGCCGAAGCCGAAGGCGTTGCGGTCGTCCGTGCGCAGGCGCTGGATGCCGAGATGGGCCTGCGCACGCCAGTCGCCCGCCAACTTCTGCTGCACGCGCAGCGAGGCGTGCGTGTTGTCGAAGACGACGGGCAGCGTCCAGGGCTGGTTGTTGAGGTTCAGGTTCGGGTCGACATGGCGTGCGTCGGGCAGCGTGTCCCCGAGCAGGCTGAAGCCGTCCTGGCTCGGCTGGCTCTGACGGTTGAACTCGACCTCGGCCTCGACAATGGTGTCGGCGCTGATGCGCCAGTCGGCCGCCAGCGCGGCGGTGTGCGAGTTGCCCTTGCTGTTGCGCAGCGTCGGGTCGAGGCGGGCGGCGGCCAGGTTGACGCGCAGGCCGACCTCGCGGTTCGCGCCGAAGCGCTGCGAATGGTCGACGCTGGCCTCAACGGTGCCGCCCTGGATGGCGCCGAGCGTCAGCGTCGTCGCGTCCTCGGCCAGCGGGCGCTTGACGACGAGGTTGACGAGGCCAGCCGGCGCGCTGGTGCCGGCCTGCATGCCGGAGCTGCCCTTGAGCACTTCGACGGCGGCCTTGTTGGCGAGCGACAGCGAGGTCTCGCCGTTGATCGGCAGGCCGTCACGGCGCAGGTTGAAGCGGTTGTCCAGGTCGAAGCCACGCACCTTCAACTGCGACCAGTAGCCGACGGCGTTGTAGCTGTCGGAGACGGAGGCATCGAGCTTGGTGAGGCCGGAGAGCTGGTTGACGCCGGTGTCGGCCAGGCGCTCGGCTGACAGGCTGACGGCCTGCATCGGCAGCTTGGCCGGTGGGTCGCTGAAGCCGGTGAGGCCGGGCGCGGCTTCGGTCGCCTTGCCGGTCACGCTGACCTGGGGCAGGGTCTGGGCGCCGGCAACGCCGGCGGCGAGCAGCGCCGAAGCGGCTGCGAG
>JAEKKH010000296.1 GCA_019510465.1 Burkholderiales bacterium
GCCGCGGCGTCCACCAGCAACCCTCGCAGCCAGCGGTGCGCCGGGTCGTCGTCCTTGCGCAGGTGCCACATCATCTCGACGTTGACCGCGCCCAGCGTCAACGGCAGCGGCTTCTGCACCAGGCGGTGTTCCGCGCCGGTGGCCGGCAGGAACTGGCGTGGCAGGACGGTCAGCAGGTCGGAGCGCGCGACGACGCTGCCGGCCGTGGCGAACTGGTTGACGGTCAGCACGATGCGGCGCTGGCGGCCCAGCGTCGCGAGCGCCTCGTCGACGAAGCCGTGCGCGCGGCCCGAGAACGTCACCAGCAGGTGGTGCGCATCGACGAAGGCGTCGAGCGTGAGTTCCTGGCCAGCCAGCGGGTGGTCGCGCCGCATCACGCAGACGTACTCCGTCGCGTAGAGCTGGCGGTGGTGCAGCGTGGCGTCGCCGCCCTGCGCGACGATCGCGGCGATCGCGTTCGGGAAGTAGCCGACGGCCAGGTCGGCGTCGGCCTCCTCGACCAGGCGGCGCGGGTCGCGCGTGGTCAGCGGCAGCGTGCGGATGTTGGCCAGCGCGCGCCGGCCCTCGATAGCCGAGACCAGGGCGGGCAGCAGCATCGCGGCGGTGGCGTCGGCCATGGCGATGCTGAAGGTGGCGGGGTCACGCGCCGGGTCGAAGTCGGGCGGCGACAGCGCGCCCTGCAGCTGCGCCAGCGCGGCGCGCACCTGCGGCCACAGCAGCTCCGCGCGGGCCGTCGGACGCATGCCATGGGCCGTGCGGTGGAGCAGCTCCTCGCCCACGGCCACGTGTAACCGCTTCAGCGCGTGGCTGGCCGCCGGCTGCGTCATCGCGAGGCGCTCGGCGGCGCGCGTGAGGCTGCCTTCCGCCATCACGGCGTCGAAAACGCGCAGCAGGTTGAGGTCCAGCGTGCGGAAGTTCACGAAGAATGACGGCCCGGCGAGATATGAATGCAAAGCATATCTTGAATGCCCAACATTCATTGGCATATCACCGGGAAAACCCCTACAGTCCTTCCATCGCACCTTACAAGGGTGCTCTTGCAGGGAAACACCATGACCGCCATCACTTCCGGTACCTACGGCCAACAACCGATCTTCACGGGCGCGATCCGCCAACTGGTCGCCGGCCTGTTCTCGTCGTCCTCGCGCCGCGCCGCCAAGCCCGCTGCCGCCACGGTGCGCCCGGCGCTGGTCGCCAGCGCCTACCGCGTGCGCATCCGCGAAGCCAACGATGTGCGCGAGCTGGCGCGCAGCGTCGAGATGCACTCGCCGGGCTTTGCCGCCGACCTGTACGCCGCCGCCTCGCGCCACGAAGGCTACGACGACTGAGCGGAGCCTCGAGCTCCACGCCGGCTCGACATGAGCCGGTGTGTCGGGAGACGATCGCCTTGCGCCACCAGGGAGTGGGCGCCGTCGTCCCTCAGCGCTTTTCCACGATCGTGGGCACCAGTCGCAGCGCCGTGCGGACCTTGTCCGCCGCGCTCCTGGCCTCGTCCCGCGACGTGTAGGGCCCCGCCTGCAGCTTGTTGAGGCCGCGGTCGCTGAAGACCGCCAGCAGCGGGGCCAGCCAGGGCTGCTCGTCGACGAGCTTGCGCTGGAAATCGAGCGCGCCGTCGCGCTGCCTGAAGGCGCCCAGCTGCAGCCACCAGCCGATGCCGGCGGTGGTGTCGGCGCGGACGTGCTCGTCGGGCTTGTCGGGCTTGTCGGGGCCTGCGCGCGCGGGCGCCGGGCCCGCGACCACCGTTTCGCTGACCGTCGTCACCGAGCCCGGTGCCGCCGCTGCCGCGTCCACCGCTGCCGCCGCGCCGAGATCGACGCCGGGCGTCGTCGCCGGCGATGGCGGCGTGGCCGCGTCGACTCCTGACCGGACCGTCCCGGCGGCGGTCGCGATGACGTCGCCGGCGGCCGGCGGCAGCGCGGTCGCCACGGCGGGCGCCGGCATGGCGTCCGCGCGCGGGCGCGTCACGCCGGGGCGCGTGGGCACGGCCCTGTCGAGGTCGCCCAGCGCGACCGCCGCCGGCGCCTCGCCCGGCGTGGCCTTGCGCAGCGCGGCCCCGGTGCGGATGTCGTCCGCGGTGATGCGCGTCACTTCCACCGGCGTCACGCCCGCCAACACGCCCAGCTTCAGAGCGGCGGTATACGACAGGTCGATCACGCGGCCCGGAGAGAACGGCCCGCGGTCGTTCACGCGCACGATCACTTCCTTGCCGTTGGCCGGGTTGCGCACGCGGGCATAGCTCGGGATCGGCAGCGTCTTGTGCGCCGCCGTCATCGCGTACATGTTGTAGGCCTCGCCACTGGCGGTGCGCCGGCCGTGGAACTTCTTGCCGTACCACGAGGCCAGCCCCTTCTCCGTGAGCGCCCGGTCGTCGGTCAGCGGCGTGTAGGTCTTGCCGCCGATCTCGTAGGGCTTGTTGGGGCCGCCGTTGCGGATGCCCTCGAGCTGCGGCACGGCGTCGGGCACCGCCTCGAGGTTGGCCGGTGGATGGGCCTCGGGCCCGTCGCGCCCGGCGTTGCCCGGCGGCAGGCGCGAGACGTTGCCGGGGCCCGGCGCCGACGGCGTCGTCTGGCAGGCGGCCAGCACCGCGAGCAGCAGCGCCGACGCGGCCAGACGCAGGGGCTGTCGCACCGAGGTCCTGGTTAGCAGCGGGGAAGGTGGTTCACGATCCGGCATTCGGCGAGTCTGGTGGCCCGGGGCGGGCACGACGCCCGGCGTGTCGGCCGGCGCAAGGGGAGCTTACACCGAGGACCTGCCGCGCCAGGACCCGATGCCGCCCGCATGGACGATGTGTTTCAATCCCTTGCACCCGGTCGCACGACCCGGGGCGGCGCGCACCGCACGCCGCACAACCGCCTGGAGGATCCCCCGCATGGCTCCCAAGCCTCGCCATCGCGCGGCCGGTCTGGTCGCGGCCGCCGCCATCGCCGCCTGCCTGCCCGCCCTGGCGGCGGTCGTCCCGCCCGGCACCGTGCTCGCCGCGCGCCAGGAGCTGGTGCGCAACAACGGCGCCGAGCCGGAGTCGCTCGATCCCCAGCTGATCGAGTCGACCAATGCGTTCAACATCCTGATCGACCTGTTCGAGGGCCTGACGGCGCTCGACAACCACTCGAAGGTGGTGCCGGGCGCCGCCGAATCGTGGACCCGGGTCGACCCGACGACGTGGGTGTTCAAGCTGCGCAGGAACGCGAGGTGGTCGAACGGCGAGCCGGTGACGGCGCAGGACTTCGTCTACGGCTGGCGGCGGCTCGTCGACCCGAGCAACGGCGCGGCCCTCGCGTCGTCGCTGGGGGCCCATATCCTCAACGGCGTCGCCATCACGCAGGGCAAGATGCCGGTGACGGCGCTGGGCATCCGCGCCATCGACGCCGGCACGGTCGAGGTGAAGACGCCCGGGGCCCTGCCTTTCCTGCCCTACATCCTCTCCTTCGTGCAGTTCTCGCCGGCGCCGCGGGCCGTCGTCGAGAAGTACGGCCGCGAGTGGACCAAGCCCGGCAACCTGGTGGGCAACGGCGCCTTCATGCTCAAGGAGTGGCGGGTCAACAGCAAGGTGGTGGTGGAGAAGAACCCGAGGTACTGGGACGCGGCCAACGTGGTGCTCACGCGCTCCACCTACCTGCCGGTGGAGGACACCAACGCCGACCTGAAGCTGTACCAGTCGGGCGAGGAGGACATGATCTTCCGCACGCCGCCGGGCGCATACGAGGCCCTGAAGGCGCAGTACCCGAAGGAGATGCACAACAGCCTCCAGATCGCGCTTCGCTTCCACGCGATGAACAACACCGACCCGCTGCTCAGGGACGTGCGCGTTCGCAAGGCGTTGTCGATGGTGATCGACCGCGAGATCCTCGCGGGCAAGGTCACGGCGGACGGACAGCTCCCGGTCTTCGGCCTCGTTCTCAAGGGCAGCGAGGGCGTCGACCCGGTGCGCTACGACTGGGCCGACTGGCCGATGGACAAGCGCGTGGCCGAGGCGCGCAGGTTGCTGGCCGAGGCGGGCGTCAAGCCCGGCACGCGGCTGAAGTTCGCGTACAACACGAGCGACTATCACAAGCGCATGGCGCTGTTCACCGCCTCCGAGTGGAAGACCAAGCTCGGGCTCGACACCGAGCTGGAGGCGATGGAATACAAGGTGCTGATCCATCGGCGCGCGACCGCCGACTACCAGGTCGCGCGCCACGCGTGGATCCCCGGCTTCGCCGACATCCTGGGCCTGCTGCAGCTGGTCCAGTGCGGCAACGACGCCAACGACAACAAGAGCTGCAGCAAGGCGGCCGACGAGCTGATCCGCCAGGCGAGCGCGCAGGTGGACGCGGGCAAGCGCCGCGCGCTGCTGACGCAGGCCGTGCGCCTCGAGATGGACGACTATCCGATGATCCCGCTGCTGCAGATGTCGCTGCCGCGGCTGGTCAAGCCGTGGGTGGGCGGCTACGACGAGGCCAACGACCAGGACGCCTTCCGCAGCAAGGACTTCTACATCGTCAAGCACTGATCTTCGCCGGAAAGTGCCCGGGGCCGCGCGCGGGCCCACCCCTATACTGCACGCGACCTCACCCAGGTCGCGCACGGAGCCTTCTGGAATGAACACGCGCTACAAGCCGTCTCTCGCTCGAGCCCTCGCCGTCCTCGTGGCCGCCGCCTCCGTGGCCGCCGTCCAGGCCGCCGTCATTCCGCCCGGCACGGTGCTGGCCGCGAGGCAGGAGATGGTGCGCAACACCGGCGCGGAGCCCGAATCGCTCGATCCCGCCTACATCGAATCGGTGAACGCCGCCGAGATCGACCGCGACCTGTTCGAGGGCCTGACCTCCACCGACCACCACAGCAACGTCGTGCCCGGCGTGGCCGAATCGTGGAAGCAGGTCGACCCGACGACCTGGGTATTCAAGCTGCGCAAGAACGCGACGTGGTCCAACGGCACGCCGGTGACGGCGGAGGACTTCGTCTACTCGTGGCGCCGCTTCCTCGACCCCAGGACGGCGGCCAAGATCGCCACGACCTATGCCGTCTACCTCGCCAACGGCATGGAGGTCGTCAACGGCAAGAAGCCGGTGACCGCGCTGGGCGTGCGTGCCATCGACGCGCAGACGTTGGAGGTCAAGACCGCCGGTCCCGTGCCTTTCCTGCCGGCCGTCGTCGCGGTGGCGCAGTACGGGCCGCAGCCGAAGGCGATCGTCGAGAAGTTCGGCCGGGACTGGACGAAGCCGGGCAACATCGTCAGCAACGGCGCCTACGTGCTCAAGGACTGGCAGGTCAACAGCAAGGTCGTCGTCGAGAAGAACCCGGCCTACTGGGACGCCGCCAACGTGCAGCTCACGCGCGTGACCTTCCTGTGCGTGGAGGACGGCAACGCCGACCTGAAGCTGTACCAGTCCGGCGAGGAGGACTACATGTCCCAGATCTCGCCCGGCGCCTACAGCGCGCTCAAGGCGCAATACCCGCGGGAGATGCACAACGGCGCGTTGCTGGGCATCCGCTTCTATGCGCTGAACAACGACGATCCGCTGCTCAAGGACGTGCGCGTGCGCAAGGCGCTGTCGATGGTGATCGATCGCCAGATCCTGTCGGACAAGGTGACGGCCGACGGCCAGGCGCCGTTGTACGGCCTGGCGGTCAAGGGCCTGGCCGCGATCCAGCAGACGCGCTACGACTGGGCCGACTGGCCGATGGACAAGCGCGTCGCGCAAGCGAGGAAGCTGCTGGCCGAGGCCGGCGTCAAGCCCGGCACGCACCTGAAGTTCACCTACAACAACAGCGACTATCACAAGAAGATGGCGATCTTCGCCGCCTCCGAGTGGAAGACCAAGCTGGGCCTCGAGACCGACATGGACAGCCTCGAGTTCAAGGTGCTGATCCGCAAGCGCCACGACGGCGACTACCAGATCGCACGCCACGGCTGGGTGGCCACGTTCAACGACGCCACGCTGTTCCTCGCGCTGGTGCAGTGCGGCTCCGAGGTCAACGACCAGCGCAGCTGCAACACGAAGGCCGACGAGCTGATCGTGCAGGGCAATGCGTCCACCGACCCCGCCAGGCGCGAAGCCTTGCTCACCCAGGCCGCCAGGCTCGCGATGGACGACTACCCGCTGATCCCGCTGCTGCAGTACTCGATCCCGCGCCTGATCAAGCCCTGGGTCGGGGGCTACGACGAGGCGAACGGCATGGATCGCTTCCGCAGCAAGGACTTCTACATCATCAAGCATTGAGCAGGGAATGTGGTCCTACGTCGTCCGCCGCCTGCTGGTGACCATTCCCACGGTGCTCGCCGTGGTCACGCTGTGCTACGTGCTGCTGCACCTGACGCCCGGTGGGCCGTTCGATTCCGAACGCAAGGTGTCCGACGCGGTGCTGGCCAACCTGCAGGCCAAGTACCACCTCGACCTGCCGCTGTGGAAGCAGTACCTGTACTACCTGCGCGACCTGCTGCACGGCGACCTGGGCGCGTCGTTCCGCTACGCCGACTGGTCGGTCAACGACCTCGTCGCGCGGGCGCTGCCCGTGTCGCTGGCCATCGGCGGCACCGCGATGGTGGTGGCCGTCGTGCTCGGCGTCGCGCTGGGCATCACCGCGGCGCTGCGCCAGAACAGCCTGGTCGACGTCGGCGTCATGCTGATGGCCAACATCGGCAGCGTGCTGCCGTCGTTCGTGCTGGGACCGGTGCTGGTGCTCGTGTTCGCGATCATGCTGCCTTGGCTGCCGTCGGGCGGCTGGGACGACTTCGCGCCGCGCTACATGATCCTGCCGATCGCGCTGCTCACGCTGATCAACGTCGCCACCATCGGCCGCATCATGCGCGGCAGCCTGATCGAGGTGCTCAGCTCCAACTTCATCCGCACCGCGCGCGCCAAGGGCCTGCCGATGCGCATCGTCGTCATGCGCCACGCGCTGCGGCCGGCGCTGCTGCCGGTGGTGTCCGTCATCGGGCCGCTGGCGATCTCGTCGATCACGTCGGCGATCGTCACCGAGTCGTGGTTCTCTATCCCGGGGCTGGGCAAGCTGATCGTCAACGGGGCCTCCGACCGCGACTACACGCTGGTGCTGGGGCTCGTGGTGCTGGTCACGGTGCTGGCCGTGCTGCTCAACCTGCTGGTCGACCTCGCCTACGCGTGGCTCGACCCGAAGATCCGCTACTGAGATGACCGCCGTCCCCACGCCTGCCGACGCCGCTCCCGCCGGGCGCGGCCCCTGGCGCGACGCCCGCGTGCGCTTCATGCGCCACCGCGCGGCGGTCGCCAGCGTCGTCATCCTGGCGCTGATCGCGCTGGCCTGCGTGTTCGGGCCCCTGGTGCTGCCCAACGCTTTCGACTCGGTCGACTGGAACCTGATGAGCGCGCCGCCCACGCGCGCCGGCTGGCACCTGTTCGGCACCGACGAGCTCGGGCGCGACCTGCTGGTGCGCACGCTGGTCGGCGGGCGCATCTCGCTGCTGGTGGGACTGCTGGCCACGCTGGTCTCGGTCTCGATCGGCGTGGTGTGGGGCGCGGTGGCCGGCTTCGCGGGCGGACGCGTGGACAGCGTGATGATGCGCATCGTCGACATGGCCTACGCCGTGCCCTACCTGCTCATCGCCATCCTCGTGGTGACCGTGTTCGGGCGCGACATCCTGCTGGTGGTGGCGGCCATCGCCGCCTTCTCGTGGCTGGACATGGCGCGCGTCGTGCGCGGCCAGACGCTGTCGCTCAAGTCGCGCGAATTCGTCGAGGCCGCGCGCGCGATCGGCGTGCCCACGTGGCGCATCATCTTCCAGCACGTCGTGCCCAACCTGATGGGCGTGGTCGTCATCTACACGTCGATCGTGGTGCCGGGCGTGATCCTCAGCGAGTCGGTGCTGTCGTTCCTGGGCCTGGGCGTGCAGGAGCCGATGACCAGCTGGGGCGTGCTGATCCACGACGGCGCCGCCGTGATGGCCGCCACGCCGTGGATGATCCTGTTCCCGGCGGCGGCGCTGTCGATCACGCTGTACTGCGCCAACTTCATCGGCGACGGGCTGCGCGACGCGCTCGACCCGAAGGACCGCTGACCCATGAGCGCCGATCGCAACACGCCCGTGCTGGAGGTCCGCGACCTCTGTGTGCGCTTCATGACCAACGATGGCCCGGTCTACGCGGTCAACGACGTCGCCTTCCAGCTGGGCCGCGGCCAGACGCTGGGCATCGTCGGCGAATCGGGCTCGGGCAAGTCGCAGACGATGCTCGCGATGATGGGCCTGCTGGCGCGCAACGGCGCGGCCACCGGCCAGGTGCTGCACCACGGCCGCAACCTCCTGGGCCTGCCCGCCGCCGAGCTGAACGCGGTGCGCGGAGATCGCATCGCGATGATCTTCCAGGATCCGATGACCTCGCTGAACCCCTACCTGACGGTCGAGCGCCAGATGACCGAGGTACTAGAGCTGCACCGCGGCCTGGGCCGGCGCGAGGCGCGCGTGCGTGCGATCCGGGCGCTGGACGACGTCAAGATCCCCGACGCGAAGCGTCGCATCGACTTCTACCCGCACGAGTTCTCCGGCGGCATGCGCCAGCGCGTGATGATCGCGATGGCGCTGCTGTGCGAGCCCGAGGTGCTGATCGCCGACGAGCCCACCACCGCGCTCGACGCCACCGTGCAGGCGCAGATCGTCCAGCTGCTGCGCGAGCTGCAGCGCGAGCACGGCACGGCCATCGTGATGATCACGCATGACCTCGGCGTGGTGGCCGGCCTGTGCGACGACGTCCTCGTGATGTACGGCGGCCGCGTGATGGAGCACGCGTCCGCCGATGACATCTTCCACCGCCCGTCGCACCCCTACACGCGCGGCCTGCTCGCGGCACTGCCCCGACTGGACGCCGGCGCCGAGACGCTGCGCAGCATCCCCGGCAATCCGCCCAACATGAACGCGCTGCCGCCCGGCTGCCCGTTCTCGGCGCGCTGCCGCTTCGTGGAGGAGCGCTGCGTGTCGACGATGCCGATGCTGCAGCACCTGTCCCCCGGGGGCGCCACGCTGCGCGCCTGCCACCGCGGCGTGGCCGAGCTCGACGCGATGGAAGTCTCCGGTGGCTGACGCGACGCCGCCGCTGCTGTCCGTGCGCGACCTGCAGGTGCACTTCAAGGTGCGCGACCGCAAGGCCTGGCCGTGGACGCTCGCCGCCACGCTCAAGGCGGTCGACGGCGTGTCGTTCGACCTGCGCGCCGGCGAGACGCTGGGCATCGTCGGCGAATCCGGCTGCGGCAAGTCGACGCTGGCGCGCGCGTGCCTGAACCTGATCCCGGCCACCGGCGGCGAGGTCGCCTGGCAGGGCAAGGCGCTGCGGCCCGACGATCACGCCGCCTGGCTGGCGGCGCGCCGCGACATCCAGATCATCTTCCAGGACCCGCTCGCGTCGCTGGACCCGCGCATGACCGTGGGGCGCATCATCGGCGAGCCGCTGCGCATCCACCGGCCCGGAATGAGCGGCGAGGAGGTGCAGGCGAAGGTGCGCGCCGTGATGGCGGAGGTCGGCCTGACGCCGCAGCAGATCAACCGCTACCCGCACGAGTTCTCCGGCGGCCAGTGCCAGCGCATCGGCATCGCGCGGGCGCTG
>JAEKKH010000345.1 GCA_019510465.1 Burkholderiales bacterium
GGCGGTCCCAGAAGGTGTCCATCACCAGCACCTGGCCGCCGTCGGCCAGGCTGGCCACGACGCGCTGGAAGATGCTGGCGATCTGGTCCTCGCCAAAGCAGCTGAGGAACTGGCTCATCCAGACCAGGTCCATGCCGCCAGGCAGCGCCAAGCCGGGGTCGAGCAGGTCGCGCGGGTGCAGGTGCGCGCGCTCGCGCAGCCCATCGGACCTGAGATAAGCGTCCGCCACGGCAAGCTGTGGCGGCAGGTCCACCAGGTTCAGCTCGACCTGCGCGTCATAGGCCAGCGCCGCGCGGCTGAACTTGCCCGTGTTGGCGCCAATGTCCATCAGCCGGCGCGGTGCGGTGGCGAACACGTCGGGCAGGATGTCGGGGAAGGACGTGTCCGAGTAGTGGTGGTCAAACGCGAACCAGCTCGACTTGGCCGGCTCGGGCAGATCGGCCAGCGCGGGGTAGATGCTGGGCCAGTCGCCCAGGTGCTGCAGGCCCAGCGGCTTGCCGGCGTCCAGCACTGGCCGGTGGCTTCGAGTGCGTCCAGCGTGATGCCCTGCTCGCCCGCCTCGGCCAGCGCCTGCAGCATGCCGCGCTTCCAGGCATAGCGCACGCAGTGGAAGACCACCGGGCCGAAGGCGATCTTCTGGGCCTCGAAGCGGGCGTCGAAGGCCCGCTGCTTCGGGGGGGAGAACTTTTTAGTCTCAAGCATGGGGCGGAAGGAAGAAGGGGGTGAGCAGCCAGGCGAGGAAAACGCCGATCAGCAGGGTTAGTCCAAAGGCGTGCAGGGCTGGCGTGCCCGACAGCGCCAGCAGACCGAAGGACAACAAGGTCGACGCAGCGGCCAGCGTCACCGACAGGAAGGGCCGAGTCTCGCCCCGCCCGGGCTGTTCGAGCAGGAAGATGCCGTAGTCCACCCCCAGACCCAGCAGGATGAGCAGGGGCAGGATGTGAAAGAGCTGCAAGACTTGGCCGGCGATTGAAAGAAGCGCCACCGTCAGCACACAGGCCAGCGCCGTGGGCGCCAGCGCACGCCAGGCCTGGCGGCCGAAGCGCCAGGCCAGCGCGGCCCAGGTGAGCACGAAGCCGAGCACCAGCACGGCCGACATCAGCTCGCGGTAGCGGCCCAGCAACGTGCTGACCTCGCCGACCTTGTCGACCCAGGTGACGCCGGCTAGTTTCAACGCAGCCAGCGCGGCACGCGTCTGGACGGCATCGGCGCCGCGCAGCAGCACGACGCTGCCCTGCCCGTTGCCGAGGCGGCCCAGCCACTGGGCGCGCACGGGCTCGCTGGCGGGACTGGCCAGCCAGGCCTGGGGCGTCAGTTCGGTGTGAGTGGCGGCGGTCGACACGACTGGCTGGTCGAGCCGTTCGGCCAGCGCTGGCCGCATCTCGGCCGCGCGGCGCGTGGCCAGCGCGGCGTCTTCGTGCTGGCGGCGCAGCGAAGGCAGCCAGTCGCTGACCGCCTGGACCCCCACCTGCATGCCACGCAATCGTGCCGTCAGCGCTTCTTCGCGCTCCAGCAGCTCCTGCTCGTCGCGGCCTTGCACGACGAAGAACTGCGCCAGGCCCGGTGCCTGCATCAACCGCGCGAACTCGCGCTGCTGCGCGACCAGGGCGGCCGGCGCGGACTGCAGCTGGCGGATGTCGTCATCGACCCGCAGCCGGTTGGCGCCCCAGGCGGCCAGCAGTGCGGACACCAGCAGCAAGACCGCCAGGCCGCGCGCCTTCAAGCTGGGCCACAGCGCGCGGCGCGAGCCCAGCCAGTGCGCGAACCGCGTCGGCGCCATGCGGCCCGCGCCGTCCAGCAGCGGGAACCACCACAGCACGGTCACGAAGGCGGCAACCAGGCCGACCGCCGAGAACACCGCGATCTGGCGCAGGCCCGGGAAGGGCGGCAGCGCCAGCAGCGCGTAGCCGATGACCGTCGTCGCCATCGCCAGGCTGACGACGGGAATCTGCCGCGACAGCATGGCCCAGCGTTCGCTGGCCTCCAGGCCCTGGCGCGCGCTGAAGTAGTTGCTGCCGTAGTTCTCGGCCACGCCCAGCAGGCTGGCGCCAAAGACCAGCGTGACGAGGTGCAGCTCGCCGAACACCAGCAGGCTCACCGACGCGGCGACGGCCAGGCCCACGGCCATCGACAGCGCCACCAGCAGGCGTGGGCGGATCGAGCGGAAGGCGAGCAGCGTCAGCGCGACGATGCCCACCAACGAGCCCAGGCCAATGGTGTGGATCTCGCGCTCGGCCTGCTCAGCCGCGGCCGCGGCGAACAGCGGCACGCCGGCGCGTATGACCTGGGCGCCCTGCCCTTCGGCGGCCCGTGCTGCCGCTTCAAGGCGGGGCTGCAGCGCGCGCTGGGCACTGATCTCGAACCCGGAGCCGGGCAGCTCGATGAGCACCAGCGCGTAGTGGCGTTCGGGTGCGTCGGCATCGGTCAGCATCAGCCGACCGTCCTGCACGCGCACGCGGCTGGCCTGGCCGCGCTCGGCCAGCCATTGGCCGAAGAGGTTGAGCGGGTCATCGGCCCAGGCGCCGACACGCGGGCCGCCCACGGGCTGGTAGAGCGCGGCCAGCGCCTGGTCTGCCAACTCCGCGGTTGGGGCGTCGGCCAGGCGCGTGCGCGCCTGCGGCGACAGCAGACCGGTGCGGACTGGCGTGTAAAGGTTCAGCCAGGCTTGGCTGTCGGCATCGGCGACGCGATGGCGCACGGGAATGTCGTTGCCCAGCGCCTGCAGGAAGGCATCCGCCGCGCGCTGGGCCTGCGCCGCGTCACCGCCGCCGATCAGCACCGTCACGCGGCGCGAGCCGGCATCGG
>JAEKKH010000366.1 GCA_019510465.1 Burkholderiales bacterium
GCGCGAAGTTCATGATCTTGTCGGCGATGCCCCCGTGCAGCATCAGCTCGCCCGAGAAGATGAAGAACGGGATCGCGAGGAACGAGAACACGTTCATGCCCGAGACCATCATCTGCACCGCGGTGGCGATGGGCAGGCCCTCGGCGAAGAACGCGGACAGGCAGGCGAGGCCGATGGCGAACGCCACCGGCACGCCCAGCAGCAGCAGCAGGACGAAGGTGGAACAGAGAAGCGTCAGGGCCATGGCGAAGGAGTCACTCGTGGTCGTCGGTCGCCATGCGGCGCAACAGGCGGTCGATGGAGAACAGCGCGATCAGCGCGCCGGCGATGATCAGCGGCAGGTAGCGCCACGCCTCCGAGATGCCCAGCGTCGGGATCAGGTTGTCGTGCGTGGACCGGGCCATCTCCCACGCGCCGTACAGGATCACGATGGAGAACACGAGCGTGGACAGCGCCACCAGCCGCGCGATCGTGTGGCGCACGGCCGGCGGCAGGCGGTTGACGATCGAATCCAGCCCGATGTGCCCGGCGTCGTGCGCGACGCAGGCCGCGCCGAACATCGACACCGAGATCACCAGCAGCAGCGCCAGCTGCTCCACGTACGGCGGCTCGTTGTTGAAGGCGTAGCGCGTCACCACGCCGTAGAGCACGACCAGGCCGAGGCCGGCCAGGCACAGGCGGGCGAGCACCAGCACGATCGCCGACAGGCGGGCGTTGAGATGGGCGAGCCAGGTCATCGGAACCCCCGCGGGATCACTTGGTGTTGACGATTTCCTGCACGACGTTGCGGATCTCCGGCGTCGACATGTACTTGTCCCACACGGGCTTCTCAGCCTCGACGAAGCCCTTGCGGTCGATCTCGGCGGCCGGGACGATCTTCGCGCCGGCCTTGAGCACCGAGGCGCGCGCGGCGGTCTCCTTGGCCGTCCACAGCTGCTGGTAGTAGGGCACCGATTCCTTGGCGGCCTTGCGGATGGCGGCCTGCTCGTCGGGGCCCAGCGTGTCCCAGACCTTCTTCGAGAACACCAGCACCTCGGGCGACATCACGTGCTGCGTCTCCGAGAACACCGGCGCCGATTCGTAGTGCTTCATCTCGTCGTAGGACGGGATGTTGTTCTCGGCGGCGTCGAGCAGGCCCGTCTTCAGGCCCGTGTAGACCTCGGCGAAGGGCATCGGCGTGGGCGACGCACCGAGCTGGGTGATCAGGTTCACCCACAGGTCGGACGGCTGCACGCGCACCTTCATGCCCTTCATGTCGGCGACGGTGTGGATCGGCTTCTTCGAGTAGAACGAGCGCGCGCCGCTCTCGTACAGCGCCAGGCCGATGAAGCCGGCCTTCTCGAACGCGGCCAGCACCTTGTCGCCCTGCGGGCCGTACATCGTCTTGCGGAAGTGCTCGATGTCGCGGAACAGGAAGGGCAGCGACGGGATCATCGATTCGGGCACGATGCCGTGGAAGGCCGCGCTGTTGACGCGCACCATGTCGAGCGCACCGATCTTGACCTGTTCGACGGTGTCCTTCTCCGAGCCGAGCGCGCCGTCGGCGAAGACCTTGATCTTGTCCTTGCCGCCGGTGTTCTTCGACAGCTGGTCGCCCATGTACTTCACGGCCAGCGTGGTCGGGTAGTCCTTCACGTGGATGTCCGCCGAGCGGAACTCGCGCGCGTGCGCGGCCGCGCAGGCGAGGGTGGCCACGGCGGCCAGCGCCAGCGTGCGGATCGAGAAGGTCTTGCGTTTCGTCATGCTTGTCTCCGGTTGTCGTCTTGTGTCGTGTCGTGGATGGCGTGCCGTTCAGCGCGGTCTGAACGGCGCCTCGGCGAGGCCTTGCGTGCCGGGCCGCAGCGCGAACACCTCGCCGGCGAGGGCGATGTCTTCGCCCTGCGGATTCGCGGGCTGGATGGTGGTGACGAACAGCGTGTCGAGCGCGTCGCCGCCGAAGCTGCACATCGAGGGCTTGCTCACCGGCAGCATGATCTCGCGATCGATGCGGCCGTCGGGCAGCAGGCGCAGGATGCGGCCGCCGTCGTTGGCGCAGATCCAGTAGCCGCCGTCGACATCGATCGCCGCGCCGTCGGGGCGGCCGGGCAGGGCCTGCATGTCCAGCACCAGGCGTGGCGCGCCGAGGCCGCCGTCGTCATGCAGCGGCGCATGCCAGATGCGTTGCGACAGCGGGTGGCTGTCGCTCCACCAGACGCCGCGGCCGTCGGGGTCGAACGCGAGGCCGTTGGGGGTGTACATCGCATCGATGGCCAGCTCGTGCAGGCCGCCGGGATCGAGCCGGGCCATGCGGCCGGCGGCGACGTTGGCGCCCATGTCGCGCACCATGCTGCCGACCCAGAAGCGGCCGGCGCGGTCGCAGCGGCCGTCGTTGAAGCGCATGCCCTCGCGCGCGTGGCGCGCGCTTGCGAGCGTGGCGACCTCGGCGCGGCCGTCCGCGTGCGGTTTCACGTGCGCGATGCAGGTCTCGAGGCCCGCGACGAGCCCGCCGTCCGCATGCAGCGCGAGGCAGGCCACGCGCTCGGGCAGCGTCCACGACTGCAACGCGTCGTCGACCAGGTGCAGGCGACGGATGGCGCACGACTCGATGTCGACCCACCACAGCGCGCCGGCGCCCCTCCCGCGCCGGGCACGGCGCCCCGTCCCCCGAGGGGACTGCGGGCCTCCTTGGGGCGGCCCGGCGCACGGCCCGCATCATGTGAGCCCCTCCCGCGCCGGGTACGGCGCTCCGTCCCCCGAGGGGACTGCGGGCCTCCTTGGGGCGGCCCTGCGCACGGCCCGAATCATGTGAGCCCCTCCCGCGCCGGGTACGGCGCTCCGTCCCCCGAGGGGACTGCGGGCCTCCCTGGGGCGGCCCCGCCCACGGCGCGCAGGCAGGCTGACGCTGACATGTTCACCTGGCCGGCCCCTGCTTGACGAACGCGCCGCCCTGGTAGATGACGGCCGGATCGGCCGGATCGCCGGGTGGCGTCGTGCGCTCGATCTCGTCGACGTAGGGCGCCGAGCTGT
Organism: Burkholderiales bacterium; assembly: GCA_019510465.1. Taxonomy (GTDB): domain Bacteria; phylum Pseudomonadota; class Gammaproteobacteria; order Burkholderiales; family Burkholderiaceae_C; genus Scleromatobacter. Next base: position 3,007 of record JAEKKH010000366.1, read on the forward strand.
CCTGCGGGACATAGCCGATGTGCGCGGCGGGGGCGTTGTCCCACCACACGTGCGGATTGGCGCTGACGCCGCAGATGATGCTGTGGCCCA
>JAEKKH010000342.1 GCA_019510465.1 Burkholderiales bacterium
GGCCTCGCCGATGACATTGCGCAGCGACATCAGCCGGTTGTAGGCGCCCACGCCCCAGAAGAACAGCAGCGCCGCGGCGGCAACCGCGGCCATCTGCCAATTCAGCCAATGGAGCCACGCCGTCATGCCGAGCCGGCCCGGTAGGCAGCGAACCCCTTCGCCCTCAGCGCGCAGGCCGGGCAGTGGCCGCAGCCATGCCCCCAGTCGTGCAGCTCGCCGCGCTCGCCGAGATAGCAGGTGTGGGTGTCCTCGACGATCAGCTTCACCAGCGCCTCGCCGCCCAGGCTCTCGGCCAGGCGCCAGGTGGCGGCCTTGTCGATGAACATCAGCGGCGTATCCAGCGTCATCGGCGAGTCCAGGCCCAGGCTGAGCGCGACCTGCAGCGCCTTCAGCGTGTTGTCGCGGCAGTCCGGGTAGCCGGAGAAGTCGGTCTCGCACATGCCGCCCACCAGCACCGTCGCGCCGCGGCGGTAGGCCAGTGTCGCGGCGAAGGTCAGGAACAGCAGGTTGCGGCCGGGGACGAAGGTGTTGGGCAGGCCGTTGGCCTGCAGCTCGATGGCGCGTTCGCTGGTCAGCGCGGTGTCGCTGATCTGGCCCAGCAGGGAGAGGTCCAGCAGATGGTCGGCACCAAGCTTGCCGGCCCAGTGCGGGAACTGGCGCGCGATCTTGGCACGGACGGTGTTGCGGCAGTCCAGTTCGATGCGATGGCGCTGGCCGTAGTCGAAGGCCAGCGTCTCGACCTCGGCGAAGCGGTCCAGGGCCCAGGCCAGGCAGGTTGTCGAGTCCTGCCCGCCGGAAAAAAGCACCAAGGCTTTGCGGGTGTCGGTCATGGGCGGGATGCTAACTGGGCAGCCTTGCCTCTCCCGCTGAGCATCGGCCGAATGCTCTAGAGAAAATCGGGCCTAGGCGACGGACTTTGCCGGGATTTCGCCCCGGCGGGCGACTCACTTTCTGGGCCGCCAGAAAGTAAGCAAAGAGCTCCCCCCGAACGCACCGCCCTCCGCTTCGCTGCGGGTGCCCTGCGCTGCTCAGGCCTTGAGGGCCCGCGCAAAACTTCCTTCGCTACGCTGCGGTCAAACAGTCGCGCGGAGTCAGTTCTTGAAGTGCGCTGCGCGCACGCCCTTAAGGCCTTGCGCTGCTCGGCGGTGCTAAAGGGGGCATACCGAACAGCCGGCGCCAGCCGGCTTGCGGGTTTGGCTGTTGGCTGTTTCCACGGGCCCCTTTGGAGGAGCCGAGAAGCGCAGGAACCCGAGGCGCGGGCGAAGCCCGCTTCGTCAACTGACTTCGCACGGCTGTCTGAGCGCAGCGTAGCGAAGCGAGTTCCGCGCGAGCTTCGGGTTCCGAGCATCGCAGGGCACCCCTCGAAGAGGGGCGACGGAGCAGGGGCGACTTTTTGCCTTCTTTTTGGTCGCTCAAAAAGAAGGTCGCCCGCCGGGGCGAACTCCCGGCTGGTCCTCTCGCGGACACCCAACGTCGGATGAGCAACATGTGGTGGTCAAAGGACGGCTGATACGGCTGATACACCCCCAGCGCTTTGCGGGCTAAATTTGTTTGGGTTCACGGTGTTCACCCAAACCTACCGAGCTTGATACGGCCCCGAAAAAGAAAAGTCCTTACAAGACCTCCGAGGCGGCCGAGCAATCACTTGCCCCGAGTTCAAAATCTCAAAGTAACTATCCGGAACGCTTGGCGATTTGTGGCAACGATCTTCCGGTCCCGACTGAGTGCGGTAGTCGACCGATTTAGACACCTGGCACATTTCACCCAACTCAACAAATCGTTGCAATGACCACGTATAGCCACCATCTCCTCCTGCCGCCTCAAGCCAAATGAGCGCATTTCCGTTGGCCAAGCGATAGACCGAGCGAATTCCCCAGCCGCCTTGATCAAATTCACCGTTGTTCTTGGGAACCTTGATAGCAGCCCGGCACGTGGGCATGACATTGCCCTCTCCAAACAGCGCAAGCTCAGCGTCAGTGAGAGAGTCATGGTTTTCCAAGACGTGCAGCAGTGCAAGCGTTGGTGTGGTCGGAAAAATCCCCATGAGCCCAACCGTATCTTTTCTCCCGGTCCAACCTTTCACATAGCCGGCTCCTGCCGCAAGAACTCGTCCAGGGCACGCTAGCTTCTCCTCGCACTGATGCATGAGATCAGTGATGTCGTCCGTATTCAGGAGTAGCCGCGTCGTCAGCTCATTCAGCGATGCTTCAACCTTGTGTGCTTTCTCGATCCAGATGCGATCCTGAAAATTCGGACCAACAATCCTCTTAAAAGCCAGCGGCGCCTTTTCTCGCGTTGAAGAGGCGCTCTGAGGTGCCGCAATCGCGCTGGTCAGCGCGAGCCATGCATGGCAGGTCAAAAGCGCCATGCGGGCCATCTGCCTTCTGCGAAATGGGCGGACGTTTTTCATCTCCGAATCCTCACCCCCTCACCTCACCCTGCCCCAACACCACCCACTTCATCGACGTCAGCCCCTCCAGCCCCACCGGGCCGCGGGCGTGGAACTTGTCGGTGGAGATGCCGATCTCGGCACCCAGGCCGTATTCGAAGCCGTCGGCAAAGCGGG
>JAEKKH010000297.1 GCA_019510465.1 Burkholderiales bacterium
CGCGCGAACGCCTGGAAGTCGCGCGTGGAGCTCGGGTCGGTGGCGACGACCTTCAGGATCTCGCCCGTCTGCATCTCGGCCAGCGCCTTCTTGGCCTTCAGGATGGGCAGCGGGCAGTTCATGCCGCGCGTATCGATTTCCTTGTGGGCTTGCATGGAGTGGAACCTGGTTGGATGCCGGCGATTATGACGCCTCGGGCCGCGGGGCCGCGAGGGCGGCGCGCTCCTCGGGCGTCATGAACTTCGGCTCGATGCCGCGCGTGCGCAGCCACTTGGCCACCGCGTAGCCGGTGCCGGCCGGCCAGCAGACGATGTCGCCGGGCGCGAACAGCTTGTACTCCGCCAGCTCGGGCGACAGCCGGATCTCGCCGCGCGCCACCACGTGGTACGCGATGATGACCTGGTTCATGCGCTGGAAGTCCCACACGCCCACGAGGTCGACCGACTCGACCGTCAACGCGGTCTCCTCGAGCACCTCGCGCGCGATGCCCTCCTCGGGCGTCTCGCCGGCCTCCATGAAGCCGGTGATCAGCGCGAACATGCGGCCCGCCCAGGCGGCGTTGCGGGCCAGCAGCACCTTGCCGTCGCGGTCGGCGCATTCGACGATGGCCGCGAGCACCGGCGTCGGGTTGTTCCAGTGCGTGAAGGTGCAGTTCGTGCAGCGCAGCCGCTCCTTGGGGCCGCCGTCCTCGTCCTGCGTGACGAGCGCGAGCTCGCGCGCGCACTGCGGGCAGAAACGCCAGTTCGCCGCCGTCATGCGGGAAACACGCCCGTCGACAGGTAGCGGTCGCCGCGGTCGCAGACGACGAACACGATCGTCGCGTTCTCCAGCCGCTGCGCCACCTGCAGCGCGACCCAGCACGCGCCGGCCGCCGAGATGCCCGCGAACAGGCCTTCCTCGCGCGCGAGGCGGCGCGCCATCTCCTCGGCGTCCTGCTGGCTCACCTGGATCGTCTCGTCGATGTGCGACGGGTCGTAGATCTTGGGCTGGTAGGCCTCGGGCCACTTGCGGATGCCCGGGATGCGCGAGCCTTCCGACGGCTGCGCGCCGAGGATGCGGATCTCCGGGTTCTTCTCCTTGAGGAAGCGCGACACCCCGGTGATCGTGCCCGTCGTGCCCATCGCGCTCACGAAATGCGTGACGCGGCCCGCGGTGTCGTTCCAGATCTCGGGGCCGGTGGTCTCGTAGTGCGCGCGCGGGTTGTCCGGGTTGGCGAACTGGTCGAGCACCAGGCCCTTGCCGTCCACCTGCATCTGCGTGGCGAGGTCGCGAGCGTATTCCATGCCGCCCGACTTCGGGGTGAGGATCAGCTCGGCGCCATAGGCCTTCATCGATTGCACGCGCTCGACCGACAGGTCCTCGGGCATGATCAGCACCATGCGATAGCCCTTGATGGCGGCGGCCATCGCCAGCGCGATGCCGGTGTTGCCCGAGGTGGCCTCGATCAGCGTGTCGCCCGGCTTGATCTGGCCGCGCTCCTCGGCGCCCCGGATCATCGCGATCGCCGGCCGGTCCTTGACGGAGCCGGCCGGGTTGTTGCCTTCCAGCTTGCCCAGCACGACGTTGCCACGGGCAGTGATCTCGGCGCCGACGACGCGCTGCAGCCGCACCAGCGGCGTGTGGCCGATGGCCTCCTCGAGGGTCATGTACGTCGGCATGGGCGTTGCGATCCGTTGGAACGATGAGCTGGACAGGGAGCCCGCATTGTCGCAGCGCGCCCCAAACCTCGCCTTCGTCATGTGATAATCCGCCCCCTGCGCACGTGTACCCGCTTGCACGCTGCAGCATCCCCTGCCTCGGTGGCGTAATCGGTAGCCGCGACGGACTCAAAATCCGTTCTCGAAAGGGGTGTCGGTTCGAGTCCGACCCGAGGCACCAGCCAGGTGGCAAAAAGCCGCGAAGAAGTTTGTCTTGCGGCGCCTCGAGCACGACCCCCGCAGAGGGCTGCCGACCAATTCGGACGACCCCGGCGCATACGGCTGCGAAGTGCCCGTCGACGCGGCACTTGCGGCGGAGATCCTTGAACTGATCGAACGCCTCGACGCATTGCTACCCGCAAGCACGCTCCGCGAATGCGGGAGCTCGTGAATCAATCACTTGGCAGCGCCCTGGCGGCGCCGAACGCCGCGCCGGAACGGCAGGCGCCCGGCATTCGAGCCGCACGGCGCAACGTCCACGCGCCACGCTCCGACTGCAGCCCAGGCGGCGAATGACGCCGACCGTCGCATGCAGGCCGGACGTGGTCCGGAAATGGTGCAGACTCGCGCTCTTTCCATGAACGATCGCATCATGTCCAAGCGCACAGTCCTCGCCCTCGGCGTTGCCGCCCTCGTCGCCGCCACCGCCGCCCACGCCGCCGGCAAGCCTGTGATCGGCATCGGCTTCTCCATCGAGACCGACGGCTTCTTCAGCACCACGCTCAAGAAGGTGACGGTCACCACCGTGAAGCCGGGCCTGCCCGCCGACAAGGCGGGGGTGCAGGCGGGCGACGAGATCGTCGCGGCCAACGACATCCCCATCGCCGGCACGCCGGGCGGCAAGCTCAAGGACGTGCTGGAGAACGCCAGGCCGGGCGACCACCTGAAGCTGCGCGTGCACCGGGGCGGCGCGGAGCAGGTGTTCGACGTCCTGGTGGGCGAGCGCTGAGCGTGCATGCCGCCGGGCAGCGGCGCGCGCGCGTGGATTCGGCCCGCCGCCGCGGCCCTGGCGACAGGGCGTGAATCGCGCCCGTGGCACACTGAAAGCTCACTGCCCCGCCCCGCCATGCCGCTGCAACTGCCGCCCCCCGTCACCCGTGCCCTGCTGATCGCCTGCACCGTCCTGCTGTTCCTCGGCGCGGCCATCCGGCCGCTGCAGTCGCTCGAGCTGCAGTGGTTGACGCTCTTTCCGGTCTTCTCCGGCGCCTTCTGGCCGTGGCAGATCCTGGCCTACCCGTTCGTGCACCTCGACGGCCTGGGCTGGTTCTTCAACATGCTGATGCTCTACTTCATGGGCTCGCGCCTCGAAGAGCTGTGGGGCGTGCGCCGCTACGTGCAGTTCCTGCTCGCGTGCACGGTCATGGCCGCGGCGGTGTTCCTGCTGATCACGCTGGCGTTCGGCACGATCGTGCCGCTGGCCGGCATGGCGAGCGCCGTGTTCGGCATGCTGGTGGCATTCGGCATCCTGTTCCCGCACCAGCGCATCCTGCTGTACTTCGTCGCCGAAGTCACCATGCGCACGGCCGTCTGGGTGTTCATCGGCATCGAGCTCATCATGATGATCGGCTCGATGCTGGGCGGTGGCGGCGCGTGGGTCGGCGTGGTGGCATCGCTGGGTGGCGCCCTCGGCGGCTACCTGATGCTGCTGTACTGGCGCTGGCGTCCGCCGTCGTTCAAGCGCAGGAAGTCGCCGCCGCACATCCGGCGCGTGCACTGACCCTCCGCGTCAGTCCGCGAGACCCTCGCGGATCGTCGGGCGCCGCAGGCGCAGCCGCAGCTCGCGCTTCATGCGTGCGTTCGAGAGCCGGCGCGATTCGTTCAGGAAGCTCCACTGCGCCGGGCTGAAGCGCTCGCCCGCCTGTGCGCGCGTCACGCGCTCGGGGCGCGGCAGGCCGCTCAGGTCGGCGACGAGGTCGTAGTAGTCGCCCGTCTTCATGTCGGTGTCGTCGCACACGTTGACCACGCGCTGCGGCCGGCCGCGCCACAGCGCCGCGATGCAGGCGCGCGCGAGGTCGTCGGCGTGGATGTGGTTGGTGTGGCCGTCGTCCTCGGCTGCGAGCACGGGCGTGCCGCGACGCACGCGATCCTGCGGCCGGCCGCCCTCGCGGTCGCTCGCATAGATGCCGGGGATGCGCAGCACGCTCGCGCGCACGCCCGTCGCGCGCGCCCAGGCACGCAGGCGCGACTCGGCATCGAGGCGGCGCAGGGCGCGATCGGTCGTCGCCCTGGTCGGGCGCGTCTCCTCGACCCGCTCGCCGCGGCAGTCGCCATAGACGCCCGTCGTGCTTGCATAGACGACGCGCGCCGGCAGCGAACGGCGGCTGATCGCGGCGAGCAGCGCGCCGAGCCGAGGATCGGCTGCGCCCGAGCCGGGCGGGGGCGCCAGGTACAGCACCGCGTCGGCCAGGCCGGCGAGGCGCCCGAGCGAGGCCGGGTCGTCGAGGTCGCCGACCACCGGACGCACGCCGGCGGCGCGCAGGGCGTCGCATCGGCCGGGCGACGAGGTCAGCGCGAACACGCGCAGGCGGCCGCCGAGCGCGCGCACCACGCGCAAGCCGACGTCGCCGCAGCCGATGATCAGGAGGGAGGATGGACGGGCCATGAGCGGCGCATTGTCTCAACCCCGGCGTTCACCCGTGATGACCAGGGCCAGCCCGGCCAGGATCAGCGCGATGCCGACCAGGCCGCTCGCGCGCAGCGGCTCGCCCAGCAGCAGCACGGCCAGCGTGAACGCGGTCAGCGGCTCGCCGAGCGCGAGCGCCACGCCGGTCGCGCCCGAGATGAAGCGCAGCGCGGTGCTGAACAGCAGGTAGGACACGCCGGTGGCCACCAGGCCCAGCCAGGCCACGACGAGCCAGGTGCGGGTGCCGGCGGCGGCGATGTCGGCCGGGCCCGAGGGCACGAGCGCCCACGCCGCGGGCAGCGCGATGACCGCGGCCGTGCCGAAGACCCACAGGCTCGCGCGCGCCGGCGACGCATGGCCCGACAGGGACTTGGCCGTCAGCGTGTAGACGGCGTACGACAGGCCGGCGCCCAGGCACAGCAGCAGCCCCACGGCGTCCGCCCGCGCCGCGCCGCCGTGGCCCAGCGCGATGGCCGCGCCGCCCGCGATCGCCAGCGCCGTGCCGATCCACCACAGCGGGACCGGCGCGCGCCGCGTGATCAGCGCCTGCAACGCACCGGCGAACAGCGGTCCGCTGCCGATGGCCACCGTGGTGCCCACGGCCACGCCCGCCAGCCGCACGCCGGCGAAGAACGCCAGGTTGTAGGCGGCGATGGCCGCGCCCGCGAGCAGCTGGCGCCGCCACAGGCCGGCCGGGCGCGGGAGCGGCGCCGCCCCGCGTTCGGTGGCGGCCACCAGGCCCGCGAAAAAGAGCGCGGCGATGACCAGGCGCAGCGCGCCGATCCAGGTCGACGACAGGTGCGCGCCGGCGAAATGCTGGGAGGTGCCGGTCGTGCCCCACAGCACGGCCGCCGCCAGCGCCAGGACGATGCCCGGCCAGGATGCAGTCTTCATGCCCCCATGGTGGCGCGGGCGCCGGCCCGATTTGTCGAGGGACTCTCGACTTCGCGGTCGTCGCGCAGGCCGCGCGCGCCGACCGCGCGATCGCGCCGCAGCGCGTGCGCCAGCGCGCTGGCCGTGGCGTAGCCGACGCGCGCGGCCGCCGCCTCGAGCGTGAGGCCGCGCCGCAGCAAGCGCTGCGCCTCGTCCAGCCGCAGCGCCCGCAGCCAGGCCTGCGGCGATTGCCCGGTCAACTCCAGCAGGCGTGCATGGAATCGCTGCGGGCTCAGCAGGCAACGTTCGGCCATGCGCGCGGTCGTCCACGCTTCGTGCAGCGCGGCTCCCAGCTCGGCCCGCAGGCGCTCGAGCGCGATGCCGCGCCGCACGCCCGTGCGCGGCGCGCCGAGAATCGCGCCCAGCAAGTCCGCGGGATCCGCGCGGCCCACCAGGGCGCGCACGCCCGCCGTCACCGCGAAGCGCCGCGCACGGTCGAGACCGGGCTGCATCGGCGCGTCCATCACCACCATGCGCAGGTCGGGCGAGGCCGCGTACGCGTGCGTGACGCCGGCCGGGATGATCAGGCCGCAGGAGCTGTCCGAGAAGTCGGCCGACGCGCCGACCTCGATGTCCATGCGGCCGCGCCAGGCGAAGAGCACCTGCGCGTGACCGTGCTCGTGCACTGTCTGCTCGCCGCTGTACGAGCGGATGCTCAGCAGCGGCTCGAGCGGAACGGCCTGGTGGGACATGCGCCCAGTCTAGGGCGAGATGCGCGCGGCGCGGGATAATCCGTCTTTCGGTGCGCCTCGCGCATCTTCCCGTGCCGCCGCGTTCGCCGCCGACAACATGACCTTCACCGTCACTCTCCACCCCGCCGAGCGGGCCTTCGACGTCGCGCGCGACGAGACCATCCTGTCGGCCGCCATCCGCGCCGGCGTCGGCCTGCCCTATGGCTGCCGCGACGGCGCGTGCGGCTCGTGCAAGAGCAAGCTCAAGGACGGCCGCGTGATCCACGGCGCGCACCAGCACAAGGCGCTGTCCGAGGCCGAGGAGGCCGCCGGCCTGATCCTCACCTGCTGCGCCACGCCGCAGACCGACTGCGTCGTCGAGGCGCGCATGGTGGTCGGCGCCGGCGAGTACCCGATCAGCAAGATGCCCGGCCGCGTGCTGAGCCTGGAGCGCCCGTCGGCCGACGTCGCCGTCGTGCGCGTGCAGCTGCCCGCCACGCAGCCGTTCCGCTACCGCGCCGGCCAGTACGTCGAGTTCATCCTGCGCGACGGCTCGCGCCGCAGCTACTCGATGGCCAACGCGCCGCACAACCTCGGCACGCCGGCCGCCATCGAGCTGCACATCCGCCACATGCCCGGCGGCAAGTTCACCGACCACGTGTTCGGCGCGATGAAGGAAAAGGACATCCTGCGCATGGAAGGTCCGTTCGGCAGCTTCTTCCTGCGCGAGGAGAGCGACAAGCCCATCGTGCTGCTCGCCTCGGGCACCGGCTTCGCGCCGATCAAGGCGCTGATCGAGCAGATGCACCACCTGGGCAGCATCCGTCCAGTGCGGCTGTACTGGGGCGCGCGCCGCAAGGCCGACCTGTACCTGGACCCGTGGCTCGCCACCGCCAGGCAACTGGTGCCGCAGCTGGAGTACGTGCCGGTGCTGTCGGACGCCGCGCCGGAGGATGCCTGGACGGGCCGCACGGGCTTCGTCCACCAGGCCGTGATGGCCGATTTCCCCGACCTCTCCGGCCACCAGGTCTACGCCTGCGGCGTGCCCGTCATGGTGGAGTCGGCCCAGCGCGACTTCGTGGCGCAGTGCCATCTGCCCGACGACGAGTTCTACGCCGACAGCTTCACGTCGGAAGCCGACAAGCACGGCGACTGAAGGCCGCCCGGCCTTCCCGCGCACCGACACGCCCGCCGCTGCCGATGCCCTTCGACACGCTGTCCCATCAGGTCGCCTGGTCGCTGCTGATCGGCGCCGAGATCTTCACCGTCGCCGCACTGTGGCCCTTGTCCGAGTGGGCGACGACGGCCTGGCGCCACCGCGCCTTCCTGGCGGCGGCGCTGGTGGGCGTGGCCTGCTTCGCCCTCAACGGGAAAGCGCTCGCGTTCGCGCGGCTGTTCAGCGACCCCGCGCGCGCCGATCACGTACTGGCGTGGCTCGCGGTGCCGCTGTTCCTCGCCTTCCCGTGCGCCGTGTGCGTCGTCTCGGGGCAGTCGCTGCGCCATGCCGGCGTGCCGGCGCGTTCGGCGCGCGTCGTCGCATTGACGCTGGCCGGGCTCACGGCCCTGGTGGCGCCGATGGCGGTGATCTCGGCGGCCTGCCTGGGCGGGATGTGCCTGTAGGCGCTCAGTGCTGCGACGCGGCGGCCACCAGGTCGGCCTGCGCCCTGGCGGGCGCGTACGAATCGTCGTCCCACAGCCTGGCCACGATGGCCTGCACCGCCGCGACATGGTTGTCCGACTGCGCCATCTTGTGCGCGAACGACGGCACCAGCGTGTTCGACAGCGAGGCTGCGACGAAGTAGGCGCTCGATTCCTGCCCGCAGTGGTCGAAATGCGTCATGTCCGAGCCCACGGCCGCCGGGATCGAGCCCTTGTTGAGGTTGAAGATCTCCTGGAACTGGCTGCTCATGATCGTCGACGCGAGCGCCTTCTGTCCCTGCACGGCCTGCGGGTCGCTGAGGCGGAACATCGCGAAGCTGTCGATGTTGTAGATGTAGGCGTTCCAGGTGCCCGGCGCCGCGGTGCAGACGAAGTCGCTCCCGGGCTTCTTGCCGGCGGCCAGGAACTCGCCCTTGGCCCAGTCACCCATGAACTGCATGCCGGCGCGGCCCTTGATCACCATCTCGGTGGCCTTGTTCCAGTCGCGCCCCGGCGCTTCCTTGTCGGTGTAGGGCTTGAGGCGGCGGAAGGTGTCGATCACGCGGCTCATCGTGGGGCCGCGCCAGGCGGCCGGGTCCATCGTCACGAAGGCCTGGCGGTAGAAGTCGGCGCCGCCGACGCCCAGGCCCACGATCTCGAAGGTGGTCAGGTCCTGCCAGGGCTGGCCGCCGTGCGCGAGGGGCACGATGCCCGCGGCCTTGAAGCGGTCGGCCAGCGCGAAGAACGAGTCCCAGTTGTCGGGCACGCGGCCGCCGACCTTCGTCAGCAGGTCCTTGTTGATCCACAGCCAGTTGACGCGATGCACGTTCACGGGAACCGCCGCCCAGTGGCCGTCGACCTTCATCTGCTGCGCCACCGTGCGCGGGAGCTTGATGTCCCAGTTGCCGGCGGCGGCGACATCGTCGAGGTTGGCCAGCACGCCCTTGCGGCCCCAGTCCTGGATGGCCGGACCCTTGATCTGCGCCGCCGTCGGCGGATGGCCCGCGTCGACGCGCTGCTTCAGCGCGTTCATGGCCGCGTCGCCGCCGCCGCCGGCCACCGCGAAGTCGCGCCAGGTGACGCCCTGGCTGGCCAGCAGCCGCTTGAGCTCCTCGACGGACCGGGCCTCGCCGCCGGACGTCCACCAGTGAAGCACCTCCACCTCCGCGGCCTGCGCCGGCCCGCTGGCCGACAGGCCCGTCATCAGCGCGATCGCCCCCACGACGACCCAACGCCGTAATGAATTGTTCAGATTCACGGTTGTCTCCGCCCGAGAGCTGTCGTCCAACGCGGAATGTCAGGCGCCGTCTCGGAATAATTTATAAATCCAAGATAACGCCGCGTTAATGTATTGAACAGATGGCGAACCCGGATCCGCACCGCACCGCGGCATCTCGCGGGGGCAAGCGTGACAGGCGTCACGGGCGGGCGCACTCGTCCGCAACGGCGCCGTCGACGACCTGGAGGTAGCGGCCTGGCCTGGCCTGGCCGACAAGGCGAGGCCTCGCCCGGGCGGCCGGCGAGACCCGGCCGCCGGAAACGAGAAAGGCGCCCGCGGGCGCCTTGATCGGGGGCCGGCGCAAGCGCCGGTCGCGTCACTCGCCCAGGTAGGCGGCCCGCACCTTCGGGTCGTTCAGCAGGATGTCGGCCTGGCCGTCCATGGAGATCTCGCCCGACTCCATCACGTAGCCGCGGTCGGCGATGCCCAGCGCGCGGCTGGCGTTCTGTTCCACCAGCAGCACCGTCGTGCCCTGCTTGTGGATGGACTCGATCACCTCGAAGATCTTGT